>NZ_JBVHWM010000003.1:0-376892 GCF_055564375.1 Streptomyces sp. NPDC029138
CACCCCTCTCCCCCCCCCCCCCCCCCTCTCCCCCCCCCCCCCCCCCCCCCCCCCCCCCCCCCCCCCCCCCGGCCCCCCCCCGCGGGGGGTGTCAGTGGGGGCGGGTCGGGCGGAAGCGGCGGTACAGGATGGCGCCGGTGAGGAGGAGCGCGGCGCTGCCGGCGATGGCCGGGGTCGCCACGTCCGCTCCGGTGTGGGCCAGCGTGGAGGCCACCGGGCGCGGGATGTGGGGGGCGGGGTGGGACCGGGCGGGAGCCGGGGGCTTCGGGGCCCGGTGCGTCGGGGCCGGGGTCTGCGGGGGCCGGGTCGGCTCGTCGCCGTTGACCGACTGGTTGCCGTGGGCCGGATTGCCGATGCCGACGACGTTGACGCTGTTCCCGCTGACGTTGACCGGCAGGTCGACGGGAAGCTGGACGCCGTTGCCCGAGAGCACCCCGGGCGAGTCCTGGGCGCCGCCGTGCGCGGTGGCCCCGCCGGACGTGGCCGATGTCCCGGACTTACCCGTGCCACTGCCCTTCCCCGTGCCGCCGCTCTTCCCGCCGCCGGTGTTCGCGCACGTGTTGCCCGCGGCCGGGTTGAGCAGCCCCACGACGTTCACCGTGTTGCCGCAGACGTTCACCGGCACATGCACCGGCAGCTGGATGCCGTTGCCGGAGACCAGCCCGGGGGAGCCGGCCGCCGAGCCCTGGGCGTCCGCCCCGCCCGCCGCGAAGGCGGCGGACACCGGCAGCGCCACGGCCATCGCGCCGGACGCGGCGGCGACGGCGATCACACCGTTTCGGGTAGCCCGTCTCATAGGTTCCCTGCCTTCCAGACATCATCGCGAGCACTCACCCGCACCACGTAAAACGCAGGCGAACCATCAGAGTTATGGCTAATCGGTCTTTCACCCCATCGAGCGGCACTGTTATCGAACTGCATGTAAAGCCGGTGAAAGATCACCAACGGGGCAGGGAGGCCGCGCAGAGTACACCGGCGGACGCCGCCTCGCCCCGTCCGGAGGCGGGCCGTCCGGGGCCCGCTTATGGTGATCCGAGGGCGCCGTCCCCGGTCCGCGGCGGGCGCCCCGGGAGGCGAACGATGCTGGCCAAGCTGTCCACACGGCCCGCCGTGCGGCGCTGCGCGGGTGCCTCGGCCCTCGTCCTCGCGCTGCTCGGAGCCGGGCTGCCCGCGGCTGCCGCCGACCAGCCGCAGCCCGACCTGTCCCGGTTCTACCGGCAGAAGCTCACCTGGACCGCCTGTCAGGGGGCGGACATCCCGAAGGACCTCCAGTGCGCGAAGGTCACCGTCCCGCTCGACTACGCGCGGCCACGCGCCGGCACGCTCGACGTGGCGCTGGCCCGCTACCGCGCCAGCGGGCCGTCCCGCGGCTCGGTGCTGCTGAACTTCGGCGGCCCGGGCGGCCCCGGCATCCCCGAGCTGGCCGCCGAGGGCAAACAGTTCATGGACCTGACCAAGGGCTACGACGTGGTGACCTTCGACCCGCGCGGGGTCGGCCGGTCCTCCCCCGTCAGCTGCGGCGAGGGCAGCGACGCGGCGTCGGCCGTGACGGAGAAGGACGCCGACATCAGCCGTCCGCAGACGCTGCTCAAGCGGTTGCGGCAGGCCGCCGACCAGTGCGCCCGGTTCTCCGGCCCGGTGCTGCCCCACATCGGCACCGTGAACGCCTCCCGTGACCTTGACGTCATCCGCCAGGCACTCGGCGACGACCAGCTCAACTACCTCGGCTTCTCCTACGGCACCCGGCTCGGCGCGGTGTACGCGGCACAGTTCCCCGGCAAGGTCGGCCGGGTCGTCCTGGACGGCGTGGACACGCTGACCGAGTCGCTGGCCGAGCAGGGGATTGCGGGGGCCGAGGGGCAGCAGACGGCGCTGGACGACTTCCTGGACTGGTGTACGACGGATCTCGGCTGTCCCTTCGGGCAGGACCGGCGCGCGGCCGGGGACCAAGTGATCCGGCTGGTGCGCTCGCTCGACGAGAACCCGGTGCCCACGGACTTCGGCGGCTCGTTCTCCGGCCAGGACCTGGTGGGCGCCATCGGACAGGCGCTGTTCAGCAGGGAGCTGTGGCCCTCGCTGGAGCGGGCGCTGGCCTCGCTGATCGAGGACGGCGACACCCGTCGCGTCCTGGCCTTCGCCACGGGCGGCATCGGCCTGCCCCGGGAGCCGCACCGGCCGGACGGCGGGCTGGTCGACGCCCAGGACGTCCCGGCGGACAACCTGCCGGCCGCGCTGATGGCGATCAACTGCGCGGACGATCCCGACCGGCCCACCGGGGCCCGGCTCACCCAGGACATGAAGGATCTGCGGGCCGCGTACGACGAGGCCTCGCCGGTCTTCGGCCGCTACCGGCTCACCCAGCTGCTGCTGTGCTACGGCCGGCCCAAGGGCACCGACTTCATCCGCGACCAGGTGAAGAACGTGCGCTCGGCGAAGATGCTGCTCGTCGGCACGCGCGGCGATCCGGCGACGCCGTACCGGTGGACCGTGGAGACGGCACACCGGCTCGGCCCGTCGGCGGTGGTGCTCGACAACAAGGGCGAGGGCCACACCGGGTACTCGTCCTCCATGTGTGTGCACCGCAAGGTCAATGACTTCCTGCTGTACGGCTCGCTGCCCGCGAGCGGCAGTTCCTGCCCGGCCGACGCGACCCGCGAGCGTGTCGCCTCGGACAGCGCCGGCTGAGGGCCGCATGCGATCGGCCGCCGGTCCCCCTGCGCCGCCGGTGCCAGATGTGGCTCATCCGGGTGAATGCCACGCACCGGGGCAACCTCCCGGCCGCCCCGGCCGTCCCACTCGACAAGGCGTGCCCAGGCCGCCGTGTCCCGCCCTATCCCGCCGTATCCCGTATGTGACCGCGACAGGGAGCCCGTCATGCGCATCCGCGCCGCCATCGCCGTACCCGCCGCCTCGGCCGCCGCGGCGGCCCTGCTGCTGACCGCGCCGCAGAGCCAGGCCGCCACCGGCCAGGACCGGCCCGCCCGCTGCGCCGAGAAGGCGCTGACGATCAGGGCGAAGGCCGTGACCGGCCGGCCGACCGTGCTGCGCACCAGCGTCACCAACCACGGCACAGGCGCGTGTGTCGTCGACCGGGTGCCCACGGTGACCTTCGGGGACCTGGACGGGATCGCGTTGCCGGTGCCGGAGGGCGGTACGGGCACCTACCGGCTCGCGGCGGGCGGCACGGCCTACGCCGACGTGCGGACCATCGCCGACCCGGCGGACCCGGAGGCCCGCCGGGTGGTGGGAGTCGGGGTGGCGGCGTCGGCCGCGCACTGGGGCCGCTCCTTCACCGCGGGGCGGCTCGGCACCGGGCGCCAGGTGCTCGTCTGGGAGCCGGTGACGACGTGGTGGCAGCGGTCGGCGGCGGCCGCGGACCGCGCCATCGGCCTCGGCTGACCGGCTCAGTCGAGCACCAGCTCGGGCGAGTAGAGGTCCAGCCACCCCGCGAGGTCCAGGGTGCGCTCCAGGCCGCGCCGGGCCGCCTGGGTGCTGACCGGCGCCTCGCCTTCGGCGGCCTGCCGGACCCGGTCCCGGTCCACGAGGTCGAAGACGGGGTGGGAGGGCCGGGCGAGCAGTTCCTTGGTCTGCTCCTGGAGGGCGCGGGCGTACCGGGGGTCCTGCGTGGACGGGTACGGGCTCTTGACGCGCTCGTACACCGAGCGCGGCAGGACGTCCGCCGCCGCCTCCCGCAGCAGGCTCTTCTCCCGGCCGTCGAAGGACTTCAGGGCCCAGGGCGCGTTGTAGACGTACTCGACCAGCCGGTGGTCGCAGAACGGCACCCGGACCTCCAGTCCGACAGCCATGCTCATGCGGTCCTTGCGGTCGAGCAGCATGCGCACGAAGCGGGTCAGGTGCAGGTGGCTGATCTGCCGCATCCGGAACTCGAAGCCGCTCTCGCCGTCCAGCCGGTCGATGCCGGTGACGGCGGTGCGGTAGCCGTCGGCGACATAGCTCTCCAGGTCCAGGGACTTGGCGAGGTCGGCGCGCACCACGCCGGCGTCCTCGCCGAAGTGGCGGCTCATGGTCGTCAGCCACGGGAAGGTGTCGGCGCGGCGCGCCTCCTCGTCGAAGAACTGGAGGTAGCCGCCGAAGACCTCGTCGGCGGACTCGCCGGACAGGGCCACCGTGGACTTCTCCCGGATGGCGCGGAACAGCAGAAGCAGCGAGCTGTCCATGTCGCCGAGCCCCGACGGCAGGTCGCGGGCCCGGATGACCTGGGCGCGTACGGCGGGGTCGGCGAGGGCCTCGGCGTCGAGCACGATGTCCTGGTGGTCGGTGCCGGCGAGCCGGGCCACGTCGTGCACGAAGGGTGTGTCGGGGGTGCCGCGCAGTTCGTCGGCGACGAAGTTGTCGGTCTGGCCGACGAAGTCGACGGCGAAGCTGCGCACCTTCTCGCCGTGCGCGGCGAGTTGCCGGGCGGCCAGCGCGGTCATGGCGGAGGAGTCGAGGCCGCCGGAGAGCAGTGTGCAGCGCGGCACGTCGGCGACCAGCTGGCGGCGGACGATGTCGTCGAGGAGCGATCGCACGGTGGCGATGGTGGTGTCGCGGTCGTCGGTGTGCGGCCGGGTCTCCAGGCGCCAGTACACGCGGGTGGACAGGCCGGAGCGGTCGACGGTGACGACCGTGCCGGGCTCCACCTCGCGCATGCCGTCCCAGAAGGCGTGGCCCGGCGTCTTGATCATGACGAACAGCTCGCGCAGTCCGTCCAGCGTGACGCGGGGCCGGACCAGCGGGTTGGCGAGGATCGCCTTGGGTTCGGAGCCGAACAGGACGCCGTCGGCGGTGGGCTGGTAGTAGAACGGCTTGATGCCCATGCGGTCGCGGATCATCACCAGCTTGCCGTGGCGGCCGTCCCACACGGCGAACGCGTACATGCCGTTGAGCCGTTCGGCGACCGCGTCACCCCATTCCAGATAGCCGTGCAGCACCACCTCGGTGTCGGAGTCGGTGGTGAACCGGTGGCCCCGGTCCGTGAGTTCCCGGCGCAGCTCGGTGAAGTTGTAGGCCTCCCCGGAGTAGACGAGGGCGACGGTGCCCTCGGGGGTCGGCACGGACATCGGCTGACGGCCGCCGGGGAGGTCGATGATGGCGAGCCGGCGGTGTCCCAGGGCGGCGGGGCCCTCGGCCCAGGTGCCCCGGTCGTCCGGCCCTCGGCAGGCCATCGTCTCGGTCATCGCATGCAATGTGGTGGCCTCGGCCGTCAGATCACGGTCGAAGGAGACCCATCCGGTGATGCCGCACATGCGCTACCTCCTGCCTCGGGATGCCCGTCGGCCCCTCGCTCACCTGCGTTTTCGCGGTCGCGGACGACCGGCCGGCAAACCAGTTGTATCGGGCACCTATATGACGAGCCTCCGTCAGGCGGTCGACCGAGTCAACGCGGCCGTAACACGACACGGGCTCCCGCCCCACGATTTCGGCCGCGTTTTGCCTCAGCAAAATCCGTGGACAGGCCCAGCACCGGGCATACGGCGACAGGAACCGGCCCAGGCAAAAACTTCCTCAAACAGTCAGGGCGTTACACCCTCGCTACGGCTTCGCGGCCAGAAACGAGTCGAGCACCCCGGTCAGTTCGGCCGGCTTCTCCACCGGCAGCTCGTGCCCCGCGTCCAGGATGCGGACGACCGCGTCCGGGTAGGCCTTGGCCAGCCGGAGCATCTGCCGCACCGGCAGCTGGACGTCGTGGTAGCCGTGCACCATCAGGGTCGGCACGGCGACCTCCCCGGCCCGGTCCAGGACGTCGAAGGCCCGCATCGCGCCGTAGAGCGTCATCACGACCTCGCGCGGGGTGGCGGCGGAGGCCCGGACGTGCGCACGGATCTCCTCGCGCGGATGGCCGGGCGCGAAGGCGCGTCGGATGTTGGCGGCCACGAACAGCCGGAACGGCACCAGGGTGGAGGCCGCCATCAGCAGGCCCCGGCCGCGGCTGTAGGTCATCCGGCCGATGGAGTTGACCAGCACCATCCGCTCCAGCCGCGCGGGGTGCGCGAGGGCGACGGTCTGCGCGATCATCCCTCCCATCGAGTGGCCGACCAGCGCGCACCGCTCCACGCCGAGATGGTCGAGGAGCGCGACGACGTCCCGCGCCAGCTCGGCGACGGTCCGCACCCCGGCACCCGTGCTCTCGCCGTGTCCGCGCAGGTCCAGCCGGATCGCCCGGCGCCGCGCGGAGAAGTGCGCCATCTGGTGGTCCCAGCGGTGCCGGTTCGCGGTCCAGCCGTGCACGAACACCACGGGCACCTCCGCCGCGTCGCGCGGACCCTCGTCGTCGTACGCCAGCGTCGCTCCGTCGACGTCGAGCTGCGGCATGAAGGCCTCCTGGGTGTGGCACGCTCGGTTACTGACGAGTACGGTAACCGGCCGCAAGGCCCGCGTCACCGCTGTCCGCCGGGAATCCCGGCGGCGGACAGCGAGGACAGCGAGGCCCGGATTACCCCGAATGCCGTAAAGGTGAATCCGCCCTATCGTCGTGTCATGGAGCACGCACTGAGTCCCGCGACCCTCTCCGAACTGCGGCGCCCGCGCCCCTATCCGGCGGTCTCCGTGCTGACCCCGACGCACCGTCGGGAACGCGGAAGCGGCCAGGATCCCGTCCGGCTGCGCAACGCGCTGACCGAGGCGCGCAGGCGCCTGGAGTCCGACCCCGCCGTCACCCGCGAGCGGCGCGCCGACGTCGTGGCACAGCTCGACCGGGCCCTCGCGGAGGTCGACCTGACGCACGCCGAGGACGGCCTGGTGATCTTCGCCGCGCCGGGCGAGCACCAGGTCTGGTCCCTGGCCCGGACCGTCCCCGAGCGGGTGGTGCTGTCCGACACCTTCCTCACCCGCAACCTGGTCGCCGCGCACACAGCCGAACGGCCCTACTGGGTGCTGTCCGTCTCCGCGGACCGCGTCACCCTGTGGAGCGGCGGCCCGGACCGGGTCGTGGAGGAACACTTCGGCGGCTTCCCGCTGGTGCGCAGACGGGAGAACTTCGACGCGGAGCGCCAGATGCAGATCGGCGATTCGCCGAGCACCTTCCGCCACGAGGGCACCCGCCAGTTCCTGCGCGAGGCGGACACCGCCATGAGCGCGGTCCTGCGCGAGCAGCCCCGGCCGCTCTACGTCATGGGCGAGCAGGCGGCGCTGGCTCTGCTGGACGAGGTCGGCGGCATCACCAAGGCCGCCGTCCACGTCCCGCGCGGCGGCCTCGGCCACGCGGGCCCCGACGCGGTCTGGCAGGCGCTGCGCCCGGTGCTGGCGGAGGAGTCCCGCAAGGACACCACCACCGTGGTCAAGGAGCTGACCTCGGCGCGCGGTCACCGGACGTACGCGGCGGGTCTGGACGAGCTGTGGCAGAGCGCCCGCGAGGGCCGCGTCCGGCTGCTGGCCGTGGAGGAGAACTTCCGGGCCACCGTCCGCGATCTCGGCGAGCATCTGATGCCCGCCGAACCCGGCGACCTGGACGCCCGCGACGACATCGTGGACGAGATCGTCGAGCAGTGCCTGGAGACGGGCGCCGAGGTGCGCTTCGTGCCCGACGGCGCGCTGGGCGACGCCCACGGCATCGCGGGAGTGCTGCGGTACTGACCCTGCGGGGCCTCCCTTGCGTCGGCGTACGCTACGGCGTGATCGTCGGCGTAAGGGAGCGCGCACATGGGTGACCTGCTGGGTGTGGCGGTACTGGGTGCCGGACACATGGGGGCCGATCACATACGACGGCTCGACCAGGTGGTCAGCGGAGCCAGGGTCGCGGCGGTGGCCGACCCCGATGCCGAGCGGGCCGCGTCAGCGGTGGCCGGGCTCGACGGGGTCAGCGTGCACACGGACCCGGTGGCAGCGCTGGACGCGCCGGGTGTGGCGGCCGTCCTGATCGCCTCCCCCGGCCCCGCGCACGAGGAGGCGCTGCTGGCCGCCTTCGCCCGCCGGCTGCCGGTGCTGTGCGAGAAGCCCATGGTGCCGGACTCCGCCGGTGCCCTGCGGGTCGTGGAGGCCGAGGCGGCGCTCGGCCGGCGGCTGACGCAGATCGGCTTCATGCGCCGCTACGACGCCGAGTACCGGCGGCTGAAGGCCCTGCTGGACGGGGGCGGCCTGGGCCGGCCCCTGATGCTGCACTGCACCCACCGCAACGTCTCCTCCCCCGCCGGCTTCACCAGCGCCATGCTGATCAACAGCTCGGTCTCCCACGAGATCGACGCGGCCCGCTGGCTGCTCGGGCAGGAGCTGACGGCGGTCACCGTGCTGCGGCCCGCGCCGGCCGCGGGCGCGCCCGAGGGCCTGCTCGACCCGCAGTTCGTGCTGTTCGAGACCGAGCGGGGCGCCCTGGTGGACGTGGAGGTCTTCGTGAACTGCGGCTTCGGCTACCAGGTGCGCTGCGAGGCCGTGTGCGAGGCGGGCAGCGCCCGGATCGGCGACGGGCACACCATGGTGGTCACCTCGCGGGGCGCCGCCCGGGAGGAGGTGGCGCAGGACTATCTGGTCCGCTTCGCCGACGCCTACGACCGTGAGCTTCAGGCGTGGGTGGACGCGACCCGGCGCGGGGAGGTCACCGGGCCGGACGTCTGGGACGGCTACGCGGCGTCCGTCGTCGCCGAGGCGGGGGTCCGGGCGCTGGAGACGGGCGGCCGGGTGGCCGTCGACCTCGCCCCGCGCCCGGAGCTGTACGCCGGGGTCGGCCGCTGACGCCGGCGGCGCCCGTCTCCAGGCGCCCGGTGAACCGGCGCGACCAGCTCGCGTCGGAGGCGACCGTCACCGTGAAGTCGTACCAGCCGTTCTGGAACGCGACCGGTTGAACCAGTCCTCCGTCGAGGCACCGGCGGCGTCGGTGTAGGTCCAGGGGCCGTCGTCGCGGTAGTTGGTGGAGGTGATGGTGAACCTCACCGCCGAGAGGCCCGAGCTGGTCATCGTGAAGTAGACCGCGAGCTTGCCCGTGCCGGGCTCCACGGCGTAACGAATGCGCACCTCCGCCGACTTGCCCGCCTTCGTGGCGTCGCCCTCGAAGCGGCGCAGGAACCGGTCGAGTCAAAGTCGTGCTCTGGCCGTGCCATGGTTCCGCGCCCGGACGCCCCGGCGCGTGCGGCGCCGCCTCACACCCCGCCGAACAGCGCGCTCAGCCCGCGCTCCACCACCCCGGCCACGTCCTCCTGCCCGCTCGCCACCACCTCGTAGGTGCGCACCAGGAAGCGCCGCAGGGCCGACGCCGGGAACAGCAGCAGGGCCATGCCGTGCGGCGAGTGGAACTCCACGACCGTCCGGGTGCGGCCGTACGGCCATATCTGCACGTCCCCGTGGCCGGCCGGGGCCCGCAGCCCCTGGTCGAGCAGGGTGCGCGCGAAGGTCCAGGTGACCTCCTCGCCGTGCAGCGCGGCCTCGGCCGGGAAGTCCACGAACACGGCGAGGGGGTCGGCGGCGGTGTAGCGAAGAGTGGCGGACACCGGGACCTCCTGGTCCTGGGCGGTGATGAGCCGGGCCTCGGCGAGCTGTTCGACGGTGATGTCCATGCTCTTAAGGAGTCCGCGAAGCCCTGTCGCATGCCGTCAATTCCGGTCAGAGTTCAGCAGGTACCGGCCGCTCCGCACCGCCCTGGAACACACAAGCGTCGAACACACGCTTGAGCGCCACGTCCGGAGCGAACACCTGACCCAACTCGCGTACGGCACCTACGACTTGACCACCACGACGCGTACGTCATTCGTACCCGCGGATCACTCCGGGAAGACTCTGGCATATGCCGGAAGCACCACCGTATCGTGTGTTGCCAAATCCCTTACAGGGCGTCGCGGGCTGTGCAACAGTCATAGCTGGTCCCCCGTCGTCCCCGTCGTACCGTCCCCCTCGGAGTGCGTCATGCCGTCCCCAGTCTCCGCGGACCACCCAGCCGCCCAGCCGCCCGGGCGCGGCTCGGTCGAGGCGCTGATAACGCAGGCGCGGCGGCTCAAGGGTGACGTGGACGCCGTACGGCGGGACACCCGGAGCAACGGTGCGGACCCCGAGGAGCGCTGGCAGCGCGCCCTGTACGACCTCGCCCTGCACCAACTGGACGACCTCGACGCCCACTTGGCCCAGCTGCGGGACGGCCCGCCGCCCGCACCGGCCGAGCCCGCCGCGCCGCCCGCCGTCCGGGCCGCGCCGGCCGCCGCCCCGAGCGGCTCGCTGCTCAGCCGCGTCGGCAGCGCCGAGTGGAACCTGCTGACGGACGAGGCCACCTGGTCCGGCGAGCTTTACCAGATCCTCGGCCTCGACCCGGCCCGCCCCGCCCTCACCCTGGACGAGCTGCCCAGCCTGGTCCTGGACGAGGACCGGCCGAGGCTCACCGCGATGGTCACGGACTGCCTGGTCGACGCCAAGCCGATCGACGGCGAGTTCCGTGTCGTACGGCCCGACGCCTCCGTCCGGACCGTGCACATGATGGGCGAGCCGGTGCTCGGCGCCGACGGCGGCACGACCTCCATGTGGGCCGTACTGCGCGACGTCAGCGAACTGCGCCACAGCCAGCGGACGGTACGCGAGACCCGTGACTCGCTGCACCGCCACCGCCGGCAGGAACGGACCGAGCACCGGATCGCGGCAGAGCTACAGGAAGCCGTGCTGCCGCCCTGGCGCGGCTCCCTGCGGCTCCCGCGCCAGGGGCCGGGCACGCTGGACCTGGCGGCCCACCGCCTCCCGGCCGCGACCGCCACCCCGATCGGCGGGGACTGGTACGACGCGCTGGAGCTGACCGACGGCCAGACGCTGCTCAGCGTCGGGGACCTCACCGGACAGGGCGTGGCCGTCGCCTCCGGCATGGCAACGCTGCTCGGCGCCGTACGCGGCATGGCGATGGCCGGCACGGAGCCCGGTCAGCTGCTCACCCTGCTCGACCAGTTACTCGACACCACCGTGCAGCCCGCGCTCGGCAGCGCCGTCTGCTGCCGCTACCGGCCCGAGACCCGCACGCTGGTCTGGGCGCAGGCAGGACACCCCGCCCCGCTGCTGTACCGCGACGGGACGGGGCGCATGCTGAACACACCGGACGGCGTCCTCCTCGGCGCCTCATCGGGTGCCGTCTACGGACAGTCCGTCGTCACCCTGCTCCCGGGCGACCTGCTCCTCCTGCACACCGACGGGCTGATGTCGGGCCACAGCAGGACGGCGGCTGCGGACCGGCTTCTCGGCCTCGCCCCACGGTTCGGCGCGGCGCGCACCGCGCAGGACTGTGTGCGAACCGTCGTCGAGGAGTTCGGCGGAGCCGGGCGCGAGGACGACGCGTGCGTGCTCGTCGCCAAGGTCACGACCTGACGGTCACCACATGACCGACCCGTCGGGTCGGGCAGCGCACAGGCCCCCTATGCCTGTGCGCTGTTGCCGTCCGCCTTGGCCCTCGGCTTGGGCAGGGCGAGCCTGATCTCCTCCCGCAGCTCGTGGATCTTCGGATAGCCGGCGTACTCGGCGGTCAGCCGGTACATCTGCCGCAGCCGGTCCCAGGTGCGCCGGGAGGAGTTCGAGCCCATCGACATCAGGGCCAGCCGGGCGTAGCGGTCGGCCTGTTCGGGGTCGTCGGCGATGAAGCAGGCCGACGCCATGGACAGATGGTCGAAGATCTTCGACCGCTCCCGCCCGTCGACGCGCAGGGCGAGGGCCTTCTCCGCGTAGTACTGGGCGTGCGCGGCCGCGCCCGGGTCGAACTCCGCCAGCGTGCGGTACGCGAGCGCCTGCATGCCGTACAGATCCTCGTCCTTGAAGGTCTGCATCCAGTCCGGCGGTTCCACGTCCTGCCGGTCGGAGACGAAGAGGTCCTCCGCCCGCCCGAGCGTGCGGCGCATCGCCTGGCCCTTGCCCATCGACGCCTGCGCCCAGGCCTCGATGGTGTGGAACATCGCCTTCGTGCGCGGTTGCAGGCGGTCGCCCGCGCCGGACTGGGCGAGCTTCATCAGGTCCAGGGCGTCGTCCGGCCGGCCGAGGTGCACCATCTGCCGGGCCGCCCGGGACAGCGCCTCCCCCGCGCGCGGCCGGTCGCCGCCCTCTCTTGCGGCGTGGGCGGCGATGACGAAGTACTTCTGCGCCGTGGGCTCCAGGCCGACGTCGTGCGACATCCAGCCCGCGAGGACGGCGAGGTTGGCCGCGACGCCCCACAGGCGCCGCTGGAGGTGGGCTGGATGGTGGTAGGCGAGCATGCCGCCCACCTCGTTGAGCTGGCCCACGACCGCCTTGCGTTGAAGCCCGCCGCCACGGGCCGCGTCCCAGGCGCGGAACACCTCGACCGAGCGCTCCAGCTCCTCGATCTCCTGGGACCCGATGGGGGCGGCCTCGTAGCGGTCGAACCCGGCGGGGTCGGCGTGCAGGGGGTCGTCGAGGACAGGGGCGTCGGCCTTGAGGGCCGGGTCGGTGTGCAGCCAGTCGTACATGGCGCTGCTGAGTGTGGATCCCGCGGCGAGCGCGGCACCCGCGCCCACCAAGCCGCGTCGGTTGAGCATGAGGTCCATTCCCGTGAATTCGGTGAGGACCGCGGCGGTCCGTTCGGGCGCCCACGGCATACCGTCGGGATGTTCCTCGATCCCGTCGCTCTGCCGTTTCCCCGTACGCCCGTGCCGTACCAGACCGAGGTCCTCGATGGTCACGACACGGCCGAGACGCTCGGTGAACAGGGCCGCCAGCACCCGCGGCACCGGATCGCGCGGGATCTCTCCCATGTCGATCCACCGCCGCACCCGGGAGGTGTCGGTCGCCAGCTGGGGGTGGCCCATGGCCGCCGCCTGCCGGTTGACCAGCCTCGCGAGTTCGCCCTTCGACCAGCCGGCCAGGCCGAACAGGTCCGCAAGGCGGGTGTTGGGTTGTCCGCTCACGTCAAGCCCCCAGGTTCTCGGCTGAATTGACAGTAGCCCCGTGGAGGTTGCCGGGCGACTATTCGCCACGGTTCGCCAGGGTCCGCCAGATGGTGTGCCACCGGCGATCGGGTGTCAGGTAGGAACGCGCCACCCCGACCCGGTCGCCACCCGCATATGACGGCCGTATACGGCCGAGCACGGCGGGCATGACGGGCACATTCCCCAGGGTGTACCCGGACGGCCGGGCCGGGTGGGCGCACGCTTCCGGAACCACGCTCACGGGGCACAGAACGTGAGCATGAGTTCGGGACGCGGACGCACAGGCAGGCACCGCAGGCACACGAAGGGATCTGTTTCTCCCATGTACGCAGCATCGTCCTCCGTGTCCGCCCCGCCCCGGCCGCTGCGCCCCCGCCCGGCGGGCGGGGGGCCCTACCTCGACCCGGCACCGCGTCCGGGCGGTCCCGTGCCGGTCGCGGGCCGGACCCGACGGGTCCCGGGCCAGCCCGGCACCCAACCGCTCAGCGGAAGGCTGGACTTGTCCGGTCCCCAGGGCGCGCAGCTACGCACCGCGCTCGCCTCGGTGCACCGGATCTGCCCGGAGTTCGCCCCGGTGCAGGTCCTGCGGCGCAGCGGACGGTCCGTCCTCCTCGTCGGGACGACAGGGCGCAGCACGGCCGTCGCCAAGTGTCTCCTGGACCACTCGCCGGCCTGGGCGGAGCGGAGCCGCCAGGAAATAGCCGCATACCGCTCGTTCGTCCGGCACCGGCCGCCGGTCCGGGTGCCGAGGCTGATCGCGGCGGACCCGGACAACTGCACGCTGGTGATCGAGCGCATGCCGGGCCGGACGGCGGCGTTCCAGCGGCATCCGACGGAGGCCCCGCCGCGCGCGGACATCCGGGCCGCGCTCGGCGCGATCTGCCGGGTGAACGCCTGGCGGCCCACGGCGGGCACCTTCGACATGCCGCTGGACTACGCGGCCCGGATCTCCCGGTACCACGAGCTTGGCCTGCTCACCGACCGGGACCTCGGCGACCTTCAGAAGCTGCTGCACGGCATCGCCCACGAGGTGGGCCGGCACGGCATGCTCCAGTTCTGCCACGGCGACGCCCTGCTGTCGAACATCCTGTTGTCACCGGCCGGTCCAGTGCTGGTGGACTGGGAGCACGCGGGCTGGTATCTGCCGGGGTACGACCTGGCGACGCTGTGGCTGGTCCTCGGGGACGCGCCGATGGCCCGGCGGCAGATCAGCCAGATCGCCCAGTCGGCGGGCCCGGCCTCCCGGGACGCCTTCCTGGTGAACCTGATGCTCCTGCTCACCCGGGAGATCCGTACCTACGAGACGGCCGTGCAGCGTTCGATGCACGAGACGGCCCCGGCGGCACCGGCCACGACCCACCCGGGTGCCGCGCCGTCCGGCGAGGAACAGCGGTTGCTGCTCAGGCGGCTGCACGACGACTGCCAGATGGCCCGCAAGGCCGTCCGCGCGGCGGTCGGCACTCGCTGACGGGGACGACGGCTCCGCGGTGCGCCCTGAGCGGCGGCGCACCGCGGACCTTCGGGGACGGGTGCGGGAGTCGACAGCCACTGGTGTATGCCAGTGACGCCCCGCAGGCCCGCGCGCCGCCGCCGCGAAACTCGCCGTAAACCCTCCGTGACATGGGAAATCGCCGTCCCGAAGGCATCATTGACGGATCGTCGGCAAGCCGGTACCACTGACCCAGCTCGGCGCCGTACGCCCCGCCACGCTCCGCCCGTCACAGGAGGCCGCATTGCGAGGATCCGCCACCGACCCCACGTCCACACCCGGCCACAGACGTCTGCGGCGGACCGCCGTCCCGCTCGCCTCCGCGGCCCTGCTGCTGCCCCTGCTCGGCGCGGCCCCGGCCCCCACCGCCACGGATTCCTCGACTCACCGGTTGCAGCACGCGTTCGCGACCGCGGCGGCCGACTACCACGTGCCGCAGAGCGTCCTGCTGGCCGTCTCCTACCTCCAGTCCCGCTGGGACCGGCACGGCGGCGCGCCGAGCGTGACCGGCGGCTACGGCCCGATGCACCTCACCGACGCCCGGACCGCGCTCGCCACCACCGAGCACTTCGCCGAGGGGAAGGAGGACGCCCGGGGCGACAGCGCCCGTTCCGCGCTGCACCCCGCCGTCGAGGTGCCGGCCGAGCCGGCGGTCCCGGCCCGTCTGAAGACGCTGCCGAGGGCCGCGGAGCTGACCGGCCTCCCGGCCGAGGAGCTGCGCACCGACCCGGCGGCGAACGTGGCGGGCGGCGCCGCCCTGCTCGCCGCCGCGCAGAAGGAGCTGGGCGAGCCGCTGAGCGCCGACCCGGCCGACTGGTACGGCGCGGTGGCCCGGTTCTCCGGCGCCGACGACACGGCGACCGCCGCCGCGTACGCCGACGACGTGTACGACGTGCTGCGCACCGGCGAGGAGCGCGTCACGGACGACGGCCAGCTGGTGGCCCTGGCCGCCCAGCCGCGGCTGACCGCCGACACCGGCCAGCTGGAGCGGACCGGCCTGCGCACCCTGTCCACGGACGGCACCGAGTGCCCGAAGTCGGTGTCCTGCGTGTCGGTCCCGGCACCCTACGAGGAGTTCGGGGACAACGACTACGGCAACCACGACCTCGGCGACCGCCCGGCGTCGCAGAGCGTCAAGTACATCGTCATCCATGACACGGAGGGCGCCTGGGACGGGGTCTTGAACCTCATCCAGGACCCCACCTATGTGTCCTGGAACTACACGATCCGCTCCACCGACGGTCTGATCGCCCAGCACGTCAAGGGCAAGGACGTGGCCTGGCACGCGGGCAACTGGTACGTCAACGCCAAGTCGATCGGCATCGAGCACGAGGGCTTCCTCGCCTCGCCGGACGCCTGGTACACGGAGGCGATGTACCGGTCCTCGGCGCGGCTGGTGCGGTACCTCGCCCGGACGTACGACGTCCCGCTGGACCGGCAGCACATCCTGGGCCACGACAACGTGCCCGGCCCGACCGCGTCCACCGTCCCGGGGATGCACACGGACCCCGGCCCGTACTGGGACTGGCGGCACTACTTCCAGCTGCTCGGCCACCCGTTCCGGCCCACGGCCGGCCGGCACGCCGGCATGGTGACGATCCTGCCGGACTACGCCTCGAACCGGCCCGTGTACACCGGCTGCAACACCAAGGGCGAGCCGTGCACGGCGCACGGCTCCAGCGAGGTGCGGCTGTACACGGACCACGACGTGACCGCCCCGCTGGTCAAGGACATCGGCCTGAAGACGGACCCGACCGACGGGGTGAACGATCTGTCCTCACGGGTCTCCACCGGCCAGCAGTACGCGGTGGCCGACCACTGGGGCGACTGGACGGCCATCTGGTACCTGGGGCAGAAGGCCTGGTTCCAGAACCCGGTCGAGGACCCGACGGCCGTACCGGCGAAGGGCCTCGTGGTGACGCCGAGGGACGGCCTGGCGAGCGTCCCGGTGTACGGCCGCGCCTACCCGGAGAAGGAGGCCTATCCGGCGGGCGTCCCCGCCCAGTCGGTGGTGCCGCTGCCCTACACGATCCCGGCCGGGCAGACGTACGTGGTCGGTGACGAGGTGCCGGGCGAGTACTACTACGCGGTCACCTTCACCCCCGACTCGCACCGGGTGGTGGTGGGCAAGGACCTGTACTACGAGATCCAGTACGGCCACCGGGTCGGGTTCGTCCGTGCGGCGGACGTGACGCTCGAAGGCTCGCCCCGTTAGCCGACGGCCGGGGTGTCTCACCCCGGCCCTCACCCCGGCCCGTCCCTGATCTCAGCCCTGCTGGAAAAGCTCCGCCGGGAGCGGCTTCAGCAGGGCGTAGAGGTCGTCGGTGATGGGGCGGTCCCAGGCGGCGATGGTGACGAGGACGCCGTCGCTGCGGTCGAACTGGACGCAGGAGATCCGGCTCTCGGAGAGCTTCAGCCGCCGCACGATGAGGAGGTTGTCGCCCTGGAGCACCGGGGTGTCCTCGACGCCGACGACGGTGACCTCCTCGTCGTTCTCCAGCGCCAGCAGCAGCTGCCCCACCTCGAAGGGGATCTCCCCCTCGGCGACGTCGCGGGCCGGGGAGCCCTCCGGGAGGTTGCCGATGATCATGGCGGGGCCGCGTCCGCCGAACAGGTCGTAACGCAGGAAGACGCCCTGGCAGGTGCCGTCGGGGGCGGGCAGCAGGCCCGCGCCGAGGTTGCCCGGCCAGTCGCCCGGGTCCATGGCCAGCACGTCGAAGTCGGGTCCGGCGGGGGTCGCGCTGCGGCGGCGGAGGAACGACATGCGGCCATGGTACGTGCCTGTGCTCCGGTGGGTGACCTGTGGGCGCCCGGGAGATCGGCTAGCGCAGGGGGCAGCTGGTGAGCAGGCTGGCCGGGTCCGCGTCGGCCGGACGGGCGACGGTGCGGTCGGCGGGCGGGCGGGCGGCTCCGGAGACCCAGCGTTCCAGGGCCGTGAAGGCGGAGCGGTGGCAGGGCACCATCGGGCGGAGCCGGTCGGGGAAGACGTCGGCGAGCGAGTCGGTGTGGGTGCCGTCCTCGATGCGGTAGTAGCGCAGCAGGGAGCCACGTCCGGCCTGGTGGACCATGCGCGCGTAGACGTCGGAGTCCTGGCTGATCGGCAGCAGCACGTCGAGGGTGCCCTGGAGGGTGATCAGGGGCTTGCCGATGCGTCCGGTGAGCGCGATGCGGTCGACCGCCCGGTGGACGGAGTCGGGCCGGGCCGGGTAGGCGTAGTCGGCGTCACAGGCGGGGGTGCCGGAGGCGCAGTACGGGGTGCCCGCCTCGGTGTCGCCGTCGTAGCCGGGGTCGAGTTCCTCGCGGTAGATCCGCTGGGTGAGGTCCCAGTAGACCTGGTGGTGGTAGGGCCACAGGAACTCGGAGCCGGCCGGGAAGCCGGCCCGGTGCAGCGCCGCCTCGGCTTCTGCGGCGCCGGGGCCGCCGGCGGCGTAGGCGGGGTAGTGGCGCAGCGCGGCCGGCAGGAAGGTGAGCAGGTTGGGGCCGTCGGTGCGCCAGAGGGTGCCCTCCCAGTCGACTCCGCCGTCGTACAGCTCGGGGTGGTGCTCCAGCTGCCAGCGCACCAGGTAGCCGCCGTTGGACATGCCGGTGGCGAGGGTGCGGGCCGGGGGCCGCCGATAGCGCTGGGTGACGACGCTGCGGGCGGCGCGGGTGAGCTGGGTGAGGCGGGTGTTCCATTCGGCGATGGCGTCGCCGGGCTGGCGGCCGTCGCGGTAGAAGGCCGTGCCGGTGTTGCCCTTGTCGGTGGCGGCGTAGGCGTAGCCACGGGCGAGCACCCAGTCGGCGATGGCCCGGTCGTTCGCGTACTGCTCGCGGTTGCCCGGGGTGCCGGCGACCACCAGGCCGCCGTTCCAGTGGTCGGGCAGCCGGATGACGAACTGGGAGTCGTGGTGCCAGCCGTGGTTGGTGTTGGTGGTGGAGGTGTCCGGGAAGTAGCCGTCGATCTGGATGCCGGGGACGCCGTTGGGCGTGGGCAGGTCCTTGGGGGTGAGGCCCGCGTAGTCGGCAGGATCGGTGTGGCCGGTGGCCACGGTCCCGGCGGTGGTCAGCTCGTCCAGGCAGTCGGCCTGCTGGCTGGCGGCGCCGGGGACGTGCAGCCGGGCGCGGCCGGTGCAGTGGGCGTCCGCCGCGCCCGGGTCGGCGGGTGCCGCGGTGGCTGGGGTGGCCAGGAGGGAGCAGACGGCGGCGAGCGAGAGCGCGCCCAGCGTGGTACGCCGACCGGGCCGGGTGCGCCGTCCCGAGCGGCCGGACAGGCCGGGCTGTGCGGGCGGTGCGGGCGGTGACGTGTGGTGGGGAAGCATGTGGTTCCTCCGGCGGGTTGGGGACGCGCTGGAGGCTAGGGGCGGTGTGGGGGTTCCGGACATGTGTGGGGCCGCCATGATGACGGCGCCTTCGACGGCGTCGGCCACCATGGCGGCTCTATTGGCTCGCTGACGTGCTGTCAGGGGCAGCCGGTGTCGGCGAGGGTGAAGTAGCCCGGGGGCGACTCCTTCAGGGTGTGGGTGACGAACGTGTTGTACAGGCCCATGTTCTGCTGGGAGCCGTTGGCGTAGGTGTAGCCGCCGCTGGTGGTGGCCCGTCCCGCCTGTACATGGGCGTAGTTGCTCGCCGTCCAGCAGGCGGCGGTGCCGCCGCCCGGGTCCGGGTCCGAGCCGCCGGGGTCGCTGGTGTCCAGGCCGAAGAACCGGGCGATCCAGCGGCTGGAGCAGATGGAGTCCAGGAAGTACGGGGCTGCGGTGCTGCCGCACTGTTCGCTGCCGGTGCCCGGGTCGACCGGGGTGCCGTGCCCGATGCCCGGGACCCGGTCGACCTCGACGGCGACCGTGCCGTCGGCGGCCAGGTACTGGTCCTGCCGGGTGGCGTCCGGCCCGATCGTCGTCGTGCGCGTGGGCGTCTGGGACAGGCCGTGCAGGGCCGTCCACTGGTCGCGCAGCTCGGTGGCGTTGCGCGGTGCGACGGTGGTGTCCTGGTCGCCGTACCAGATGGCCGCGCGCGGCCACGGCCCGCCGTACGACGGGTAGGCGTCGCGCACCCGCTGGGCCCACGCGGCCGGGCTCAGGTCGACGCCGGGGTTCATGCAGGTGTAGGGGCTGTTGTCCTTGGTGCAGTCGTAGGGCAGGCCGGCGACGACCGCGCCCGCCGAGAAGACGTCCGGGTAGGCGGCGAGCATGACAGCGGTCATCGCGCCGCCGGCGGACAGACCGGTGACATAGACGCGCTGCGGGTCGGCGCCGTAGGCGGTGACGGCTTGGCTCACCATCTGCCGGACGGACAGGGCCTCGCCCTGGCCGCGCCGGTTGTCGCCGGCCTGGAACCAGTTGAAGCACTTGCTCGCGTTGTTGGCGGTGCCGGTCTCGGCGAGCACCAGCAGGAAGCCGTCGCGGTCGGCGAGTTGCGGCAGCCCGGAGTTGTCGGCGTAGACCTGGGCGCTCTGCGTGCAGCCGTGCAGGGCCACGACCACCGGCGGGTGGGCCGGGAGGGTGGCGGGCCGGTACACGTACATGGTGAGGGCGCCCGGGTTGGACCCGAAGTCGCTGACCCTGGTGAGCGTGACGGCGGCGCGGGCCTCGGGTGCGGGGCCGGCGAGCGCGGTGCCGAGGACGACGGCGAGGACGGCGAGAAGGCGGGGCAGGAGGCGAGACAGCGGGCGGGCCCGTGGTGGCGCTCCGGGCGCCCTGCTGAACGGGGGCAGTGGCATGGCGGCTCCTTCGGTGGACACACGGTCCCGGCCGCTCCCGCGCAGGGGTGGCGCCTGGCGCGCCGAGGACGGCGGAACCAGCCGGGGGTGCCGGAACCATAGGTTCGGGTGTGTCCGGGCACCATGGCGTGGTGCACCACAGCGGTGGGGACGTCCGTCGGCATCGGACGGATTGCGGAGCGAGGTGCGGTCTGCTACGCCGACTCGGCCCCTGGCATCACTCGGCCGGCCTCACTGAGCCAACGTCACCCTCTCGACCTCACTGAGCCAACCTCACCCCGCGGCCTCACTGAGCCGACCTGCGTTTCGCCGACCTCGCTGCCCAGCCGCACTCCCCTGTCGCCGCTCCTCCGGGCTCACTCCTGTGGAGGGGCCGGCGGCACCACCGCGATGGGGCTCGCCGCGTGCAGCAGCACGGCCTGGGTGACCGAGCCCATCATGCGGGCCGGGGCGAGCAGCCGGCGCCGGTGGCGGCCGACGACGACCAGGTCGGCGTCCTTCGAGGCGGCGACCAGGTGGCCGGCCGCGTCGCCGGGCAGCGCCTCGGCGTCGGCGCGTACCTCGGGGTGCCGCTCGCGGTGCGGGGCGAGGAAGCCCTCGGCGAGGGTGCGGGTCTCGTTCTCCACGGCGTCCTGGTCGACCAGGGGCGGCACCAGCTGGCCGGGCGCCGACCAGGTCTGCACCGGCCACGGATAGGCGGCGATCACCTGGAGCCGGGCGTCGCGCAGGGCGGCCTCGGCGAACGCGAAGGCGAGGACGGACTCGTCGGGGCTGTCGACGTGCAGGCCGACGACGACCCGCGGCCCGGGCTCGGCCGGTCCCTCCCCGTGCACCTCGCGGCCCGGCCGGGGTACGACGATCACCGGGCACTCGGCGTCCCGGGCGGCGGCGAGGCCGTTGGAGCCGAGCAGCAGGCTGGCGAAGCCTCCACGGCCCCGGGAGCCGAGCACCAGCAGCTGGGCGTCACTGCCCAGTTCGGGCAGGACGGCACCCGGTACGCCCTCCAGGGCGACGTACTCCACGGCCGGTGTCCCGGCGTGGCCCGCGAGCCGGCCGCGCACCTCGTCGAGCACCGGATCGCCCTCCGCCCGGGGCGGCCCGGCGACCAGTACGTCGGCCTGGCCCCAGGCGGCGTACTGCCGTACGTGCACCACGCGCAGCGGTGCCGCGCGGCGGCGGGCGTCGTCCAGGGCCCAGTCCAGGGCGCGCAGGCTGTCCGCGGAACCGTCGACCGCGGCGATGACCGGCGCAGCGTTCATCCTTACCTCACCTCCGGAACAGGACCTTCCCCGTGCTGGGGTCAGCCTCGCTCAGGTCCGGCCCCCGCAGGGCGCTGCTGGTCGCGTGTCCGGGAATCCGGCCGGAACACCCCCGGTTCAGGTGAGGTGCGGCGAGGAACGGGCCGGTCCGGGTGCGGCTTCGGAGGAACCGTCAGGTGAGGTCGAACTCGCCCTCCCGCGCCCCGGAGACGAAGGCGCCCCATTCCGCGGGGGTGAAGATCAGGGAGGGGCTCTCCGGCCGGCCGCTGTTGCGCATCGCGATGAAGCCCTCGACAAAGGCGATCTGGACATCGCCCAGACCGCGGCTGCTGGACTGCCACTCGGCCTTGCTGAGGTCCAGCTCCGGCTTGTCCCAGCCCGCGAGCGGCTGCTGCTGGATGGTGCTCTCGGCCACGTCCCTGCTCCTCCCGGTTCGTCGTCCGCGGTCAGCCTAGCGACCGGCCGCTCCGGCGGACAGGGCATGCGGGGAGAGCCCTCCGAGAGGCGGGCCGGTCGCTCCGGCGGGACCGTCAGGAGTCGGGGGGCTCGGCGCCCACGAGCCACATGGAGAAGAACTGGGAGCCGCCGCCGTACGCGTGCCCGAGCACCCTGCGGGCGCCGTCCACCTGGTGTTCTCCGGCCTGGCCGCGCACCTGGAGGGCGGCCTCGGCGAAGCGGATCATGCCGGAGGCGCCGATGGGGTTGGTGGACAGCACGCCGCCCGACATGTTGACGGGCAGGTCCCCGTCCAGCTCGGTCGCGCCGGACTCGGTGAGCTTCCAGCCCTCGCCCTCCGCGGCGAAGCCCAGGTTCTCCAGCCACATGGGCTCGTACCACGAGAACGGCACGTACAGCTCGGCGGCGTCGATGTCCCGGCGCGGGTCGGCGATGCCGGCCTGCCGGTAGACGTCGGCGGCGCAGTCCTTGCCGGCCTGCGGGGAGACGAAGTCCTTGCCTGCGAACAGGGTGGGTTCGCTGCGCATGGCGCCGCCGAGCAGCCAGGCGGGCGGCCGGGGGGCGCGGGCGGCTCCGGCGCGGTCGGTGAGGACCATGGCGCAGGCGCCGTCGGAGGACGGGCAGGTCTCGGAGTAGCGAATGGGGTCCCACAACATGGGTGACGCCACCACCTTTTCCAGGGTGATGTCGTGTTCGTGGAGGTGGGCGTAGGGGTTCTTCAGGGCGTTGCGCCGGTCCTTGTGTGCGACGAGGGCGCCGATGGTGTCGGGGGCGCCGCTGCGCCGCATGTAGGCGCGCACATGGGGGGCGAAGAAGCCGCCGGCCCCGGCGAGCAGGGGCTGCTGGAAGGGGATGGGCAGGGACAGACCCCACATGGCGTTGGACTCGGACTGTTTTTCGAAGGCGAGGGTGAGAACCGTGCCGTGGACGCGGGCGGCGACCAGGTTCGCGGCGACGAGCGCGGTGGAGCCGCCGACGGAGCCCGCGGTGTGCACCCGCAGCATGGGTTTGCCGACCGCGCCGAGCGCGTCGGCGAGATACAGCTCGGGCATCATCACGCCCTCGAAGAAGTCGGGCGCCTTGCCGATGACGACGGCGTCGATGTCGGCCCACGTCAACTCCGCGTCGGCGAGGGCGCGCCCGGCGGCCTCGCGGACGAGTCCGGCGATCGACACGTCCCGGCGGGCGGCCACGTGCTTGGTCTGGCCGATCCCGACGACGGCCACGGGTTCCTTGCTCATCGTGGATCCCCTTCGAGTACGGCGACCAGGTTCTGCTGGAGGCAGGGGCCGGAGGTGGCGTGGGCGAGGGCGCGGTCGGAGGCGCCGCGGTGGATGCGGGCGGCGGCCTCGCCGATGCGGACCAGTCCGGCGGCCATGACCGGGTTGGCGGCGAGGGCGCCGCCGGAGGGGTTGACGCGCACGCTGTCGTCGAGGCGGAGGGCCCGGCGCAGGATCACTTCCTGGGAGGTGAACGGCGCGTGCAGTTCGGCGGTGTCGACGGGCCGTTCGAAGGCGCCCGCCTTCTCGGCGGCGAGCCGGGTGGAGGGTGAGTCGGTGAGGTCGCGCACGCCCAGGCCGTGTGCCTCGATGCGGTGGTCGATGCCCCGTATCCAGGCGGGCCGCTCGCAGAGCCGGCGGGCCCGCTCCCCGGCCGCGAGGATCACGGCGGCGGCGCCGTCGCCGATGGGCGGGCAGTCGCCGGTGCGCAGCGGCCGTACCACGTAGTCGCCCTGCGGTACGCGGCCGGTGAGCTGGGCGTGGGGGTTGGCGGTGGCGTCGGAGCGGCTGCGGGCGCCGACGGCGGCGAGCGCGGGTTCGTCGGTGTGTCCGGCGTCCATGAGTGCCTGGGCCTGGAGGGCGGCGAGGGCTATGGCGTCCGGCCACAGGGGGGCGACGTAGTACGGGTCGAGCTGGCGGGTGAGGACGTCGCGGACGGAGCCGGGCGAGCACTTGCCGTAGGAGTAGACGAGCGCGGTGTCGGCGTCACCGGTGAGCAGCTTGGTCCAGGCCTCGTACAGTGCCCAGGCGCCGTCCATCTCGACGTGCGACTCGGAGATCGGCGGCCAGGCGCCGACGCCGTCGAGGGCGAGGGTGAAGGAGAAGGCGCGGCCGGCGAGGTAGTCGCTGGAGCCGGAGCAGGTGAAGCCGATGTCGGCGGTCCTCAGGCCGGTCCGGGCCAGGACGTCGTGCAGGACCGGCATGAGCATCTCCACCTCGGAGGACTCCTGGGTGGAGCGCCGGTGGTCGGTCTGGGCGAAGGCGACGACGGCGATGTCCCGGGGGCCGGGAGCTTCCTCGCTGGTCACAGCAGCTCCTTGTACGTCTCGTAGGCCGCGTCGGGTTCGCCGGTGGGCCGGTAGTGGTCGGGGTGGCGGGCGCCCTCGGTCCACACCGGTTCCACGCGCAGGCCCATGCGGACCTGGTCGTAGGGGATGCCGCCGATGCGGGCGTGCAGGGCGAGGTCGGCGCCGTCGAGGGCGATGTGGGCGTAGACGTACGGGACCTCGATGTCGAGGTTCTTCGCCTTGATGTTGACGATGCAGAAGGTGGTGACTGTGCCGCGGGGACCCACTTCGACCTGTTCTGCTGTGGCGACCCCACATGTGGGGCAGGCACCCCTCGGCGGGACGTACACCTTGCGGCAGGACGGGCAGCGTTCGCCGACGATGCGCCGTGCGGAGAGGGCGTCGATGTAGGCGGACTGGGCGCGGCCGGGCGAGTAGGTGTAGTCGAGGCGGGCGGGGGCGACGATGCCGGTGAGCGGGTTCTCGAACGCGCCGCCGTGACCGCCCGGTTCGGCGGGCGCCCCGTCGTACGGTGTGAAGCAGGCGATGTCGGTGATGGCGCCGGTGCGCTCCTCGGCCCAGCGGACGTGGACGCGCATGCCGGTGCGGACGGCGTCGGGGCCGGGGGCGTCGAGGGCGTGCAGCAGGGCGGTGTCGGCACCGTCGAGCCGCACCAGGACCCAGGCGAAGGGCGTGGCGAGGGGCTGGCCGCGGCGGGGGGCGTGGTTCCAGGCCCAGGTGGTGACCGTGCCGGTGGGGGCTACCTCCACCAGGTCGCGGATCTCCTCGGCGGTGACGGGGTCGTACTCGACGGGCGGGACGAGGGTGCGGCCGTCGGTGGTGCGCACGCCGAGGACGACGCGTTCGCGCAGGCCGGTGAGGAAGGCGCTCTGGACGGGGCCGAGGGAGCGGGTGAAGGGGAACTCCACGACGAGTGGGGCTTTGAGGACTTCGGGCATCGGGGGTGCCTCCTCGGATGTCGGCGGGTGAAGGCGCCCCGGCAGGGGCGCGGGGAACTGCGCGACCAGCCACATCCGGCCCGCAGCCTTCGAACCGGACCAGGCCGGTGCCGGCGCAGCGCTACGCACGCTTGTAGACAGGCGGCCGTTTCTCCGCGAAGGCGCGGGCACCCTCCTTCGCGTCTGCGGTGTCGAAGACGGGCCAGCCGCGGGCGAGTTCGGCGGCGAGTCCGTCGGTCTCGGTCATCTCGGCGGTCTCGTACACGGACGCCTTGACGGCTTCGACGGCGAGCGGCCCGCAGGCGTTGATCCGTTCGGCGATCTCCAGGGCCTTGGCGAGGGCGCTGCCGTCGGGGACGACATGTCCGATCAGGCCGATGCCGGCCGCTTCCCGGGCGCTGTAGGGGCGTCCGGTGAGCAGCATCTCCAGGGCATGGGTGCGCGGGATCTGGCGCTGGAGGCGGACGGTGGAACCGCCGATCGGGAACAGGCCGCGTCTCACCTCGTACAGGCCGAAGGTCGCGGACTCGCCCGCGACCCGGATGTCGGTGCCCTGGAGGATCTCGGTGCCGCCGGCGACGCAGTGGCCCTCGACGGCGGCGATCACGGGTTTGCGGGGGCGATGGTGGCGCAGCATCGCCTTCCAGTGCAGGTCGGGATCGGCCTTCAGCCGGTCGCGGTACTCCTCTCCCCGCATGCGGTCGCCGGCCAGCGCCTTGAGGTCCATGCCGGCGCAGAAGGAGCGGCCGGCGCCGGTGAGCACGATCGAGCGGACGGAGTCGTCCGCGTCGGCCTCGACCCAGCCGTCGTACAGGCCCACGAGCATCGCCAGCGAGAGCGCGTTCCTGGCGCCGGGCCGGTTGAGCGTGAGTACCAGTGTGGCGCCTTCTCGCTGCACGGTGAGGTGTTCCGTCCCACCCATGGGCCATCTCCCCTCGGTCGGAACGAGAACAGGTTGCAGCAGGCGAGCAAGCACTTCAAGAGGTTTCTGACAGACAGTCAGATTTCTTGGTCCGGGCCCTTCACAGTTGCCGCGCCCTTTGCTCTGATGACCGGCGAACCGACGGATGCGCCTCTCTTCGCCAGCACTGCCGGGGTCAGGAGGAAGCGGTGGAGTACAACCTTGCCGACCTGTTCGAGTCGGTCGTCGACGTGGTCCCGGACCGCGAGGCGCTCGTGTACCTCGACCATCCCGGCACGGGCGAGGAGCGCCGGCTGACCTACGCCGAGCTGGACGCCGCCGCCAACCGCGTCGCGCACCATTTGATCGGCCACGGCATACGCCCCGGCGAACACCTCGGCCTGCACCTGTACAACGGCGTCGAGTACCTCCAGACGGTGCTGGCGTGCCTGAAGGCCAGGATCGTGCCGGTGAACGTCAACTACCGCTATGTCGAGGACGAGTTGGTGTACCTCTACCGGGACGCGGACCTGGTCGCGCTGGTCTTCGACGCGGAGTTCGAGGACCGGGTTGCGGGAGCGCTGCCACGGGCGCCGAAGCTGCGGCATCTGCTGCGGGTGGGCGCGCCGGCCGTGGAGGCGGTACCCGGGGCGGTGCCGTTCGCCGGGGCGGAGGCCGCCGGGTCGCCCGGGCGGGGCTTTCCCGCGCGCTCCGGGGACGACCAGTTCATCATCTACACCGGCGGCACGACGGGCATGCCCAAGGGTGTGATGTGGCGTCAGGAGGATCTGTTCTTCTCCGGGTTGGGCGGCGGGGCACCGACCGGGGAGCCGGTGCGGGCGCCGGAGGAGCTGGCCCGGCGGGTGGCCGCGGGCGGCGCCGGGATCACCTTCTTCCCCACTCCCCCGCTGATGCACGGCACGTCGACGCTCACCGCGTTCATCGGCTTCAACTTCGGCCAACGCGTCGTGCTGCACCGCAAGTTCGTCCCGGAGGAGGTGCTGCGGACCGTCGAACGGGAGAAGGTCACCAGCATGTCCCTGGTCGGGGACGCGATGCTCCGGCCGCTGATCGACGCGCTCGGCGGCCCCCTCAAGGGCACCGACTGCTCGGCCCTGTTCAGCGTCTCCTCGTCGGGCGCGATCATGTCGGAGACGGTGCGCCGGCAGTTCCGCGAGCTGGTCCCGCACGCGATGCTGCTGAACAACTTCGGCTCCTCCGAGTCGGGCTTCAACGGCACCGCGACCGAGGACTCGGGGCCCGAACGCGGCTTCCGCATCCGGGTCAACTCCCGTACGCGGGTGGTGGACCCGGCGACGTACGAGCCGGTCGCGCCCGGTGAGGTGGGCCGGGTCGCGCAGTGCGGTCATGTGCCGCTCGGTTACTACAACGACCCGGCGAAGACCGCCGAGACGTTCTTCGAGAAGGACGGGCGGCGCTGGGTGCTGCTGGGCGACATGGCGACGGTCGACGCGGACGGCGTGGTCACCGTCCTGGGCCGGGGCTCGCAGTGCATCAACACCGGGGGCGAGAAGGTGTACCCGGAGGAGGTCGAGCAGGCGCTCAAGGCGCATCCGGATGTGTACGACGCGCTGGTCGCCGGCGTGCCGGACGCCAGGTGGGGCAGCCATGTGGCGGCCGTGGTGCAGCTGCGCGCGGGAGCGCCGCGCCCCTCACTGGCCGACATCCAGAGCCACTGCCGTACCCGCCTGGCCGGTTACAAGGTCCCCCGTCAGCTGGTCATCACGGACGCCATCCAGCGGTCGCCGAGCGGCAAGGCGGACTACCGGTGGGCGCGGGAGGTGGCGGTGGCGGCGGAGCGGTCGTAGCCCGGGGTGTCCCGCGCCGCCGCGACCACACCGAGGATTACTCTGTGTGCACGGCCGGGCTGTTCACTGACGGACAGTGACGACGGGGCGGGATGCGAGGGCGCCGGCTGCCCGTGTCGGCCCGTCGCAAGCGGCTCCCGGTCCACGCGACCGGCTCCGGGCCGCACGGACGGCTTCGGGCCTCGCACGACCGGCCCCGGGCTCGCACGAATGGCTTCGGGCCCCGCACGACCGGCCCCGGCCTGGCACGGACGGCTTCGGGCCCCGCACGGGAAGGACCTTCGGGTGTCTCACCACACGCCTGGTCAGCTGCCGGACGCTACGGCGGTCGCGGACACCGGCCACGCGGAGACCGGGGGCCGCGCAGCGCAGGTGGAGATGGGCTCCGGACACCCCGGCCGGCTGGGACTGCTCCGCCGTCGGCACCCCCGCGTCGCGCGGTGCGCGACCGTGGGCGTGAGCGTTCTCGCCGCCGCGCTGCTGCTGGGCGCGCTGCTGCTGCCGGACCAGCTCGACCGCCTCACCCCGGGCGCGTTCCTGCGCCTGCCGGTGGAGGGTGTTCTTTTCGCCGCCCTGCTGCTCGTGCCGCCGCCCCGGGCGAGGCGGGCCGCCGCCGTGGTCGGCGGCTTCCTGATCGGGCTGCTCGCCCTGCTCAAGGGTGTCGACATGGGCTTCCACGCGGTGCTGCTCCGCCCGTTCGACCCGGTGCTGGACTGGGGTCTGCTGGGCAACGCGGCGGACTACCTGCGGGCGACCTCCGGCCGGACCGGCGAGCTGCTCGCCGTCACCGGGGCCGTCGTCCTCGCGCTCGCCGTCCTCGCCCTGACCACGCTCGCGGCGCTCCGGCTCACGACCGTGATGGCCCGTCACCGGCCGCGCGCCGTCCGCGTCACCCTGGCGCTGGCCACCGCCTGGCTCACCTGCGTCACGCTCGGCCTCCGTACCGGCGGGGTCCCGGTCGCCGCCACGATCGACGCGAACCTGGTCGGTGAGCGTGCCCAGCAGCTACGTACGTCCCTGGCGGACGCGGGGGTCTTCCGGCGCCATGCCGCCCACGACGCCTTCGCGCACACGCCGCCCGGCCGGCTGCTGACCGGGCTGCGCGGCAAGGACGTGCTGTTCACCTTCGTCGAGAGTTACGGCCGTTCGGCGATCGAGGACCCGGCGATGGGCCCGCGGATCGGCGCGGTGCTGAAGGAGAACACCGCCGCTCTCCGGGCGGCCGGCTTCACGGCGCGCAGCGGCTGGCTGCGCTCGCCGGTGACGGGCGGCGGCAGCTGGCTGGCCCACGCGACCTTCCTGTCCGGGCTGTGGATCAGCAACGACCAGCGGTTCCGCACCCTGACCTCCAGCGACCGGACCACCCTCACCGGTGCCTTCCGTGCGGCCGGCGCCTGGCGGACGGTGGGCATCGCGCCCGGTGTGGACCGAGCCTGGCCGGAGGGCCGGTTCTTCGGCCTGGACCACGTCTACGACCGCGACCGTCTCGGCTACCACGGCCCCGGCTTCGGCTGGTCGCAGGTGCCGGACCAGTTCGCCCTGGAGGCGTTCCGGCGGCTGGAGTTCGGGCGGCGCGGCCGGGGCCCGGTGATGGCGGAGATCATCCTCACCTCCAGCCATCATCCGTGGACGCCCGTGCCGCCCACGACTGACTGGCGGAGCCTGGGCGACGGCTCGGTCTTCCACCGCGTCCGGAAGGACGGCACGGACGCCGAGGAGGTCTGGCGGCACGCGGAGAGCGTGCGCGCCGGGTACCGGGACGCGGTCGCGTACTCGCTGCGCAGCCTCCTCGGGTTCCTCCAGCGCTACGGCGACAAGGACACCGTCCTGGTCTTCCTCGGCGACCACCAGCCCGTCCCGGCGGTCACCGCGGGCAGCCGCAGCAAGGACGTGCCGGTCACGATCGTCGCCCACGACCCGAAGGTGCTGGAGCGGATCTCCGGCTGGGGCTGGACCGAGGGCCTCGAGCCGGCCCCGGACGCTCCCGTCTGGGCGATGGACGCGTTCCGCGACCGGTTCCTGAGGGCGTACGGCCCGCAGCCGGGCTGAGGCGCGCCACCGGTCGAGGAACCGGTCACGGGTCATGGGACCGGTCACGGGTCGAGGAACCCCTTAAGGGCCGAGGAGGCCGTCACCGGTCCAGGAAGGCCAGCGTCCCGCTGACGAACCGCTCCGGGTCGTCCAGCCAGGGATAGTGCGCGGCGCCGGGTTGGACCGCGCACTCGGCGTGCGGAAAGGCCTCGGTCGTGCGGCGGGCGACGGCGGGACTCGGCCAGCCGTCGAGTGCGCCCGCGTACACGAGGACGGGCGCGGTCAGGGCGGCGAGGGCCTTCCGGGTCGCGTCCGGGGTGAAGGCACCCTCGGCGAAGTAGTGCTCGCCCGCCTCCTCGTTGGTCTGCCGCACCTCGGCGTCCGTGTGGGCCCGGGCGGTGTCGTCCCAGCGGCCGTAGAAGAACGGCAGGAACACGTCGTCGAAGTCCGCCTCGCCCGAGAGCCAGGCCCGGAAGGCGGGGAACGCCCGCGCGAACCACGGCTCGTCCGCGCGCAGCCGGGCCGCGGCCAGCCGGTCCTCGGGGACGGCCCGCAGGCCGAGCGCGGACGGGTTCGGGGTGATCAGCAGCAGCCGTCGTATCCGGTGCGGATGGCGGGCCGCGTAGAGCATCGCCAGGGCGGCACCCGCCGAGTGGGCGAGCAGATCCATGTGCTCCAGACCCATGTGGTCCCGCCATACCTCCAGGTCCTCGACCATCCGGTCACAGCGGTACGTCGCCGGGTCCGCCGGCACCTCCGAGTCACCGGTCCCCCGCAAGTCGAGCAGGACCAGCCGGCGGTGCGCGGTCAGCCCGCCCAGCTCCCCGAGATACTCCGAAGCGCGCATCGGCCCACCCGGCACCACGGCGAGCGGCTCTCCCTCTCCCCGTAGGTGGTAGGCGAGCCGGGTGCCGTCGGACGCGGTGAAGGTCGGCATGCCGTTGATCATCGTGGGGCACACCGCTCGACCGCAACGCCTCTCCGGCACCTCGTACGGAAAATCCTCGCCGCCCTCTTGCCTCGGGCCGCGTGAGCTGCATTACTGGCCCGGAACCAAATCGACCGAATGATCGGTCGGTAGAATGTGCTGCTGGTGAGGGAGACGTCGCGATGGCGGATGTGACGGACCTGCTCGACGCGGGCGAACGGCTCGGACCCGAGGAGCTGCGGGCGCTACAGCTGGAGCGGCTGCGCGCGTCGCTGCGGCACGCGTACGAGAACGTGCCGTTCTACCGGGAGTCGTTCGACAAGGCCGGCGTCCGCCCGGAGGACTGCCGCACACTCGCCGACCTCGCGCACTTCCCCTTCACGACCAAGGCGGACCTCCGGGAGAACTACCCGTACGGCATGTTCGCCGTGCCCCGGGAGAAGATCCGCCGGCTGCACGCCTCCAGCGGCACCACGGGACGCCCCACGGTCGTCGGCTACACGGACAACGACCTTTCCATGTGGGCCGACATGGTGGCGCGGTCGATCAGGGCGGCCGGCGGCCGGCCGGGCGATGTCGTCCATGTGGCGTACGGCTATGGGCTGTTCACCGGGGGTCTCGGCGCCCACTATGGCGCCGAGCGCCTGGGCTGTACGGTCGTCCCCGCGTCCGGCGGTATGACGGCCCGCCAGGTGCAGCTGATCCAGGACCTGGAACCGTCCGTCATCATGGTGACCCCGTCCTACATGCTCACGCTGCTGGACGAGTTCGAACGGCAAGGCGTGGACCCGCGCACCACCTCGCTGCGGGTGGGTGTCTTCGGCGCCGAGCCCTGGACCGAGCAGATGCGGCGGGAGATCGAGGAGCGGTTCGCGATCGACGCCGTCGACATCTACGGGCTGTCCGAGGTGATCGGCCCCGGTGTCGCCCAGGAGTGCGCGCAGACCAAGGACGGCCTCCATGTGTGGGAGGACCACTTCTACCCGGAAGTCGTGGATCCGATCACGGGGGAGGTGCTGCCGGAGGGCGAGCGGGGCGAGCTGGTGTTCACCTCGCTGACCAAGGAGGCCATGCCGATCGTCCGGTACCGGACGCGGGACCTGACGCGACTGCTGCCCGGCACGGCCCGGGTGTTCCGGCGCATGGAGAAGATCACCGGGCGCAGTGACGACATGGTGATCCTGCGCGGGGTCAATCTGTTCCCGACGCAGATCGAGGAGATCGTGCTGCGCACGCCCGGTGTGGCGCCGCACTTCCAGCTGCGTCTCACCCGGGAGGGCCGCATGGACGCGCTGACCGTGCGGGCCGAGGCCCGCCCGGACGCGCCGCCTGAGGTGCGGGAGGCGGCGGCCCGGGCGATCGTCGCGGCGGTCAAGGACGGCATCGGGGTGTCGGTCGGCGTGGAGATCGTGGAGCCGGAGTCGCTGGAGCGCTCGGTGGGCAAGATCCGCCGGATCGTGGACCTGCGGCCACGCGACGCCGGGTAGGGGTCCGGCAAAGCGGGACAACCCCGACCGACCGCACGGCACAACGCCGACCGCGCGGGACAGCCCTGACCGCGGAGCAAACCCCGACCGCAGGGTCATCGGGCCCCGCGCACTCGTATCGACTTACCTCGAAACGTCGGCTGCGGCATATACTCCGGAGCCATGACGGACACCGCCCCCACCCCGGACCCGGACCTGGTCAACGCACTGCGGGCGCTGTCCAACCCGATGCGGCTCCAGATGCTGCGATGGCTGCGCGAGCCGGAGCGGCACTTTCCGATGGAGGCGGCCATCGCCGACCCCGCCGAGGTGGGCGTGTGCGTGAGCCACATCCAGGCGAAGGCGGGGCTGGCCCAGTCCACCGTGTCGGCCTACATGGCGGAACTCCAGCGCGCGGGCCTGGTACGGGCGACCCGGGTCGGCAAGTGGACCCACTACAAGCGGGACGAGCAGCGCATCGCCGACCTCGTCGCGGAGCTGGGGCAGACCCTCTAGCCGCCACCTCCCCACCGCCGGTTCTCCCGCCACCGGCGCTTCCCCTTGCATCTCATATCGAAAATCTGCGATATTCCGAATCGACGAAACACGACGAGAAGACGTCTGTCCTGGAGGAGCACACCCATGGACCTCGGCACGTTCGGGATCTACACCTTCGACTTCGAGCACCAGCCGGCCGCGCGGATCCGGGACTCCGTCCAGCAGCTGGAGGACATGGGCTGGCGGGCGCTGTGGATCCCGGAGGCGCTGGGCCGGGACGCGTTCACGCACGCCGGCCTGCTGCTCTCCGCCACCCGGCGGCTGACCGTCGTCAACGGCATCGCCCGCATCTGGTCCCGTGAGGCCCGCTGGACGCACGGCGCCGCCCTGCTGCTCGCGGACGCCTACCCGGGCCGGCACGTACTCGGCCTCGGCTTCGGCGGTGATCCCCGTCCGGGGGTCAAGCCGCTGGCCGCCATGTCCGCGTACCTGGACGAGCTGGACACCCTGGAGACGCCGAACCCCTGGCCGGAGACCCCGGTCCGGCGGCTGCTGGCCGCGTACGGGCCGAAGATGCTCCAGCTGGCCCGCGACCGCGCCGCAGGCGCCCACACCTACCACGTGAACACGGCCCACACCGCACAGGCCCGGGAGATCCTCGGCCCGGACGCGTTCCTGGCCGTCGAGCACGCCGTGCTGTTCGAGACCGACCCGGTCCGGGCCCGCGCCGTCGCGCGCGAGCATCTGCGCGGTTACCTGCAAACGCCGTACAACCTCGCCAAGTTCCGCCGGCTGGGCTACACCGACGACGACCTCTCCGGCGGCGGCAGTGACCGCTTCGTGGACGACCTGGTGTTCTGGGGCGACCCGGACACCGTCGCACGGAAGCTGCGCGGCCACGTCGACGCGGGCGCCGACCATGTGGCCGTACAGGTGATCGGTGTGGAGCCGGGCGAGTCGGCGCTGCCGCACTGGCGGTCGCTGGCCGACGCGCTGCTGCCGGCGAAGGACTCGGCCGGCCGTTGAGCGACCGGCTTGGTCGCCGTACGCACCGGCTAGCCGCCGAAGCGGTCGCGCAGCTCGCGCTTGAGGATCTTGCCGCTCGCGTTGCGGGGCAACTCCCCCACGAACAGCACCCGTTTGGGCGCCTTGAACGGCGCGAGCCTCTCCTTCACATGCGCGATCAGCTCCTCCTCCGTCACCTCGCCGCGCGGGACGACGACCGCCGTGACGGCCTCGATCCACCGCTCGTCGGGCAGGCCGATCACGGCGGCCTCGGCGACCGCCTCGTGGGTGTACAGCGCGTCCTCCACCTGGCGTGAAGCCACCAGTACCCCACCGGAGTTGATGACGTCCTTCACCCGGTCCACGATGGTGAAGTACCCGTCGGCGTCCCGCACGGCGAGGTCCCCGGAGTGGAACCAGCCGTCGCGGAAGGCCTCGGCGGTCTCCTCGGGCCTGTCCCAGTACCCCTCGCACAACTGCGGTGAGCGGTAGACGATCTCGCCGGGCGTGCCGGCCGGGACGTCCTTGCCGTCCTCGTCGACCACACGGGCGTCGACGAACAGGACGGGACGGCCGCAGGAGTCCATCCGGCCCTCGTGTTCGTCGGGCGCGAGGACGGTGGCCAGCGGGCCGATCTCGCTCTGGCCGAAGCAGTTGTAGAAGCCGAGCTTCGGCAGCCGCTCGCGCAGGCGCTCCAGGACCGGCACCGGCATGATCGACGCGCCGTAGTACGCCTTGCGCAGTCCGGACAGGTCCCGGGTCGCGAAGTCCGCGCGGCCCGCCAGCCCGATCCAGACAGTCGGCGGGGCGAACAGGCTGTCCACGCGCCCCGCTTCGATCAGGTCGAAGAGCCGGTCCCCGTCGGGCCCGTCGAGGATCAGGTTGGTGGCGCCGACCGCCAGACAGGGCAGCAGGAACACGTGCAGCTGGGCGGAGTGGTACAGCGGCAGGGAGTGCGCGGGGCGGTCGCCGGCGCTGAGGTCGAGGGCGGTGATCGCGCTCAGATACTCGTGGACCAGGGCGCGGTGCGTCATCATCGCGCCCTTGGGCAGGGCGGTGGTGCCCGAGGTGTAGAGGAGCTGCACCAGGTCCTCGGTGCGCGGCTCGGGGCCGTCGTACGGGGGCGCGGTCGCCAGTCGCGCCAGGAGGGAGTCGTCGCTGTCGCGCAGGGGCAGCGTGCGGACGTCGCCGGGGAGCCGGTCCGCGAGGCCGGGGTCGGTGAGGACCAGGGAGCTGCCGGACTGGCGGACGATGTACGCGAGGTCGTCGCCGGTGAGGTTCTGGTTGACCGGCACGTGCACGAGGCCGGCGCGGGCGCAGGCCAGGAAGCCGATCAGATAGGCGTCCGAGTTGTGGCCGTAGGAGCCGACCCGGTCGCCGGGGGCGAGGCCCTGGTCCCGCAGGACACTCGCCGCGCGGGAGACGGCCTCGTCCAGTTCCTCGTACGTCCAGGCACGGTCGGCGTACTCGACCGCGACCCGTGCCGGCGTGCGCCGGGCGCTGCGCCGCAGCACCCCGTCAACCGTGCTGCCCTGTCCCTGCGTCATGACTCATGATCCTGGGTCCGTCGCCGGGGCGGGTCAAGCACCCGGGAGGACCGGACACATACCGGTTGGTACGCTCAACCGCTCCTTCCCTCAATGACGTTGGGAGGCACGACTTGCGGACACGCTTCAGACGAGTCGCCGTCGCGGCCGTCGCCCTGATCACCGCCTCGGCCGCGCTGCCGGCCGCCGCGGCCGAGCGGCCCGGTCGCCAGGAACATCCCGCGCACGGCGGTCTGTCCGCCGTCATCCGCTACACCGAGTACGGCATTCCGCATGTTCTGGCGAAGAGTTACGCGGACCTCGGCTTCGGCACCGGCTGGGCGCAGGCCGCCGACCAGGTGTGCACGCTCGCCGACGGCTTCGTGACGGTGCGCGGCGAACGCTCGCGCTCCTTCGGCCCGAAGGGCGCGACCGACGGCTCGCTGTCCTCCGCCCGCGACAACCTCTCCAGCGATCTGTACTTCCGGGGCGTCCGGCAGGCAGGCACGGTGGAGAAACTGCTCGCCGAACCGGCCCCGCTGGGCCCGAGCCGGCAGGTCAAGGATCTGATGCGGGGCTACGCGGCCGGGTACGACGCCTGGCTGCGGCAGCACCGGACCACCGACCCGGCGTGCGCGGGCGCGGCCTGGGTGCGCCCGGTGAGCACGCTGGACGTGGCCACCCGCTTCTACGCCGTCGCCGTGCTCGGCGGCCAGGGCGGCGCCGTGGACGACATCACCGGGGCCCAGCCGCCCACCGCCTCCACGGCCCGGGCCCAGGGCGCCGGGACCGCCGCGGACGCCCGAGCCCTGATCCGGGCCGTGCGCGCGCGGACCGCCGGCGCGGACATGGGCTCCAACGCGGTCGCCTTCGCCGGCGGTACCACGGCGAACGGCCGTGGCCTGCTGCTGGGCAACCCGCACTACCCCTGGCAGGGCGGACGCCGGTTCTGGCAGGTGCAGCAGACGATCCCTGGCGAGCTGGACGTGGCCGGCGCCGCGCTGCTCGGTTCGCCGACCGTCTCCATCGGCTACAACTCCCGGGTGGCGTGGAGCCACACGGTCTCCACCGGCGTTCCCTTCCATCTGACGCAGCTCGCTCTGGACCCGGCCGACCCGACCGTCTACCTGGTCGACGGCCGACGGGAACGGATGACGCGGCGGACCGTGACCGTCCCGGTCAAGGACGGCCCGCCGGTGACCCGCACCCAGTGGTGGACCCGCTACGGCCCGGTCGTCTCCTCCGCCGACGGCGGCCTCCCGCTGCCCTGGACCGCCACGACGGCGTTCGCGCTCAACGACCCCAACGCCGCGAACATGCGGTTCGCCGACACCTCGCTCGGCTTCGGCACGGCACGCGGCACGGCGGACGTCCTCGCCTCCCTCACCCGGCACCAGGGGCTGCCCTGGGTGAACACCGTCGCCGCGGACTCCTCGGGGCACACGCTGTTCACCCAGTCGCAGGTGCTGCCCCGGATCACCGACGACGTGGCGGCGCGCTGCTCCACGGATCTCGGCAGGACCACCTACCCGGCGGCGGGGCTCGCGGTCCTCGACGGCTCGCGCGGCGCCTGTGCCCTCGGCAGCGACACCGACGCCGTCCAGCCGGGGATCTTCGGGCCCGCCCGCATGCCGACGCTGAAGGACGCCCCGTACGCGGAGAACTCCAACGACAGCGCCTGGCTGGCCAACACCGACCGGCCGCTCACCGGATACGAGCGGATCTTCGGCACCGTCGGCACCGCGCGCTCGCCGCGCACCCGGGGCGCGATCGACGCCGTGGCGGCGATGGCCGAGCGGGGTGGTCTGACCGTACGCGACCTGGAGCGGCAGCAGTTCGCGAACCGGGTGACCGTGGGCGCCCTGGCCGCCTCGGACGCGGCACGGGCCTGCGCCGGGCTGCCCGGTGGCGTCGCGCGGAACAAGGACGGCGAGGAGGTCGACGTCTCCGCCGCCTGCCCGGTGCTCGCGGCCTGGGACCGCACCGCCGGCACCGGCAGCCGGGGAGCGCTGCTCTTCGACCGCTTCTGGCGGCGGATCGGCGCGCTGGTGCCGAACGCCCAGCGGTGGAAGGTGCCGTTCTCGGCGGCCGACCCGGTGCACACGCCGAACACGCTCGACACCACTGCCCCGGGCTTCGCCACGGCCCTCGCGGACGCGGTGACGGAGCTGCGGGCGGCCGGCATCCCGCTGGACTCCCCGCTCGGGGAGCACCAGTTCGTCGTGCGGGACGGCCGGCGGATACCCGTTCCGGGCGGTACGGAGGCCCTGGGCGTGTGGAACAAGGTGGAGCCGGTATGGGACCCGGCGCACGGCGGCTACACGGAGGTGACGATGGGCTCCAGCCACATCCAGGCGGTGGGCTGGAACGGCGGCGGCTGCCCGGTGGCGCGCACGCTCCTGACGTACTCCCAGTCCTCGAACCCGCACTCGCCGCACCACAGCGACCAGACCCGGCTGTTCTCCCGGGGGGAGTGGGTGACGGCGCGCTTCTGTGAGAAGGACGTCCTGTCCTCCCCCGCGCTGAGGGTCGTCCACGTGCGCGAACGCTGATGCCGCGATCCTGATGTGGTCCCGTCCGCCATGGGACGGGACCACACCGGTCTCATACGGGGCGTGTGCGTCCCTCCCAGTACGGGTCCCGCAGCCGCCGCTTGTACAGCTTGCCGTTGGGGTCGCGGGGCATCTCGGCGATGAAGTCGACGCTCCTGGGCCGCTTGTAGCCCGCGAGCCGTCCGGCACAGTGTTCGAGGAGCGCGGCGGCCAGCTCCGGGCCCGGTTCATGGCCCGGGGCCGGTTCGACCACGGCCTTGGCCTCCTCGCCCCAGTCGTCGTGCGGGATGCCGAAGACGGCGGCGTCGGCGACGGCGGGATGGGCGAGCAGGGCGGACTCGATCTCGGCCGGGTAGATGTTCACCCCGCCGGAGATGATCATGTCGATCTTGCGGTCGCGGAGGAAGAGGTAGCCCTCCTCGTCCAGGTAGCCGAGGTCGCCGACGGTGAAGAAGTCGCCGATGCGGTTCGTCCGCGTCTTGGCCTCGTCCTTGTGGTACGAGAAGCCCCCGGTGTTCATCTTCAGGTAGACGGTGCCGAGTTCACCCGGCGGCAGCCGCTCGCCGTCCGCGTCGAAGATCGCGAGTTCGCTGATGGGCCAGGCCTTGCCGACGGTGCCGGGCTTCTTCAGCCAGTCCTCGGCGGTGGCGAAGGCCCCACCGCCCTCGCTGGCCGCGTAGTACTCCTCCACGCAGTTCCCCCACCAGTCGATCATCGCTCGCTTCACATGGTCCGGGCAGGGCGCGGCCCCGTGGATGGCGTGCCGCATGGACGAGACGTCGTAGCGGGCCTTGACGTCGTCGGGGAGGGCGAGCAGCCGGTGGAACTGGGTCGGGACCATATGGGTGTGGGTGCACTTGTGTGCGTCGATGAGGCGGAGCATCTCCTCGGGCGTCCACTTGTCCATCAGCACCAGGCGGTGGCCGAGGTGCAGGGAGGCGCCCGCGAACTGGAGGACGGCGGTGTGGTACAGAGGCGAGCAGACGAGGTGCACGTTGTCGTCGTACGGCTGGATGCCGAAGATGCCGAGGAAGCCGCCGAGATAGGCCTCCTCGGGGCGCTTGCCGGGCAGCGGGCGGCGGATGCCGCGCGGGCGGCCGGTGGTGCCCGACGTGTAGTTCATGACCCAGCCCAGCTCGCGGTCCTCGGGCGCCGACTCGGACTGCCCGTCGAGGAGTTCGGCGTACGGCCGGAAGCCCTCGACGGTACCGACGGCGTGCCGGTGGCCGGCCGGGAGTCCGGCCTCGTCGGCCGCCCGGCGGGCCGGGCCGGCGAACCGCTCATGGGCGATGAGCACCTTGGCGCCGGAGTCGGCGACGATCCAGGCGATCTCCGGGCCCACGAAGTGGTGGTTGACGGGGACGAGGTAGAGACCGGCCTGACTGGCGGCGAGATAGGCGGTGAAGAACTCGGGGCCGTTGGGCAGGACGACCGCGAAGGCGTCCCCGCGCCGCAGGCCGGCGGCGCGCAGACCGTGGACGAGGCGGTTGGCGGCGGCGTGCAGCCGTCCGGCCGTCCACTCCTCCCCGTCGGGGGCGATCATGACGGTACGGCCGGGGTCCTGGGTGGCCTGGGCCCAGAAGCCGGCGGGGGGTGTGTTCACGGGGGCGCTCACGACTGGCCGCTCCTTCCGGCGATGCGGTTGACGCGGTCCACGGCCTTCTCGAAGCCGCGGGTGAGGTCGTCGAAGACGGCCTGGACGCTGCGTTCGGCGGTCATCCGGCCGACGATCTGGCCGACCGGGGTGCCGAGCAGGGGCTCGACCTCGTACTTCTGGATGCGGGAGACGGCCTCGGCGACCAGCAGGCCCTGGAGGGGCATGGGCAGGGTGCCGGGGCCGGCCGGGTCGTCCCAGGCGTCGGTCCATTCGGTGCGGAGCTGGCGTGCGGGTTTCCCGGTCAGGGCGCGGGATCGGACGGTGTCACCGGAACCGGCGGCGAGCAGCTTGCGGGTCAGGGCGGGCGAGTGGAGGTCCGCTTCTGTGGTGGTCAGCCATATGGAGCCCAGCCATACACCTTGGGCGCCGAGGGTGAGCGCGGCGGCCACCTGTGGTCCGCTGCCGATGCCTCCCGCGGCCAGGACGGGCAGCGGGTCGACGGCCTCCACGATCTCGGGGGTGAGCACCATGGTGGCGATCTCCCCGGTGTGGCCGCCCGCCTCGTAGCCCTGGGCCACGACGATGTCGATGCCGGCTTCCTGGTGTTTGCGGGCGTGCCGGGCGCTGCCGGCGAGCGCGGCTACCAGGATGTCCTGGTCGTGGGCGCGCGCGACGATGTCGGCGGGCGGGGAGCCGAGGGCGTTGGCCAGCAGCCTGATCGGGTGGGCGAAGGCGACGTCGAGCTGGGTGCGGGCGACCTGTTCCATCCAGCCGGTGATGCGCCACCCGGACGCCTCGCCGTCGGCCAGTTCCGGGACGCCGTGCGCGGCGAGGGTGTCCCGCACGAACCGCCGGTGTTCCTCGGGGATCATCGCCTCGACGTCGGCTTCCGTGACGCCCTCGACCTTCTTCGCGGGCATGACCACGTCCAGCCCGTAGGGCCGGCCCCCAACGTGGGCGTCGAGCCAGTCGAGGTCGCGTTCGAGGTCGTCGGGGGCGGTGTAGCGGACCGCGCCGAGCACGCCGAAGCCGCCGGCCCGGCTGATGGCCGCGGCGACGGCGGGGAACGGCGTGAAGCCGAAGACGGCGTGCTCGATTCCCAGTTTCCTGCTCAGCTCCGTCTGCATGGGCGCAGGATGCCGCAGCCCACCGGACGACGGAAGACCTTTTCTGATATACCGTCAGGTTTCTTGGAAGCTCACGCGCCCCGTTGACACATCCCCTTCCTGACAGGAAAGTTTCACGATGCAAGGCAGGTGCCGAAAGATACTTTCAGGCGGGAGGCCGCAGCATGACGGACGACGTGGCAGGCGGACGAGCGAGCGGACCGACCCGCCGCCGGCTCGTCGCTGGCACCCTGGCGGCGGGCGGCGCACTCGCCCTCGGCGCGCTCCCGGCGGGCCCGGCCGCCGCCGCACCCGCCGCGGGCCACCGGCCCACCCTGCGCCACGGCTCCCCCGAACGCGCCGGGCTGCTCCCCGCGCACCTGCGGCAACTCGTCGCGGACGCCGAGGCGTTCCTCGCCCCCTCCCCCCGGCACCCCTGGTACGCGGGCGCCGTGCTGCTCGCCGGACGCGGCGGCACCGTGGCGCTGCACGAGCCGATCGGCATGGCGGTGCGCTACGCCCGGTACGACGAGAAGACCGACACCGGCGTCGAACTGCCGCCCGAACAGCAGCTCCCGATGACCCGGGACACCGTGTTCGACCTGGCCTCCGTCTCCAAGCTGTTCACCTCGCTCCTCGCCGTTCAGCAGATCGAGCGGGGGACGCTGGCCCTGGAGGGCACGGTCGCCTCGTACCTCCCGGAGTTCGGACGCGCGGGCAAGCAGGCGGTGACCATCCGTCAGCTCCTCACCCACACCTCCGGGTTCCGCGCGTGGCTCCCGCTCTACAACGCGCCGACGTACGAGGAGAAACTCCAGCTCATCTGGAACGAGGCACCCCTCAACCCGCCGGGCACCGCCTACCTCTACTCGGACCTGAACCTGATCTCCCTCCAGCTCGTCCTGGAGAAGATCACCGGCCGCACGCTGGACGTGCTGCTGCGCGAGGAGATCACCGGTCCGCTGGGCCTGGACAGCACCCGCTACAACCCGCCCGCGTCCTGGAAGCCGCGGATCGCGGCCACCGAGGACGCGCGCAAGCCCTGGTCCGGGCTGGACCGCGGGCTGGTGTGGGGCGAGGTGCACGACGAGAACGCGTACAGCCTGGGCGGCGTGGCCGGTCACGCCGGCGTGTTCGCGAGCGCCTGGGACCTCGCGGTCCTCGGCCGTACGCTGCTCAACGGCGGCTGCTACGGCCGGGCCCGCATCCTGCGGCCCGAGTCGGTGGACCTGATGTTCACCGACTTCAACACGGCCTTCCCCGGCGACGAGCACGGCCTCGGCTTCGAGCTGTACCAGCACTGGTACATGGGGGCGATGGCCACCCCGCGCACGGCCGGGCACACCGGCTTCACCGGCACCTCGCTCGTGCTCGATCCCACGACCGACTCGTTCCTGGTCGTCCTCGGCAACTCCGTGCACCCGGTGCGCACCTGGCGTTCCGGTTCGGCTCCCCGGGTCGCCGCCGGGAACCATCTCGCCCGCGCGGTGCCGGTCCGCCCGGCGAGCGGCCGTACGGCCTGGTTCTCGGGCCTGGCGAACGCCACGGCCGCGACGCTCACCCTTCCGGCGCTCGACGCCTCCTCCGGCACGGCCCGGCTGCGCTGCGCCCTGTGGTGGGACACCGAGCCCCGCTCCGATCTGGTGGCCCTGGAGGCCACCACGGACGGCGGCGCGACCTGGCGTCCGGTTCCCTTCACCACCACCCGCCACGGCGAGGACCCCGAGGACCACCCGGCAGGGACGGTCACCGGCTGGTCGGGCCGCGTCTGGCACCGGGTGACCGCGACCCTGCCGGCCGAACCCCGGCTGGCCCTGCGCTGGCGGTACACCACGGACGCGCTGTACGTCGGCCGTGGCGCCTACGTCGACGCCCTGCGCGTCGAGGCGGGCGGGGCGGTGCTGTTCGACGGGGCACGCCCGGCGGACGCGGCACGGATCACGGCGGCGGGGTGGCAGGGCTCGGCCGACTGAGCCGACCGGCGGTGGTCAGCGCCGCTCCAGCACCGCCATCGCCGCGTTGTGCCCCGGCACCCCGCTGACCCCGCCGCCACGCACCGCGCCCGCCCCGCACAGCAGCACGTTGGGGTGCCGCGTCTCCACACCCCAACGGCCGCTGTCCTCCTCGGCGTACGGCCAGGACAGGGCCCGGTGGAAGATGTTGCCGCCGGGCAGCCGCAGGTCCCGTTCGAGGTCGAGCGGGGTCTTCGCCTCGATGCAGGGGCGGCCGTCGGCGTCGGTGGCCAGGCAGTCCGCGAGGGGTTCGGCGAGGTGGGCGTCGAGCTGGGCGAGGGTGGACGCCAGCAGTTCCTCGCGTACGGCGTCGTTGTCCCGGTCGAAGAGCCGGGCCGGGGTGTGCAGGCCGAAGAGGGTGAGGGTCTGGTAGCCGCGCTCGGCGAGGCCGGCGCCGAGGATGGTGGGGTCGGTCAGGGAGTGGCAGTAGATCTCCGAGGGCGGGCTGGCGGGGAGTTCGCCCGCGGCGGCCTGGGCGTGGGCGGTGGCCAGTTGCCGGTAGCCCTCGGCGACGTGGAAGGTGCCGGCGAACGCCTCGCGCGGGTCGGCCTCGGGGTCGCGCAGCCGGGGCAGCCGGGTGAGCAGCATGTTCACCTTGAGTTGCGCCCCCTCGACGGGTTCGGGCGCCGGGTCGCCGGTGAGGACGGCGAGTTCGTGCGGGGAGGCGTTCACCAGGACGTGCCGGGCGACGGCGGTGCCCTCGCCGTCGGCGGTGCGGTAGACGACCTCGGCGGTGTTCCCGTCGGTGTCGATCCGGATCGCCTCGTGCCCGGTGGCGATGCGCGCGCCCGCCGTGCGCGCCGCGGCGGCCAGCGCGTCGGTCAGCGCCCCCATCCCGCCGACGGGCACGTCCCAGGCGCCGGTTCCGCCGCCGATGACGTGGTAGAGGAAGCAGCGGTTCTGGACGAGGGTGGGGTCGTGGGCGTCCGCGAAGGTCCCGATGAGCGCGTCGGTGAGGACGACACCCCGGACCAGGTCGTCGGTGAACGTCTCCTCGACGGCGAAGCCGACCGGCTCCTCGAACAGGGCGCGCCAGGCGGCCTCGTGGTCGATGCGGCGGCGCAGTTCGTCGCGGGTGGGCAGCGGTTCGGTGAGCGTCGGGAAGACGCGCTGGGCGACGTGGCCCGTCATGCCGTAGAAGCGCTGCCAGGCCTCGTACTCGCGGTCGCCGCCGGTCAGCCGGGCGAACGCCTCCCGGGTGCGCTGCTCGCCGCCGCCGACGAGGAGGCCGGTGGGCCGTCCCGCCCGCTCCGCCGGGGTGTACGACGAGATGGTGCGGGAGCGGACGCGGAAGTCCAGGCCGAGGTCGCGCACGATCTTCCCCGGCAGCAGGCTGACCAGGTAGGAGTAGCGCGACAGGCGGGCGTCGACCCCGGCGAACGGGCGGCTGGAGACGGCCGCGCCGCCGGTGTGGTCCAGGCGTTCCAGCACCAGCACCGAGCGGCCGGCCCGGGCCAGGTAGGCGGCGGCGACCAGGCCGTTGTGGCCTGCGCCGACGATGACGGCGTCGTACGCGCGGGTTCCCTCGTTCGCGGACATGGTCCTTCGTAGCACGCGGTGATCCACGACGGCCAGAGGCGGGCCGGGGCCGGATCAGGCCCTCACTTTGTGCGGTGCCGGACGCGCCTGCGGGCCGAGCCGCGCCATGGCGCGCAGGATGTGTTTCGGCGGCAGCTGCCAGCGCAGCCGTGCGGGGACACGCCGGAGCAGGGCGCCGGTGACGCGCAGCCGGCGGGTGACGACGGCGGGCGCGGGGGCCGGTCTGCCGTACAGCTCATGGGCGTACGGCGGCAGGGCCGCGTACGCCAGCAGCGCCACCCGCCGCCACAGCAGCTCGCGCGCCGGGACGAGGAGAGGGTGCGCCGGCGGCCGGAGCAGGAAGTCGTCCACGTCGTGTGCCTCGGGTCCGGCGGCCAGCTCCGGCCGGACCGCTTCGAAGTACGCGGCCAGCTCCGCCCGGCTCGCGGGTACGGTGTGCGGGTCGAGCCCCACCAGCCGGGCGCTGACGCGGTGTTCGGCTATGTACCGGTCGGCCTGGGCGTCGGTGAGCGGGAATCCGGAGCGGCGCAGGACGTGCAGATACGAGTCGATCTCCGCGCAGTGCACCCACAGCAGCAGCTCGGGCTCGTCGACGCCGTACCGCTCGCCGGTGTCCGGGTCGGTCGCGGTGAGCATGCTGTGGATCTTCCGCACCCGCGCTCCGGCCCGCTCGGCGGCCTCGCTCGTGCCGTAGGTCGTGGTCCCGACGAAGTGCGCCGTACGCATCAGCCGCCCCCAGGCGTCCCGCCGGAAGTCGGAGTTCTGCATGACCCCCCGGACCGCACGCGGATGCAGCGCCTGGAGATAGAGCGCCCGCACGCCGGCGACCCACATCATGGGGTCACCGTGCATCTGCCAGGTCACGGACGCGGGAGTGAACAGTCCGGGGTCGCCCATGGACGCAGGCTAACGCCGAACGCGGGGCATCCCCAGGCCGATCCAGGAGATGATCTCGCGTTGGATCTCGTTGTTGCCGCCGCCGAAGGTGAAGATGACGGCCGAGCGGTAGCCGCGTTCCAGTTCGCCGTGCAGGACCGTGCTCGCCGAGCCGTCCTTCAGGGGGCCGGCCGCGGCGACGATCTCCATGAGCCAGGCGTAGGCGTCCCGGCGGGCCTCGGAGCCGTAGACCTTGACGGCGGAGGCGTCCTGCGGGGTGAGCGTGCCGTCCTGGACGGCGGTGACCATCTGCCAGTTGAGGAGCTTGAGCGCGTCGAGGCGGGTGTGGGTGCGGGCGAGGAGGCGGCGCACCCAGGGCAGGTCGGCGACCCGGCGGCCGTCGGCGAGCTTGGTCTCCATCGCCCAGCGCTGTACGTCGTGCAGGGCGCGGATCGCCATGGTGCCGTGGGCGGCGAGGGTGACGCGTTCGTGGTTGAGCTGGTTGGTGATCAGCCGCCAGCCCTCGTTCTCGGCGCCGACGCGGCGGGAGACGGGGACGCGGACGTTCTCGTAGTAGCTCGCGGTGGTGTCGTGGGAGGCGAGGGTGCGGATGAGGGTGCAGGAGTAGCCGGGATCGGAGGTCGGCACCAGCAGCATGGTGATGCCCTTGTGCGGCGGGGCCTCGGGGTCGGTGCGCACGGCCAGCCACACCCAGTCCGCGGTGTCGCCGTTCGTCGTCCAGATCTTCTGGCCGTTGACGACGTACTCTCCCCCACTCTCGTCGTCCCGGACGGCGCGGGTCTTCAGGGACGCGAGATCCGTGCCCGCGCCGGGCTCGCTGTAGCCGATCGCGAAGTCGATCTCGCCGGAGAGGATGCGGGGCAGGAAGTACGCCTTCTGCTCGTCGGTGCCGTACCGCATGATCGTCGGCCCGACCGTGTTCAGCGCCATCAGCGGCAGAGGGACGCCGGCCTGCGCGGCCTCGTCGAAGAAGATGAACTGCTCCATCGCGGTCATGCCGCGTCCGCCGTACTCCTCGGGCCAGCCGACGCCGAGCCAGCCGTCCGCGCCCAGCCGGCGGATGGTGTCGCGGTAGAACCGCTTCTGCGCGGCCGGATCGGCGTACCGGGCGTAGGCGCCCGCCGGAACCAGCTCGGCGAAGTAGGCGCGCAGTTCGGTGCGCAGCCGCTGCTGCGCGGGCGTGTGGTCGAGGTGCACGGCGCCTCCAGGCTCCCCAAGGGCGGTCCTGACGGCGCACACCGTAGAACCTGTTTCAGAAATTGGGAATGCCGGAGCCCGGGCGGATTCGGAGGCGGGTTCGGAGGCGGTTTCGGATCAGGCACTCACCTGAGCGTTTCCAGGAAGTCCGCGCAGGCGTCGGCGCAGGCCCGGCAGGCTGCCGCGGCGGACTCGGCGCCGGGGTGCTCGTCGAAGGCGCGGGCGCACTCCAGGCAGACGGAGCGGCACCAGTCCACCCGGACCCGGATCGCCTCCTCGTCCTGCCGGTTCTCCTCGCACAGCACGCGGCAGGTGGCGTCGCACACCTCGGCGCACATGATCCCCAGCCGACGCGCCCGCTCCTGGTGCTCGCTCCCGTCCGGGTCGACCAGGCTCGCGCGCACGGCGCAGGCCCGGGCGCACTCCGTGCACGCCTGGGCACAGGTGAAACGGTCCTCCAGGAACCGGTAGAGCTGCTGCTGCGAAGTCGGCGATGTCACACCGTGCGGGTAGCCGGGGCGGGCGGCCACAAACCACTGTCCCCGGCCGGACCGCCGTCCACGGGTCGCCCGCGGCAGCCGCCGTCCAGGCCGGACGAGCGGTCACCGCCCAGCCAGTAGCCGCGACCCACAGTGTCCGGGTTCGTCCGGGTCTGGATGGGTATCTCTGTTCTATGAACATCGCATCGATGCAGCTGGCCGCGGCGAGCGGTCTGATGAGCCTCGTCCTGTTCGTCGTGGCCATCGGCGTGCTCACGCTGCTCGCCGGCGGCTTCTGGATGACCTCTCGCGTCAGATACCGCGAGTCCCCGCGCCCCCGCCCCGAGGAACAGCCCCAGCTGCCGCCGGAGGGACCGGTGCACGAGGTCCGGGAGAACAGGGAGTCCGCGGAGATACCGCGGATTCCCAAGGGCGACCGCCCGCTTACCCCGTACGAGCTGACCAACATGGACACCCGGACCAGCGATTCGAAGGATCGCCCGCGCTGGAGCAAGGGGTCCAGCGGCTCGTTCGGCGGCGGCGGACTCGGCGCCCACTGAGCCCGGCTCGACCGATCCGGACCCACCGCCCCCCGGTCCTCTCGCCGCACCGATCCCGGTCCCACCGATACCGGCACACCGGCCCGCGCCGGACCGCCGTACGCCCCTAGGAAGACATCCGGGCGGCGTCCAGGCGGCCGACGCGGGCCACGTTCTGCCGGTCCTCCGGGTCCTGGCTGGGCTCCGCCGCGAACCAGGCGTCGAGGATCTCCCTCAGCACCGGTTCCGAGGTCAGCCTGAGGCTCAGCGCCAGGACGTTGGCGTCGTTCCAGCGCCGCGCGCCGTCGGCCGTGCCGGCGTCCGTGCACAGCGCGGCCCGCACGCCCGGCACCTTGTTGGCCGCGATGGACGCGCCGGTGCCGGTCCAGCAGCACACCACCGCCTGATCGGCCGCGCCCTCGGCCACCTCCCGGGCGGCGGCCTCCGAACAGACCGCCCACTGCGCGTCGGCCCCGGGCCGCAGCGCGCCGTGCTCCCGTACCTCGTGACCGCGGCGCCGCAGCTCCGCGACCAGCAGACGGGCCACGGGTTCGTCCATGTCGGAGGAGACGGAGATCCGCATACTCCGGAGCGTAGCGCGTAGCGCCTGGTGACCGGGCGGCGTGGCCGGACATGCCGAACGGCCCCGCAGGGGGCCGTTCGGGCAGGGCATCAGGCATGGTGCGAGGTCAGGGGTGGTCGGGCTGCTGTGCCGGAGGCACCCCGCCGCCCTCTCCCCCGCCCTTGCCGCCCTTGTCCGAGCCGTGCGGGCGGGCGCCCGCGTCCTGGCCGGCCGTCTGGCGGGCCTTCAGCTCGCCGCTGTCCTGCGGGGTGGCGCCACCCTTGTCACTGCGCCGCTGTTCGGGCTGCTGCGGATTGGACATGCGCCGGACTCCCTCCGGATGGTGCGTGATGGTGCGTGCTCCGTGCGGGGTCCGGGTTCCCAGGGGGGCGCGGGTGACGCATGCCGGCGGTGGATCTGGCTCACGGGGCGGGTGACACGGTCCGCCGGTGGGTCGGGCGGCGGGTCGCGCTCACCGCGCGGGTCGGGGCAGCGCCCGGTGGGTCTCGCTCACCGCCCGGTGGGTCCCGCTCAGCGCCCGGTGGGTCCCGCTCAGCGCGCGAGTCGGGGCAGCGCCCGGTGGGTCCCGCTCAGCGCCCGGCGGGTCCCGCTCAGCGCGCCGGTCGGGGCAGCGCCGGAGATCCGGCTCACCGCGCCGGGCGGGGCAGCGCCCGGTGGGTCTAGCTCAGCCCCCGGTGGGTCCGGCTCACCGTGCGGGTCCGCTCAGCGCCCCGTGGGTCTGGTTCACGACGCCGGTCGGGGCAGCGCCCGGTGGGTCTCGCTCAGCCCCCGGTGGGTCCGGCTCACCGTGCGGGTCCGCTCAGCGCCCCGTGGGTTTGGTTCACGACGCCGGGCGGGTCAGGGCCCGGTGGAGGTGTTCGAGGGCGTCCAGGAGCACCGAGCGGTGGTACCAGCTCAGCCAGGCCGACGTGTCCGAGGCCAGCAGGGCGAAGGCCTCGGCCTGCGCGGCGGTCGTCCGGTGGCCGGCCTCGGGCCAGTGCAGGGTGATCACGCCGGTGCACGAGCCGGCGGAGGACAGCACCGGGACGCTGTGCACAGCCTGGGTGCCGGTGGCCAGCAGCGCGCGCCGGCAGTCGTCGGACAGCTGCGCGTCCGTCGCCACGTCGGGCACGCTCACCTGGCGGCCCCGTAGCCGGGCCGCCGCGTCGGCGGTGCCGTCGCCCCGGCCGCGCACCAGCTGGTCGAGGAACGTCTCCGCGCAGCCGTAGTGGGTCTCCAGCGTCAGGGCGTGCACGGCCGGGTCCACGAACTGCACATACCCGGCGGGCGCCCGGCCGATGGCCAGCGCCTCGTGCAGGACGGCGTCGATCATCTGCCGCCGGTAGCGCGGGTCCCGGCCGCCGCGGGCCAGCATCCGCAGCTGCGGCACCGGCAGCGAGCGGCGGCCCGGGAACCACACGTCGCCGTCCGGGGGCCGGGCCACCACCACGGCGGAGACGAGGACCCGCAGCGGCACGTTGAACCGTTGCGAGGCCTCGCGCAGCACCCGGAAGGCACTGCCGGAGTCCGGCAGTCCGTAACGGACCATGAGCGTGCCCTGCGCCATACCGATCACGGGCGCGGTGCGCACCCGGGCGCGCAGCGCGCGGACCTCCTTGTACAGGTCCTCGTACGAGGGCCGCAGCGGGTCCTCCATCTGGGACCGCCAGGCGGGCAGTTCCTCCACCCGGGAGGCGGCGCGGGCCAGCTCGCGCAGGGCCTCGTCCAGCGTGGCGTACAACTGGACGCCGTCCAGGCGGGCCAGGTGCACCGCCTCGCGGACCCCCGGCCGGGCGCGGACGATGATCAGGTCCGGGCGTCCCGTGCGCGCCCGGGTCGTCTCGCTGAGCGTGCGCAGCACGGCGGCGCCGCCGAGCTGGACGTGCGCCATGTCGAGCACGGGGCGCAGTCCCGCGCGGTCCGCCTGTTCCAGGTGACCGCGCAGCTCCTCCGACCAGGCCTGGGCGCCGTCGGCGTCGAGGCTGCCCGACATGCGCAGCAGGAGGGCGCCCTCGGCGGGCAGCCCCTCGACCACGGACGACTCGATGACGAGGGGAGCCGGTGCCGCCGGTCGGCCGGAAGAAGGTTTCATCGCATCACCCAGTCAGGACGTCCCACAGAACTCGATCGGCCTCTTCCTGACCTTCGCGCCCCACCCCGCACGGTAGGCCCCGGGCCGTCAACGGCGCCATCCACCGCGCCGGGCGGCGGAGCGACGGTCCGCGCGGTCGCTATCCGAGGCCGCCGGGCTCGGCACGGGCCGGTTCGTACGCCGGCTCGCGCACCTGCTCTCGGGCTGGTTCGCGCACCTGCTCTCGGGCCGGTTCGCGGGCCGGTTCCCGGGCCGGTTCGCGGGATGTCAGAGCTTCCAGGGCCGATGCCAGGGTGGCGTGCACCCGGATGCCCGGCAGGCCCGCCGAGGTCAGGGCCTCCCGTACATGCGGCCGGGGCTGTACGACGGACAGGGCGCGGCCGGCGTGGGCGAGGGCCCCGGTCGCCCGGTCCAGCGAGCGGACCGCGTCGGCGCAGGCGAGATACGCCTCGCTCAGATCGAGCAGGGGGTGTTCTCCGGCCTGGCCGGCGTGGGCCACGTGCTCGGCGAGGGCTTCGGAGAACAGCCGGGCATTGGAGGCGTCCACCGTGCCCCGGGCCTTCAGGACGCTGATGCCGCCGGGCCCGGGGCGGTGCTCGTGCACGGTTTGCAGGAGCAGCGGGGCCGGGCCGCCGGGGCGGACACGGGCGGGGGACGGCTGACCGTTTTCCATGGGTGTGCGGGTTTCCACGGGGATCAGGCTTCCTGGAGGGGGAGGAAGGATCAGCCGGCCGCGTCTTGACCGGGACATCACTGTGCCCGGGCCCGGATGGGGATGCAACGACGTCTCCGGGCGTGTCGTACCGGAGGGGCCTCAGCCGACGTACCGCCGGGCGGGTGAGTCCCTGCGGGCACGTTCCAGCGCGGCGAGCCGGCGTTCCAGGTCCGGCGGTACGGGGTCGCGCTGGCGCAGCACCCAGGGCAGTCCGGCGGTGGCGTGGGCGAACGCGCGGGCGGAGGCGGCGTCCCGGGGCACGGTCCGGATGAGGTGCCCGGTGCGGCGCAGCGCCGGCAGCAGCGGGCGGCGCAGCCAGGTGAACCACAGCGTGTTGCGCAGTCCGAGGACACGCCGGGCCGTGCTGTCGCGCAGCCGGGAGGCGTGGTGGTGGACGGTGAGTTCCTCGGCGTACGCGAGCCACCAGCCCTGGCGCAGCAGGTCGCAGGCGAGCAGTTCCTCCTCGCCGCCGAGCCACAGGCCGGGGTGGAAGCCGCCGCCGGCGCGGAAGGCCTCGGTGCGCAGCACGGTGGCGGCGGCGAGGAAGGAGCCGAGGGCGGGGCCGGGTAGCCAGTCGGGGCCGGACAGCGGGGACTCGCGCAGCTCGCGCACGACCGGGTCCTCGGTGCCCTCCGGTTCCACGACGATCCGCGCGGTGACCCCCGCGAGCCGGGGCCGGGCGTCCAGCAGATCGGCGGCCCGGCGCAGGCTGCCGGGATCCCACCAGGTGTCGTCGTCACAGAAGGCGACGTAGGGCGTGCGCACCCGCTGGACGGCCAGGTTGCGGCCGATGGCCCCCAGGTTGCGGCCGGGGCGCAGCAGGGTCATCTCCGGGAAGTCCCGGGCGACGGCTTCGGCGGTGCCGTCGGTGGAGGCGTTGTCGGTGACGATCACCGGCGGCCGCTCGGGCAGCCGGCGCAGCAGGGCGAGGGTGCGCAGCAGCTCGTCACGACGGTTGTGGGTGATCAGGACGACGGTCGTACGGTCGTCGGGGGCGGTCCGGGTACGGTCCTCGGGCGCGGTGCGGGTCATCGGGCGGCGCCTCCCTGTCGCTGGTCAGGGCGGGTCGGGGTCGTCATCGTCTGGCGCCTCCCCGCGCGTGGTGAGGGGTTCGGATCATCGCCTGGCGCCTCTCCGTACGTGATCGGACCGGCTGCGGATCGGATCACCGCGCGGCGCCTCCCAGGAGTCGCCAGGGCGGGTCCCCGGTCATGGCCTGGCGCCTCTCCGTGCGTGGTCAGGGCGGCTGCGGATCGGATCACCGCGCGGCACCTCCCAGGGGGTCGTCAGGGCGGGTCCCGGGTCATTGCCCGGCGCCTCTCCGCGCGCGGCCAGACCGGCTGCGGATCGGATCACCGCGCGGCACTTCCCAGGGGGTCGTCAGGGCGGGTCCCGGGTCATTGACCGGCGCCTCTCCCGGGGCGGTCGGCCCTCTCGTGGTCGAGCAGGCCGGCGGCGTGTTCGACGCGCGGGGGCAGGGGCCGGCGGCGGGCGAGGGCGGCCGGGAACCGGGCGACGGTCTCCTTGAGGGCGCGGCGGGCACCGGGGCGGCCGGCCGCTGCGGCCAGCGCGAGGTCGGCGCCTGCGCGCAGGACGACCGGCCAGGGGCGGCGCAGGCAGGTGGTCAGCACGTGGTTGCGCCGGACGAGGAAGGAGCGGCCGGTGCGGTCGTGGTCCTCGGGGTGGTGGCGGGCGCGCAGGGAGGGTTCGTAGACGACGCCCCAGCCTGCGGCGGCCAGGTCGTAGGCGAGCAGCGTCTCCTCGCCGCCGAAGAAGAGCAGCGGGTGGTAGCCCCCGGCGTCCAGGAAGGCCTCCCGGCGGACCACGCAGGCACAGCCGAGGAAGCCGAGCACCGGGCGGCCGGGCAGGTCCGGTTCGAGCGGCAGCGGGGAGGCGGCGAGCACCGCGTTGAGGGGGTCCTCGGCGGCCTCGTCGCCGACCAGGGTGCGGGCGGCGAGCAGGCCGAGCCGGGCGTGCTCGTCGAGGAGGTCGGCGGCACGGGCGAGGCTCCCCGGCTCCCACCAGGAGTCGTCGTCACTGAAGGCGACGTACGGGGTGTCGGCGTGTCGGACGGCCAGATTGCGGCCCAGGGCGCCGGTGTTGGCGGCGGGGCGCAGGAACCGGGCGATGGCCGGGTGGCCGGCCACGGCGCGGCGGGTGGTGTCGTCGCGGGAGTTGTCCACGACGATGACCGGCGGTCGCTCGGGCAGCGCGGCCAGCGCGTCCAGGGTGCGCAGCAGGCTGGCGCTGCGGTCGCGGGTGATGACGGCGACCGTGATGCGCGGGTCGCCCGGGGTCGGGGGCCGGTGGACGCGGCCCGGTGCCTGCTCAGTGGACATGCGCCACCTCCGCTCCGGCCTGCCGACCACGGACGTCCCGCAGAAGCATCAAGCAGGCCGCGGCGACCTCCCCGGCGCGGATGCGGAGCAGGCGGGCGTCGGGGGTGCGGCCGTGCGGGTCGCCGGGTGGGCCGGGTTTCCACAGGGCGAGGTGGTCCGGGCTCGGGGGCGGCCCCCACAGGCGCGGGGAGACCGGTCCGAAGAGGGTGACGGAGCGGGTGCCGTGGGCCACCGCCAGATGGGCCAGGCCGGTGTCGCCGCTGAGCACCAGGGACGCGTCGGCGACCAGCGCGGACAGCTCCGCGAACGGCAGGCCGCCGGTCAGCACGTCGCCGCCGCGCTGGCCGCTGTGTTCGGCGACCGAACGGACCAGGGCGTGCTCACCGGGACCGCCGGTGAGGACCACGTGGTGACCCGCGGCGCGCAGGCACCGTACGACCGCGGCGAACCGTTCCCCCGGCCAGCGGCGGGAACCCGAGGCCGCGCCGGGGTGCACGACGACCGCGCCCGGGGCCGGGGAGGGCGTGGTGGGCGGGGGCAGCCGTAGGTCCAGGGGGTCGGCCGGGATGCCGTAGCCGTGCAGGAAGGCGCACCAGCGATCCCGTTCGTTCGCCTGGCCCCGCCACGGCGGGCCGTCCGGGCAGGCGTGGGCGAGCAGCCGGCGCGGACGCAGGGCCGCCAGGGCGTCGCGGCTCTCGGGGCCGTTGCCGTGCAGGTCGATCGCCACGTCGGGGGGCGGGCCGGGCCAGTGGCCGAGGTCCGGCACGGCGCGGCCCGGCGCCTCGGCCGGGAACACGGCGTCGACCGCCCCGGTCTCCAGGGCGAGTTCGGTGAGGCCCGGCGGCTGGGCGAGGACGACCTGATGACCGGGGAACGCCCGCCGGATGCCCCGTAGCGCGGGCACACCGGCCAGCAGGTCACCGAGGCCCAGGGCGCGCAGGACCAGCACGGTCGGGGGGTTCGGGGCAGAGGTCGGGGTACGGGTCACCGAGTGGGTCCTCCGTTGCGTGCGGAAGCAAGGGACGGACGGCGGGCCGGGCTCCGTTCTCCGACACCGGCCACACGGGCGGGCGGCGCGTCCGGGTCGGGGGCCTGTGGCGAGGGCACGATGCCCACGCCTCCGGTCGACGGTCCGTCCCGGTCGGGGATGCGCGGCCAGGGCGGGACGCGCACGCCCCCGGTCGACACGGCATGCCGGCCCCGGGCACGCCCGAGGCACCCGAAGCCCGGCCCCCCAGCCCGCCAGGCCGCGACACTCACGGCACCAGCCGGTACGGCAGCCCGGCCCGAGGCACCAGCAACACACCCTGCGCCCACACCCCCACAGCCCAAGGCCCACACCGGACGCACAGCACCCACGCCACCAGCCGGCACGGCAGCCCGGCCCGAGGCACCAGCAACACACCCTGCGCCCACACCCCCACCACCCAGGGCCCGCACCGGACGCACGGCAGCCCGGCCCGAGGCACCAGCAACGCACCGGACGCTCACCAGCCTGTCCCGCGGGCCCGGGGCGCGCCGGGCGTGTTCGGCAGGTGCGTGGGCTGCCGGGGCGTTCGGCCAGGGGCGGGCACTTCGTGGCTGCGCGGTGGTCACCTCTCGTCTCCTCCCGTGGGGGTCAGGGCCGCGCGGCGGGCGAGGCCGGTGGTGGAGCGGCCGTCGAGGTAGGGGAGCAGGAGGACCTGGCCGCCCCAGCTCTCCACGAGGGGCTGTTCGGGCAGCCGGGTCCGGGCGTAGTCGCCGCCCTTCGCCCAGATGTGCGGGCGGAGTTCGCCGAGGATGCGCTCGGGGGTGTCCTCGTCGAACACGGCCACGGCGTCCACGCACTCCAGGGCGCGCAGCACCCGCACCCGGTCGGCGGCCGGGACCAGGGGGCGGCCGTCGCCCTTGCGGCGGCGTACCGAGTCGTCGGAGTTGACGCACACGATGAGGCAGTCCCCGGCCCGCCGGGCGGCCTGGAGCAGGGCGACGTGTCCGGCGTGCAGCAGGTCGAAGCAGCCGCCCGCGGCGACCACGGTGCCGCCCGCCGCCCGCACCCGGGCGGCGGTGCGTACGGCGTCGGCGGTGGTGTCGCCGTCGCCCGGCGGCTCCTCGGCCGTCTCCGGCTGGTCCGGGACGGCGACCGCGCGGGCGCCGCCCTCGGTGACGTAGCGGGTGGCGGCATGGACGGCGGCCTGTACGGCGGCCTCGGTGAGGGCGCCGTCGGCGAGCAGGCCGGCGGCGGCAGCGGCGAACCGGTCACCGGCGCCGCAGGGGTCGCCCGTGGCGGCGGCCGGGGTCGGCACGAGCAGCGGGGTCTCGCCGTGGGAGAGCAGGGCACCGCGTTCGCCGAGGGTCACCGCGACGGCCCGGGCCTGCCAGGCCCGCACCAGGGCGCGGGCGTCCCGGGCGGCGGTGCGCAGCCCGGCCGCGTCGCCGGGCTCGGCGTCGTCGAGCTGCCGGGCGAAGGCGCGGGCCTCCTGGGCCGACGGCGTGGCCAGGCGGACGCCGGGGACCGGAGGCCTGCCACGCACATGCGGGTCCCAGACGATGGGGGCCGCCGTGTGCGTCAGCGCGTCCCGGAGGACGTCGGCGGTACCGCGGCCGTAGTCTGCGACGAGGACGCCTCCGGCCCCGGCGATCGTGGACACCGCCTCCTGGGTCGCCTCGCGGGCCCGGCCCTCGCCGTCGTCGAGGCGGAGCAGCGGCCGGTCCCCGGCCAGCACGCGGGTCTTGCTGCTCAGGGTGCCCTCCAGCGGCACCTCGACCAGACCGACCCGGCCCGCCAGCAGCTCCCGCAGGGTGTCGCTGGCGGCGTCGGCGCCGAGGGCGGTGACCAGGGTGACGGGGCGTCCGTCGGCCGCCGCGAGGCAGGCGGCGAGGGCGGCGCCGCCGGGGCGGGAGCTGCGCCGGGTGCCGTGGACGACGGGGACGGGCGCGTCCGGGGCCAACCGCTCGGCCCGGCCGCACAGATCATGGTCGAGCAGGGCGTCGCCCACGACGACCAGGGGCGTCTGGGAGGTGGTCATGCCTGTCCCTTCCTGGGGGCTATGGGCGCGCCGGGCGCGGCCCGGCCGACGGTGCGGGCGCGACCCACCAGCCGCCCTACGACACCGGGTTTGCCGTCGGCACCCGGCCGGCCACCGGCGCCATCGACACCTGGCCGGCCACCGGCGTCGGGCTCTCCGTCGCGCCCCGGCCCGCCATCCACACTCCGCCGGCCATCCGCACCCCGCCGGCCGTGGGCGTCGGCGCCCGTGCCCGCCACCCCGTGGTCCGCCTCCCCCCGCTCGACGGCCTGGTCGAAGGCCTCGCAGAGCATGTGTACGGCGACCAGGTGCAGTTCCTGGACGGTGGCCGCGACGGGGGCGTCGACGCACAGCGCCTCGTCCGCGCCGAGCTGCAACGGGTTGGGGGCCCGCCCGGTCAGTGCCCACACCGTCATGCCGAGCCGGTGCGCGCGGTCGGCGGCGGCCAGCAGGTTGGCGCTGGCACCGCTGGTGGACAGCAGCAGGAGCACGTCGCCGGGGCGGCCGTGGGCGGCGGTCTGGCGGGCGAACACCTCCTGGACGCCGTAGTCGTTGGCGATCGCCGTGGTGGAGGAGGTGTCGGCGTGCAGGGCGACCGCGGAGAACGGCGGCCGGTCGTCTCGGTAGCGGCCGACGAGTTCGGCGGTGAGGTGCTGGGCCTGGGCGGCGCTGCCGCCGTTGCCCGCGACGAGCAGCCGGGCGCCCGCGCCGAGGCGCCGGGCCAGTTCGGTGCCCCAGCGCTCGATGAGCGGACCGTGGTCGCGGAACGCCTCCAGGGCCTTGGCGAGGTCGTCGCAGTGCGTGGTGTCGGTGGCGGTGTCGCCGTGCGCGGTGTGGCCCTGCGCGGTGTCGGTGACGGTCTTCGTCGGACTCTTCATCGGACGACTCCCGAGAGCGAGCGGATGGAGGACACGGCGCCGTACACCCCGGCCACGCCGTCGGCCACCCGGTCCCAGGTGTAGTGGCTGAGCACCCGGTCGCGGCCGGCGGCTCCGTACCGGGCGAGCCGGTCGGGGTCGGCGAGGAGGGCGCGGACGACCGCGCCGAGGTCGTGGTCGTCGTCGGCCGGGACCAGGACGCCCGTGGTGCCGTCCACGACCGTGTCGAGCTGGCCGCCGACGGCGGTGGCGACGACCGGTGTGGCGCAGGCCATGGCCTCCAGCGGGACGATGCCGAAGGGCTCGTACCGGGGCAGCGACAGCACCAGGTCGGCGCTGGACATCAGCCGGGGCATCCGGGCCCTGCTGACCCCGCCGAGCAGGGTTACCCGGTCCGAGACGCCGTATTCACCGGCGATGCCGTAGAGGCGCTCGGCCTCGGGTTCGGCGCCGAGCAGGTCGGCCTCGGGGCCGCCGGCGATGAGGAGTTCGGCGTCGGGGACGTCGGCCAGGGCGCGGATGGCGCGGTCGAAGCCCTTGCGGGGCACGAGCCGGCCGACGGCCAGCAGCCGCCTGCGGGCGCCGGACGGACGGGTGCGGGCGACGGGCGTGAACTGGTCGGGGTCGACCCCGCACGGCACGACGCTGATCCGGTCCTCCGGCAGCCCCATGGCCTTCAGTTCGGCCACCTCGTCGCTGCACGTGGCGATGATCCGGGCGCACTCGTGGCCGATGGCCTCCTCGATGGCGAGGCGCTGCGGCGGGCTGGTGTCGGCGGCACCCTGGTGGCGCTTCTTCACCGTGCCCAGCGCGTGGTAGGTCTGCACGACGGGGATGCCGAGGTCGCGGGCTCCGGCCAGGGCGGCCAGGCCCGACATCCAGAAGTGGGCGTGCACCACGTCGGGCGGGCTCTGTGCCCACTGGCGGGCCAGGAAGTTCCCGAACTCGGTCATGTGGGGCAGGAGTTCGTCCTTGGGGACGGGTGCGGGCGGCCCGGCGGGCACGTGCACGACCTGTACGCCGTCGATGAGGGTCACCCGGTCCGGCAGGCCCGCCGAGTCCCGCCGGGTGTACACCGTGACCCGGTATCCCCTTCTGGCGAGCTGCCGGGCGACCTGCGCCACGTACACGTTCTGGCCGCCCGCGTCCGGCCCGCCGAGCGCGGCCAGCGGGCTGGCGTGCTCGGAGACCATGGCGACGCGCCCGGCCGTGTGCGGAATGCGGCTCATCGGGTGACCTCCTTGATCAAGCGCTCCCAGTCGTCCAGGAAGCGCCGCTCTCCGTAGCGGGCCTGGGCCGCGGCCCGGGCCGCCGCGCCGGTGCGGCGGGCCAGCTCGGGGTCGGCGAGGAAGGCCCGTACGGCGTCCTCCAGGACGTCGAAGCGGTTCGAGACCACCCCGGCGCCCTCGGGTATCGCCTCCCGGGCCTCCGTGGTGTCCAGGGCGACCACGGGCATGCCCAGGAACATGGCCTCCAGCAGGGACAGGCCGAGCGAGGTCCAGCGCACCGGGTGCAGATAGAGCCGGCACCGGGCCATCGCGCGGTGCAGTTCCCGCTGCGGCAGGTCCCGGGTGCGGCAGCGTTCCGGGGGCAGGCCGAGGTGCTCGGCGAGTCCTTCGGTGCGCATGCCGAAGACGTCCAGGGGGGCGGACCGGGCGAACCGGGGCAGCAGGTCGGTGCCGGTGGTACGGCCCCTGCGCACGGGCTCGTTGACCACGACGGCCGCGCGCGGCTCGGTGCCCGTGCAGAGCGCGCCGGGGTCGATGATGCCGTGCTCGACGACCTCGGTGGGGGCCTGGCCGTTGTCCCACATCAGCCGGTTGAAGTGGGTGACGTGCACGAGGGGGATCGCCGACTGCCCGGCCAGCGGGTGGAGTTGGCGCTCCGGTGACTCGTCGGGGCTGTTGTGCTCGACGTACACGGCGGGCACGTCCACGCCGGGCCGACGGCCGGTCCAGCGCAGGGCGAGGTCGAGTTCGTGCGGGCGTTGCAGGACCATCAGGTCGATGTCGGAGTCCCACAGTTCCTTCGGTGTGCGTTCCCGCACGGTCTCGGGCCAGTCCCAGGTGACGGCGCGGCCGAGGCCGTCGGGTCCGCGGTCGTCGGTGACCGGGACCAGGTAGGTGTGCGGGCCCTGCACGAAGGCGGTGAGCCAGGATCCGTGCACGTGCCAGACGAGGATGTTCATGACTGCCGCTCCTGGATGAGCTTGTGCACCGCGCGCACCACGTCCTGTCCGGTGACCTCGTCCAGACAGGGGTGGCCGGGCACCGGGCAGGTGAGGGCCCGGGTGTTCGCGCAGGGCGCCGACTGGTCGCCGAGCAGGATGACGGGGACGCCGTACGGCGCCCAGCGCTCGGCGGGTACGACGGGCGCGAAGAGGGAGACGACCGGGGTGCCGACGGCGGCGGCGAGGTGGGCGGGTCCGGTGTTGGCGCTGATGACGACGTCGGCCATGCGCAGCACGCCGGCGAGGGTGCGGGGGGAGGTCCGGCCGCCGAGGTCCACGGCCAGATCCCCGCTGACCTGCCGGGTGAGGGCGGTCTCCTCGGGGCCGCCGGTGACGACCACGCGGTGCCCGGCGTCCGCGAGCAGCGCGACCGCCTCGGCGCAGCGGTGCGGGCTCCAGGCGCGGGCGGGGGCGCTGGCCCCGGGGTGCAGGACGACGTAGGGGCCGTTGCCGGTGAGGCTGCTGGTGTCCGGGGGCGGGAGGACGCGCAGCCGCCCGTCGTCACCGGGCGGCGGCAGGAAGCCCATCGCGGCGGCGGTGTCGAGCGCCGCCTCGGCCTCGTGCCGGCCGTCCAGCCGCCGGTGGCGTACGTCGAGGAGCCGGCCGGGGTGGTCGACGCTGTCGGCGCCGATCCGGCGGACGCCGGCGAGCCGGAGCAGCAGGGCGGTGGGCAGCGGGCTCTGGTGGAAGGAGGTCAGGACGAGCGCGGCGTCGTAGGCCCCGGCCCGCAGCCGGCCCACCAGCCCGTCGATGTCGGCCGGGCTGACGGGGGGCGGATCGAACCCCTCCCAGGGCGCCTCCCACACCAGCACCTCGTCCACACCGGGCAGGAGCCCGGCGGCATCCGCGCCGCGCGGACCGCACAACAGGGTGACGTGCGAGGACCGGGCGGCGACGGCGCGCACGGCGGGACCGGCGAGCAGCACATCACCGAAACTGTCGAGCCGGACGACGAGCGATTTCACGCCGACCACCTCCCGAGGCCCCGCCCCACACCCACCACGGCGGACCGAGACCGGCCGGGTCCCACCGCACCGGGCACAGACGACGAGGCCCCCTCTCGGCCTGCCGCACCGGGCACAGCCCACCGAGGCCGACCCGAGGCCGCCGCACCCAGCACAGACGACGAGGACTCCCCTGCGACCGCCGCGCCCGGCACAGCCGCCCGAGGCCCACCCGAGGCCGCCGCACCCGCCCCAGACGACCCGAGCCGCTCCGATGTCACCGCACCCGACACAGACGACGAGGACTCCCCTGTGACCGCCGCGCCCGGCACAGCCGACCGAGGCCCACCCGAGGCCGCCGCACCCGCCCCGGACGACCCGAGCCGCTCCGACACCGCCACACCCACCCCGGACGACCGGGGCCGCTCCGATGTCACCGCACCCGACACAAACGACGAGGACTCCCCTGCGACCGCCGCGCCCGGCACAGCCGACCGAGGCCCACCCGAGGCCGCCGCACCCGCCCCGGACGGCCCGAGCCGCTCCGATGCCGCCGCACCTGGCACAGACGACGGGGCCTCCTCCGTGACCGCCGCGCCCGGCACAGCCGCCCGAGGCCGGCGAGGGTGCGCTGTGGGGGAGAGGCCCGCCTCCGTCAGGGCCGCGCGGACCGCGGTGAGGGGGTCGGGGGCGCTCTCCGTGGCGAAACGTTCCACCTCCGCCGGCGCGGTGGCCGCGTTCGGGACCAGGACGCCCCGGGCGCCGGCCGCGCGGGCGGCCAGGACGTCCGCGGCGATGTCGCCGATCACCAGGCACTCGGCCGGCGGTACGCCCAGCCGGGCGGCGGCGGTGTGGATCAGGCCGGGGCGGGGCTTGCGGCAGGCGCACCCGGCGTCGGGGGCGTGCGGGCAGAACACCCAGGTGTCCAGCCCGCCCAGCAGTTCGTCGGCGCGTTCGTTGACGCGGAGGACCTGGTCCACGGTGAGCAGACCGCGGCCGATGCCGGACTGGTTGCTGACCACGCCGGTCGGCAGCCCGGCGGACCGGGCCAGCGCGACGGCCGCGGCGGCGCCCGGCATCAGCCGCACCCGGTCGGGGTCGCCGTTGTACGGCACGTCCACGACGAGGGTGCCGTCGCGGTCGAACAGGACGGCGGACAGCCTGCTCACTCGGCACCTCCCAGCGGCTCGGCGTGCCGGTGGCGGACGACTCCGCGCACCCAGTGCCGGACGGCGAGCGGCGGGATGAGCACGCTGGTGCCGAGCATCCCGGCGATCTCTCGGGCCGTGCGCGGACCGGGCAGGATGCGGGCGAGGGCGAACTCGGCGGTGCCGAGCGTCCACAGGGCCGCGCAGGCGGTCGCGGCCCGGCGCCGCCCGGTCAGGGCGCAGCCGGCGGCGGCGAGGGCCGCGCCGGTGACCGCCAGGTGCCGGGGCAGCCGGCCGCGCGGCGCCTGCGCGCGGTCCCACCAGTCGCGGCCGTGCAGCCGGTTCATCAGGGCGTCGTCGGCGTTGCCGCGCTGCGCGGGCAGCGAGGCCCACCAGTGGGCGGGCCGGACCGGGTGCCGGGTGACCCGTACGCCCCGGGTCAGCGACCAGCCGGCCCGCTGCACGCGCAGGGCGAGGTCGGCGTCCTCGCGGAAGGCCCGCGGGAAGCGTTCGTCGAAGCCGCCGGTCCGCTTCAGCGCCTCGGTGCGGTAGGCCATGTCGGCGGTGGCCCAGGCGGCGTTCTCCAGGCCCTTGGTGGTGCGCTCCCAGTCGGTGGGCCGGCGGTCCAGGGGCAGGGGGACACGCAACTGCCCCTGGACACCGCCGACGTCGGGGCCGGCCTCCCGCAGGTCTTCGGCGAGCCGCCGGGACCAGTCCGGCAGCACCTGGACGTCGTCGTCCAGGAAGACCGTCCAGGGCGTGCGGACGGTCTGCCAGCCGGCGTTGCGGGCGGCGGCCGGTCCCTTGCCGCCGGTGCGCAGGGTGCGCACCCGGTCGAGCAGTTGCCCGGCCGGTTCCAGGGGCAGGTCGCCGTCGGGCGCGGGCCGGTCGTCCACGACGACCACCTCGTGCGGCGGATGGCCGTCGGCCGCGGCGAGCGCGCGCAGGCACTCGGCGAGGCAGGGGCGGCCGATCGTCGGGACGACGACGGTGTAGGCGGGGGCGTCGGTCATGCGAAGGCCTTCCCACGGCGGATCGCGAACGGGCCGAGGACGAGCAGGTCGACAGGGGCCGAGCCGAAGCACTCCAGGGCGTCCCGGGGGTCGTCGACCATGGGCCGTCCGGCGGTGTTGAGGCTGGTGTTGACCACCACCGGCAGTCCGGTGCGCCGTTCGAAGCCCTCGATCACGCGGGCCACCAGGGGCTCCTGGGCGCGGTCCACGGTCTGGATGCGGGCCGTGCCGTCGACGTGCACCACGGCCGGGATGCGGGTCTTCCACTCGGCGGCCACGTCGTGGACGAACAGCATGTGCGGGCTGGGCAGCGGCCCGTCGAAGATCTCGCCCGCGCGTTCGGCGAGCACCATGGGCGCGACGGGCCGGAACTCCTCGCGTCCCTTGACCGCGTTGAGCCGCTCCAGGTTCTCCGCCTTGCCGGGGTGGGCGAGCAGCGAGCGGTGCCCGAGCGCGCGCGGCCCGTACTCGCTGCGCCCCTGGAACCAGGCCACGATCCCGTCGGCGGCCAGCGCCTGAGCGGCCGTCTCGGCGATGTCGTCGGGCTCCTCGTACGGTACGGCCGCCCGCTCCAGCCACGCGCGCAGTTCGGCGTCGCTCCAGCCCCGGCCGAGCGCGGCGGTCGGCATCGGCTCCAGGGCGTCCTTCTGCCCGGCGACATGTGCCGCCGCGCCCAGGGCCGTACCGGCGTCTCCGGCGGCGGGCTGCACCCACACGTGCCGGAAGCCGCTCTCCCGCCACAGCCGGGTGTTGGCGACACAGTTCAGGGCGACACCGCCGGCCATGGTGAGGGCGTCCTCGCCGGTGCGCTCGCGCAGCCACCGGGCGAGGGCCAGCATGGCCTCCTCCAGGCAGAGTTGGGCGCTCGCGGCGAGGTCGGCGTGGTCCTGGTTCCAGGCGCCGCCGGCCGGGCGCGGCGGGACGAACTCGGCCCAGGGCACCGGGCGGGCCCGGAAGCCGCCCTCCTCGTCGGCCTGGACGTACTCCCGCAGCCGGCCGGCGAAGCGCGGGGTGCCGTAGGAGGCGAGGGCCATGACCTTGAACTCGTCGCTGCTGCGCAGGAATCCGAGGTGCTGGGTGAGGTCCTCGTAGAACAGGCCGAGGGAGTCCGGCAGTCGCTGGGTGCCGAGGACGGTCAGTTCGCGGTCGGTGTAGTGGCCGGCCAGGTGGGAGCCGCACTCGCCGCGGCCGTCCAGGACGAGGACGGCGCAGTCCGGGTACGGCGAGACGGGCCCGGCGGAGGCCGCGTGGGCCACGTGGTGCGGGACGAACCTCACTTTCGCCGGGTCGAGTCCGGGCAGGGCCTCGGCGAGGAAGTGCGGCGCCTCGCGGGCGTACTGCTGGCGCAGGTGGTCCCAGGGGTCGTGCAGGCCCATCTCGTCGGCGGGGCGGGCCAGCGCGGGGTCGTAGGAGTAGGCGACGGCGTCCAGGTCGGAGGGGGTGAGGCCGGCCTGGTCCAGACACCAGCGGGCCGACTGCTCGGGCAGCTCCCAGGCCGAGAAGGGAACGGGCCGCTTGCCGTGCTTGCGGCGGGAGAACCGCTCCTCCTCCGCTGCCGCCACGACCCTGCCGTCGGTGATGAGGGCGGCGGCCGGGTCGTGGAAGAGTGCGTTGATACCGAGGACGTGCATGCGCTGTCTCCAGGGCCGGGGAACGGGCAGGGGTCAGGACCGCGGGGCCGATTCCTCCGCGTGCGGGTCCGGTTCCGGGGGCAGGGCCGCGAAGTAGGCGATCGTCTGCTTCAGCCCCTCCTCCCAGGGAACCTGCGGCGACCAGCCGAGCAGTTCGCGTGCGAGGGTGGTGTCGGGGCGGCGCCGGCCGGGGTCGTCGACGGGCCGGTCTATGAACGCGATCGGGGAGCGGGAGCCGGTGAGGTCGACCACCCGGCGGGCCAGGTCGGCGACGGTGATCTCGTCGCTGCCGCCTATGTTGACCGGCCGTACGGACCTGCTCGCGGCCACCCGCAGGATGCCGTCGACCGTGTCGTCCACGTAGCACAGCGAGCGGGTCTGGCTGCCGTCGCCGGTGACCGTGAGGGGTTCGCCGGCCAGGGCCTGGCAGATGAAGGTGGGCACGGCGCGGCCGTCGTGGGCCCGCATCCGCGGCCCGTAGGTGTTGAACAGCCGTACGATCCCGGCGTTCGTTCCCCTGGCGCCGGCGTGTGCCGTGACCAGCGCCTCGGCGAACCGTTTGGACTCGTCGTAGACGCTGCGCGGCCCGACCGGGTTCACGTTGCCCCAGTAGCCCTCGTGCTGCGGGTGGACGAGCGGATCGCCGTAGACCTCGGAGGTGGAGGCGAGCAGGAAGCGGGCGCCGTCGCGTTCGGCGATCGCCAGGACGTTGCGGGTGCCGAGGCTGCCCACGTCCAGGGTCTCCAGGGGCATGCGCAGATAGTCGGCGGGCGAGGCCGGGCAGGCGAAGTGCAGCACCAGGTCGTACGGGCCCGGCAGCCGCTCGGTGCAGTCGGGGGCGGAGACGTCGCAGTGCAGGTACCGGAAACCGGGCCGGTCCTCCAGGTGCGCGATGTTCTCGCGCCGCCCGCAGGCCAGGTTGTCGGCACAGTCGACTTCGACCCCTGAATCCAGCAGCCGCTCGCACAGATGGGAGCCGAGGAAGCCGGCGCCGCCGGTCACGACGGCGCGCCGCCAGGAGAACGGTGTGTCACCAGTCATGGGGCTGTTCCTTCGTCCACGTCGTTCGCGCCCGGGAACGCCCCTGCCTGGGCATTCCGCGCGTACCGCGTCGCCGGGGCCGACACCGTCGGCCCGCTGGGGGGAAAATGGCTCGCGCCGGGTCCCCGCTGCTCCGGAGGACCGGCCTGGCAGGCCGCCGCTTGCTGGACGGCACTGGCAGCGGAGTTCCCCTGCCAGTTGGTTTCACACGTTGGATTCTTATTCTCCGGGCCCAGGGGTACTCGCGCGACTCCTGCGCCCCTCATACCACGGTGGAGATGCTGATGCTCGACGACGTCGCGGAAGCGGTGCTGCGCACGCTGCGCGGGCCCGGCCGGCCTCCGGAGCGGCTGCTGCTCACCGGCTGGTTCAGCTTCCGGGACGGGGAGGCGACGGCCGGGGACGTGCTCGCGCAGCGGCACATGTCGGCCGCGCTGACCAGGGCGGGCATCCCGCACGAGACGGCGTGGAGCCCCGGCTTCCGGCCCGGTGAGCTGTCGCTGGAGACGGCCGACCCGGAGGCGTACGACACCCTGCTGTTCGTGTGCGGTCCGGTGCACGGGCGCCAAGTGGCCGCTCTGCATGGCAGGTTCAGGTCCTGCACACGACTGGCGGCCGGGGTGTCGGTGGTCGATCCGGCGGATCCGGCGGCCACCGGTTTCCACCGGATCGTCGCCCGGGACGGTACCGCCGACCCGGCCCGGCGCGATCTCGCGGCCGACGCCCCGGCGGACCCGCTGCCGCCCGTGGCCGGGGTGGTGCTCTCGCACGGTCAGGGTGAGTACGGGGCGCGGCGCCGGCACGCGGAGGTGAACGAGCGGATCACCGGCTGGCTGGCCGGCAAGGACTGCGCGCGGGTGCCGGCCGACACCCGGCTGGCCGGCGACGACTGGCGGCTGTGCGCCACCGCCGAGCAGTTCCTCGCCCTCGTGGGCCGCTTCGACCTGGTCGTCACCACCCGGCTGCACGGACTGGTGCTGGGCTTGCGCACCGGCGTCCCGGTGATCGCGGTCGACCCGGTGGCCGGCGGTGCCAAGGTCAGCGCCCAGGCCCGTGCCCTGGGCTGGCCGGCGCTGGTCACGGCGGACGCGCTGACTCCGGGCATCCTGGACCACTGGTGGGAGTGGGCGCTGTCCGGAGCGGGCCGAACGGCCGCCGCCTGCCACTCGATGCGCTGACCGGGCGCGGCGGGCCGTGTAGCGCGCCCGGCCCGGGGCACTCGGCGCGGGGACGGCCGGCCGTTCACGGGCCGCCGCGTTTCACGCAGGAGGTAACGACCATGGGTCACGGCGGAAACGTCATCCAGGAGCTGACCACGGACCACCGCGAGGTCGAGGAGATCTTCGGCCGCATCGAGGCGCTGCCGCCCGGCTCCCAGGAACGCAAGAACCTCTGCGACCAGGCCACGATCGAGCTGGTCCGCCACTCGGTCGCGGAGGAGGCCTACCTCTACCCGGCGGTGCGCCAGCACCTGACGGGCGGGGACGCCTTGGCCGACAAGGAACTCGAGGACCACGCCAAGGCCGAACAGATCATGAAGGACCTGGAGGGCTGCCAGGCGGACGACCCGCGGTTCGACTCGCTGATGGCTCAGCTGATGAGCGAGATCCGGTCCCATGTGACGGACGAGGAGCAGAACCTCTTCCCGCAGCTGGAGACGGCCTGCCCCGCGGACGCGCTGATGGACCTCGGCGACAAGGTCCGCCGGGCGAAGAAGATGGCACCCACCCGTCCGCACCCGTCGGCACCCGACAAGCCCCCGGCCAACAAGCTGCTGGCACCGGGAGCCGGTCTGGTCGACCGGATGCGCGACGCGCTGACGGGGCGGGGCAAGGAGAGCCAGGGCTGAGGGAGGACGGCGCCGCCCGGTCCTGTGAGGGCCGGGCGGCGTCGGCTGGGCGAACGTCAAGCGTCCGGGCTCGTCTCGCCTCAGAGCCACGCCTGAGAGCCACGGTTGCTCGTCTTTCACAGCCACGGTTCCGTGCCACGCGGCGCCCGGGCACCGGTACGAGGACGGGTGCGGGCCGCCCGGCACAGCAGCCGGAACGCCTGGAAGAGGGTCAGCGGCCACAGCAGCGCGAAGCACCACAGCAGCGCGGGGTCCGAGGTGCGGATGCCCGTGACGGCGACGAACACCGAAGCGACCGCCAGCAGCAGCACCGCGACCGGCAGCCAGACCTCGCGCCGGGTGTCGCCCATGCGGCGCGCGAACCGCCGGTCCCGCCGCAGGTCCACCTCGATCCGCAACAGCGCCAGCCGCTCGCGCGGTGACAGCCGTACCTCGTCGCGCATCTCCCACATCTCCCACTCGTCCACGGCAACGGCTCCTCCTCCGCCGGTCGGCGGCATCCGGGCTCCGGACCACCGAGTTCCCCGGTCCGCGCGGCCGATGCGGTGGCGCGGCGGGCCGGACGGAGAAGCGGGTGAGGGGGCAGGTGGAGGAAACTCCACCCGGGGACCGGTGGCCACCCTGAATGAAAGACGGCCCCCGCACGGTCCACGATGGAGCCGGTTCAGCCCCCGTACTTCCGGTCGCCCGCCCCGTCGTCCGCCCCACGAGGAGCCACCGTGCCCAAGTCCACCGAGGTCCAGCCGGCCCAGGAACACGCGATGTGGCCCTGGGTGGTCGTCGCGGCCGTCGTGGCCGGCGTGCTCATCGTCCTCGTCAACGTGCTGCTGCCGGCCTGAGCCGGTTCGTTGCCCGGAGCGCCTGTTCTGCGAGACGGGTCGAAGTACCGCATAGTGAACACAGCTCTCGCGCCAGGTCGGCTGGGGAGGACCGGGGCTGCTCGTACCACGCCTTCGGCCCCCGGGACCGCCGCGACGACGCTGAGCGGCCGGCACGGCTAGGACCGGCCCCCCGGAAGCGACGCGCCCGGCGGCGCGCAAAGGAGGCTGTATGTCGTCCCACGACCCGGCAGTGCTCGACTGCCCCTTCGACTTCGCCGACGCGCTGGAGTACGATCCGGCGCTGGACTCGTTGGCGCGGCGCGGCCCGGTCAGCCGGATCCGGTTGCCCTACGGCGAGGCGGAGGCGTGGCTGGTGACCAGCTTCGCCGGCGTGCGTCAGGTGACGTGCGATCCCAGGTTCAGCCGAGCGGCGATCGTCGGACGCGACTATCCGCGGATGACGCCCGAGCCCATCGTGTCACCGGAATCGATCAACGTGACGGACCCTCCGCACGCCACCCGGCTGCGGCACGTGGCGGCCCAGGCGTTCACCCGGGAGCGGGTGGCGGCCATGCGGCCGGCCGTGGACCGGGTGGTGGCCGGGCTGCTGACGGCGATGGACGAGGCGGGGCCGCCCGCTGACCTGGTCACCCATCTGTCGGTACCGCTGCCCCACCTGACGATCTGCGAGCTTCTCGCCGTCCCCGAGGCCGACCGCGACCAGCTGCGTGCGCACACCATGCGACTGCTGGCCACCTCGCCGGACGCCCGGCAGGACGCGGCCGACGCCAAGGCCTGTCTGCGGACGTACTTCGCCGAACTGATCCCGGCCCGGCGGAGCACACCGGGCGAGGACCTGCTCAGCACGCTGGCCACCGCCCCGGTGCCGGAGGGCGAGGAGCCCCTGAGCGACGACGAGTTGGCGGTCCTGGCGGTGACGCTGATCCTCAGCGGCAACGACACCGCGACCTGCCAGATCAGCAACATCGCCTATCTGCTGCTGACCCGGCCCGAGGAGATGGCCGCGCTCGCGCGCGACCCCGAGCGGTTCCCCGGCGCGCTGGAGGAGCTGCTGCGGTTCATCCCGTTCCGCAAGGGCGTGGGCATCCCGCGGATCGCGCTGGAGGACGCGGAGATCGAGGGCACCCCGATCCGCGCGGGCGACTACGTGCACGTGTCGTATCTGGCGGCCAACCGCGACCCTGCCGTCTTCCCCGACCCGCACAAGCTCGACCTGGAACGGCCGGTGCACCCGCACATGACCTTCGGCTGGGGCGGGCACCACTGCCTCGCGGCACCGCTCGCACGGGCGGAGCTGGACAGCGCGGTCTCCGGCCTGCTGGCCCGCTTCCCCAAGCTGCGCCTCGACGTATCCCCCGACGACATCGAGTGGGACACCGGCACCATCCGCCGCTTCCCCCTGAGCCTGCCGGTCACCTGGTAGAGCCGGATCGAGCCGCCCGGACGGCCCAACCGGCCTGCCCCGGTCGCCCGGACGGCTGCGGCTCACGTCTCCACCGAGTGGGTGCCTTCCGGGCTGCCGGGCGGTGTCCTGCCGTCGCGGACGGCACCGGCCTTCTAGCCTCGGCGGCATGCTGGGGCTTCCTGCTCACGTCCGTGCCTGCCTGTTCGATCTCGACGGGGTGCTCACCCAGACCGCGAAAGTGCACGCGGCCGCCTGGAAGGAGATGTTCGACGGCTATCTCCGCGAGCGCGCGACCCGGGAGGGGACCGCGTTCGTGCCCTTCGACGCGGTCGACGACTACGACGAGTACGTGGACGGGCGCCCCCGTGAGGACGGGGTGCGCACGTTCCTCGCCTCGCGCGGGATGGGCCTGCCCGAGGGTTCGCCGGACGACCCGCCGGAGGCGGAGACCGTGAACGGACTGGGCAACCGGAAGAACAACCTGGTCCTGCGGCGCATCCGCGAGGACGGGGTGGAGCCTTACGAGGGCTCGGTCCGTTTCGTGCACGCCGTGCGGGATGCCGGGCTGCGCTGCGCGGTGGTGTCGTCCAGCGCCAACTGCCGGGACGTCCTGGTGGCGGCCGGGATCGAGGAGCTGTTCGACGAGCGGATCGACGGCATCGTGGCACGCGAGCGTCGTCTACGTGGCAAACCCGCCCCGGACACCTACCTGGAGGCGGCCCGCGGGCTGGGCGTGGAACCGGACGAGGCGGCCGTGTTCGAGGACGCCCTGGCCGGCGTCGAGGCGGGCCGGGCGGGACGGTTCGGCGTGGTCGTGGGCGTCGACCGGGTGGGCCAGGCGGAGCAACTGCGGGCGCACGGGGCCGATGTCGTGGTCCGGGACCTGGCCGAGCTTCTGGAGTCGCGGTGATCACTCATCCCAGCTTCACGGTCGAGCCGTGGTGCCTGCGCGAGACCGAGCTGAATCTCGATGTGCTCGCCCAGAGCGAATCGGTGTTCGCGCTGTCCAACGGGCACGTCGGATGGCGCGGGAACCTCGACGAGGGAGAGCCGCACGGACTGCCCGGCGCCTACCTGAACGGCGTCTACGAGCGGCACCCGCTGCCGTACGCGGAAGCGGGCTACGGGTATCCCGAGTCCGGCCAGACGATGATCAATGTCACCGACGGCAAGATCATCCGGCTGCTCGTGGACGACCACCCGTGCGATCTGCGCTACGGCCGGCTGCTGGCGCACGAACGGGTCCTGGACTTCCGCTCCGGTGTGCTCAGCCGGACCGCGCGGTGGACCTCGCCCGGCGGCCGTACGGTCCGCATCACCTCCCACCGGCTCGTGTCCTTCACCCAGCGGGCGGTGGCCGCGGTGGTGTACGAGGTGGAGCCGGTCGACGGCCCGACCACGGTGGCCGTGCAGTCCGAACTCGTCGCCAACGAACAGCTGCCCCGCTTCCAGGGCGACCCGCGTGTCGCCGCGGCGACCGAGTCCCCGCTGGTGTCCGAGGAGCACTTCGCGCAGGACACCCGGCTACGGCTCGTGCACTGCACCGGCGCCAGCAGGCTGCGGGTGGGAGCGGCGGCCGACCATCTCGTCGAGGGGCCCGAGAGCACCAAGCGGACGGCACAGAGCGAGCCCGACGTCAGCCGGCTGACGGTGACCGCGGACCTGGTGCCGGGACAGCCGCTGCGGCTGGTCAAGTTCGTGGCCCACGGCTGGTCCGGTGAACGGTCGCTGCCGGCCGTGCACGATCAGGTGGACGGGGCGGTCGCGGCCGCCGTCAGCACCGGCTGGGACGGGCTGGTCGCCGCCCAGCGGGGGTACCTCGACCGTTTCTGGGCGGGCGCGGACGTCGAGGTGGAGGGTGACGCGCAGATCCAGCAGGCGGTGCGGTTCGCCCTCTTCCATGTGCTCCAGGCCGCGGCCCGCGGCGAGAACCGGGCGATCCCCGCGAAGGGCCTGACCGGAACCGGGTACGACGGGCACTCCTTCTGGGACACCGAGTCCTATGTGCTGCCCGTGCTGACGTTCACCGCCCCGGAGACCGTCGCCTCGGCGCTGCGCTGGCGGCACCGGACGCTGCCGGCCGCGCGGGAACGCGCGCGCCAACTCGGGCTGTCCGGGGCGACGTTCCCCTGGCGGACCATCGACGGCGCCGAGTGCTCCGCCTACTGGCCCGCCGGGACGGCCGCCTTCCACGTCAACGCCGACATCGCCATGGCCGCCGTGCGGTACGTCATGGTGACCGGGGACGAGGAGTTCGAGCGCGCCGAGGGGTTCGATCTCCTCGTGGACACCGCCCGGCTGTGGCGCTCCCTCGGTCACCACGACGCGGAAGGCGTCTTCCACATCGACGGGGTCACCGGTCCCGACGAGTACAGCGCCTTCGCCCGGGACAACCTGTACACGAACCTGATGGCCCGCCACAACCTGATGGCCGCCGCGGACATGGCGGTACGCCATCCCGACCGGGCCGCGGAACTCGGTGTCAACGACGAGGAGGCCGCGATGTGGCGGGACGCGGCGGCCCGCATGGCGCTGCCGTACAACGACTCGCTCGGTGTCCACGAACAGTCGGCCGGCTTCACGTCCTTCCAGCGCTGGGACTTCGAGGCGACCCCGCCCGAGAACTACCCGCTGCTGCTGCACTACCCCTACTTCGACCTGTACCGCAAACAGGTCGTGAAGCAGGCCGACCTGGTGCTGGCGATGATGGAGTGCCCGCACGTCTTCACCGAGGAGCAGAAGGCGCGCAACTTCGCCTACTACGAGGCGCTGACCGTCCGCGACTCCTCCCTCTCGGCGTCCTGTCAGGCGGTGCTCGCCGCCGAGACCGGCCATCTGCGCCTGGCCTACGCCTACCTCGGTGAGGCCGCGCTGATGGACCTGGACGACCTCGAGCACAACACCCGTGACGGGCTGCACATCGCCTCCCTCGCCGGCACCTGGATCGCCCTCGTCGCGGGCTTCGGGGGGATGCGCCGGTACCTCGGCGATGACGGAAGGCCGGAACAGCTGTCGTTCACCCCGCGCCTGCCGGAAGCGCTGTCCAGGGTGGCCTTCACCGTGCTGGTACGCGGCCGGAGACTGAAGGTCGACATCAACCGGTCCCACGCGCGCTATCGGCTGGTGGAGGGCGAACCACTGGTCGTACTGCACCACGGAGAGCTGACGACCCTGACCACCGACGAGCCGGTCGACCGGCCGATGCCCCCCGCGCCCGCGCGCCCGGAGCCTCAGCAGCCGCCGGGCCGCCGTCCGGTGGGCGTGCCCACCGGGGACGAGGACCGGGCGGAGACACTCGAGTAGCACGGCGCAGAACAGACCGGTGAGGGGGCAGCCGCGATGGACGCCGCCGGGCGGCGGCGCATCGACCTGGAGGGCGCTCCCGAGACACCTGCTTCGGCGTGGTGCGGCCCGTGCCGCGGCGGCTGCCGGGGGCCCGCGACTTCCGGCCGGCCATGGCCGCCCTGGCCCGGTTCGGCCCCGCCGCCCCGATCGCGCGGCGGGCACCCTCGGCCGACCGGCCGCTACTGACCGTGAAGCAGCGCGGTCGCAGGTGACCTTCGCCGCCGCAAGGTCGATACTTCCAGTAGACGGGACGGGCGGCTTCCTCGATCGGGCGGCCGTCAGCACCTGACGTCCCGTCACCGTAGTCAGCATGGAGTCAGCGACAGCCCCGCCACCACCCGTCTCCGACCGCACCGAACCGCCCACGTCAAGAACCGCCCTCAACGCCGGTGACCTGCGAAGACGCGGGTCCTGGGCGCAAGCGCCAAGCTCACGAGGAGATACGCATGAAGATGCTGATCAACGTCCCGGAGACCGTCGTGGCGGACGCGCTGCGCGGTTTGGCCGCCGCGTATCCGGACCTGAACGTGGACGTGGAGAACCGGGTGATCGCCCGCCGTGACGCCCCCGTGGCCGGGCAGGTCGCCCTGGTGTCGGGCGGCGGCTCGGGGCACGAGCCGCTGCACGGCGGGTTCGTCGGTCCGGGCATGCTGTCCGCCGCCTGCCCCGGAGAGGTGTTCACCTCGCCGGTGCCCGACCAGATGGCGCGTGCCGCGGCGGCCGTGGACAGCGGCGCCGGAGTGCTGTTCGTGGTGAAGAACTACACCGGCGACGTGCTCAACTTCGACATGGCGACCGAGCTGGCCGAGGACGAGGGCATCCAGGTCGCCAAGGTGCTCGTCGACGACGACGTGGCGGTCACCGACAGCCTCTACACGGCCGGCCGGCGGGGCACCGGCGCGACGCTCTTCGTGGAGAAGATCGCGGGCGCCGCCGCGGCCGAGGGGCAGCCGCTGGAGCGCGTGGAGGCCATCGGCCGCCAGGTCAACGAGAACTCCCGCAGCTTCGGCGTGGCCCTGAGCGCCGTAACGACCCCGGCGAAGGGCAGCCCGACCTTCGATCTGCCGGACGGGGAGCTGGAGTTGGGCATCGGCATCCACGGCGAGCCGGGCCGCGAGCGGCGCCCGATGATGACCTCCGGGGAGATCGCCGACTTCGCGGTCAACGCCATCCTGGAGGACATGCCGCCGCGCAGCCCGGTCCTGGTGCTGGTCAACGGCATGGGCGCGACGCCGCTGCTGGAACTGTACGGCTTCAACGCGGAGGTGCAGCGGGTGCTCCGGGAACGCGGTGTCGCCGTGGCCCGTACCCTCGTCGGCAACTACGTGACCTCGCTGGACATGGCGGGCGCCTCGGTGACGCTGTGCCAGGCCGACGAGGAACTGCTGCGGCTGTGGGACGCGCCGGTGAAGACCCCGGCGCTGCGCTGGGGGATGTGATCCGGCGCAGCACCCGGCGACCGATCCCGGCCCAACGGCCGACAGCCCTACCACGCAAGGAGATCCAGTGCTCGACGCCGATTTCTTCCGTCGTTGGATGACGACGGCCGCCGCGTCCGTCGGCCGCGAGGCGGAACGGCTCACCGCCCTCGACTCGGCCATCGGGGACGCGGACCACGGCAGCAATCTGCAACGCGGGTTCACGGCCGTGACGGCCGCCCTGGAGAAGGAGGCACCGGACACCCCGGGTGCCGTCCTGACGCTCGCCGGGCGGCAGTTGATCTCGACGGTCGGCGGTGCGTCCGGACCGCTGTACGGCACCCTGCTGCGCCGGACCGGCAAGGCGCTCGGCGATGCCGCCGAGGTCGGCGAGGAGCAGCTGGCCTCGGCGCTGCGCGCGGGCGTGGAGGGGGTGATGGCGCTCGGCGGGGCGGCACCCGGCGACAAGACCATGATCGACGCCCTGGTGCCGGCCGTGGACGCGCTCGGGGCCGGGTTCGCCGCCGCGCGGGCCGCCGCGGAGGAGGGCGCGCAGGCCACCACGCCGTTGCAGGCCCGCAAGGGGCGGGCGAGCTATCTGGGCGAGCGCAGCATCGGCCACCAGGACCCGGGGGCGACCTCGTCGGCGCTGCTGATCGCCGCGCTGGCCGACACGGCGGAGGCGGAGCAGTGAGTGAGGAGAAGCTGGTCGGAATCGTGCTGGTGTCACACAGCGCGGAGGTGGCCGCCTCGGTCGCCGAGCTGGCCAAGGGTCTGGCGGGCGGAGCGACCGCGGTGCCGGTGGCCCCGGCGGGCGGCACCGAGGGCGGCGGGCTCGGCACCAGCGCCGAGCTGATCTCCGCCGCGGCGGCCTCGGTGGACCGGGGGGCCGGGGTGGCGGTCCTCACCGACCTGGGCAGCGCGGTGCTCACGGTGAAGGCGCTGCTCGCCGAGGGCGACGAACTGCCGGACGGCACGCGCCTGGTGGACGCGCCGTTCGTGGAGGGCGCGGTGGCCGCCGTGGTCACCTCCGCCGCGGGGGCCGACCTGGACGCGGTGGAGGCCGCGGCGGCGGAGGCGTACAGCTACCGGAAGGTGTGACGCCGGGGTGCCCGGCCCGGTCAGTGACCGGGCCGGGCTTCCCTGAGCGGGCCGGCCACCGGCAGTCGGTCGAGGCTTCCCGGACCGAACCGACGCCTGGAGGCACGGGCTGCCCTCCGGGCCGACCCCTGGACGCGCGCGGTGCCCGGTCCGGGCTGACCAGTGGCGCGTTCAGGTTTCCCGGACGGGGCCGGCCAGTCGCGGTCGGCTCGGGCTTCCCCTACCGGGACGGCGCCTGTGAGCGCGGGGTGCTTCGTCCGGACTGGCCAGTGGCGCGTTCAGGATTCCCGGACCGAGCCGGCCAGTCGCAGTCGCAGTCGCAGTCGGCTCAGGCTTCCCATCCCAAGGCGACGCCTGTGAGCGCGGGGTGCCCCGTCCGGACTGGCCAGTGGCGCGTTCCGGCTTCCGGGACGGGGCCGGCCAGTGGTCGCCAAGGTTTCCCGGAGCGGGGCGACCCCTGATCGGCGGGGTTCGCGGACCGGGGCGACCTCTGATCGGCGGGATTCCCGGGGCGCGGACCCGGGCCGGAGTGGTGACGGTCTGGGGTGCCCCGGGCCGGCCGGTCGTCGTTCGCGAGGAACTGTCTGGCCAGCCGCTCCCCCGTCGCCACCGCCGCCGCTTGGTCCTCGATCGGCGTGACCCGGGAGTCCCGGAAGACGATGTAGGTCACGTCGTCGGGCGCCCCGCCGGTGAGCGGGTCCGGGTCGATACCGAGGCCCTGGGCGGTGGCGTAGGAGGCCTCGCCGATGAGGTCGCTCGGGCCGGTGTCGCCGACGACGGCGTACTGCACCCGGTCGCCGTGGATGACGGCCGCCACGGAGCCGCCCTCGACGCCGTGCGCACGGTAGTCCCAGCGGGAACTCGGCGCGGGAACCACGATGTAGGGCAGCGTCTCCGCGTTCAGATGGCGGCCGTCGGACTGCTGGAAGGCCGTGGTGGGGGCGAACAGGGGGTCGGTCTGGAAGTTGCAGTGGGTGGTCGGCCGGCCGTCGCAGTCGACGTCCAGGTCGGCCTTCCAGAAGACGGCTTCGCGGGTGCCGCAGACGGGGACGGTCGCGGGGCTGCCGGCGTCGGTGCGGTACCGGCCCCGGGAGAGCTCGGTGCACGCGCCGGTCCGGGCCAGCAGGTCGGCGGCGGTGACCCCGCCCTCGTCCCGGGCCGCGGGCCGCTCTCGGGGCGGAACGGCGGTGGCCGGGGCGGGCAGCGCCGCCGGGGCGATCAGGGCGGCGCCGGCCGCGGCCAGGATCAGCGACGGGACACGCACGATGAGGGACCCTCTCGTCGGGGACAAGGCGGACATCCAGCACACTGTGGTGCGGCTCCGGGCGCATGGCCACGGGGGCCGCCGCGAAGGGGCCGGATGGAGCACGCTTCTGACACTCCATAAGGGGACACTGAGCGCGATCGCGGGGCTCGGCGGAGACAACAGGGGCCGGGGATCCGGACCGGGTACCGACCCGGATCCCCCGGCCACCCGCGCCGGCGCGGGATCGGCGACGACAGCGTGTCCGCGCCACAGGCATGAACTTCCCTGCCCTCTTGGGTAGTTCAGCCGTAGGGACGCTCAGCATACGTAACGTCCGGGGATGGTCACCAATGCGGCCCCCTTGCTGTGGCCGCACCGGCGGGGCCATATTGGTCCGGACCTTTACGTGATGCCGAGGCCGTCCGGGGGAGGCAGAGCCGTGCGACGCGTTCCCGTTCCGCTCGTACTGGTCTGCGGGTCGCTGCTGCTGGTCGCGTCCTGCGGCTGGAGCCGGGCCGACGACGGCGACGGCGGCGAAGGCCGGGTGCCCGGCGCCCCCGCCGGGGTCACCGCCGCGGCGGGCAGCGCCACGAGCGTGCACGTGATGTGGAACGCGGCACCGGACGGCTCCGGTGTCCGCACCTACGAGGTCTATCGCGGCCCCACCAAGGTGGCGAAAGTACCGGGTTCGCAGCACATGGTGGACGTCACCAGGCTCAGGCCGTCCACCATGTACGCCTTCACCGTGCGGGCCCGGGACGACGCGGGCAGGCTGGGCCCGCCGAGCCGGGCGGTGCGGGCCCGGACGCCGGCCGCGGTGGCGGCGGACCATTCGGCACCGACGCGGCCGCCGACGACCACCGGGCGGGCCGTGGGCAGCCGCGCGGTCCAGCTGTCCTGGGGCGCGTCCCGGGACGACCGGGGCGTGCTGTCGTACGACGTCTACCAGGGCGGGGTGAAGATCCACAGCGTCGGCGGGAACCAGACCGCCACCGTCGTCACCGGCCTGCGACCCGGCAGTCATTACGTCTTCACCGTCCGGGCCCGGGACGCCGCCGACAACCTCTCCCCCGCCGGCGCACCGGTCCGCCTCACCACGCCGGGCAGCGACGACGGCCGGAACACCGCTCCCACCGGGTTCACCGCCGCCACCCACCGCTCCGGCAAGGCCTACTCCATCGACCTGGCCTGGGACCCGCCGCGCACGGACGGGGTGATCACCGAGTACCAGATCCAACTGGACCGCACCGCGACCACCTCCCTCGTCTGGGGCGGCACACCACCGCGAGGCCGGGCACGCCACAGCTTCTACGTGGGCACCGCCGCCGGGGAAGAACACGGGGTACGACTGCGAGCCCGACTGCCGGACGGCACCTGGGGCGGCTGGTCGCCGGAGCGGACGGTGACCACGGGGGGCTGACCGGGAAAGGGGCCGGGGAAACAACGGACGACTGACAGCCGACCGACGCATACGGCCCGAGGCGATCCCGGGCAGCCGACCCGACGCAACCGGCCGGCATGACCACGGACGGCTGCCCGGCGCGCTCCCCCACCGTGACCACGAGCAGCCGATCGGGCGTACGCCGCCATCCTGACCACGAGCAGCCAACCCGACGCGGCCCCGCCACCTTCACCAGGAGCCGCCGACCCAGCGCGCCGGGGCGGCGGCGTCGCGTGCGCCGGGTGGAGGAATGCGTCACCCGATCGGGTCCGTCCGCATGCGGGTGGGCCCGGGGACGCGTTGGCTGCGGTTCAGGCAGCACGGACGTTTCCCGACCCTCGGCGGCGCATGGGACGTACCGCCGGCCGTGCCGCCGGAGGCCAGCCCATGCACACCTCGCGACTTCTGCTCCGATCCGGCCTGACCCTGGCGGCCGCCGCCCTCCCGGCCGCGCTCGCCGGGCCGTCCGCCGCGGTCTCGGGCATCTCCGTCAGCACCAGCGGCACCACGGTGTCCGTGGTCACCAGCGCCTGCACCCAGATCAACGGCACCTGGGGTACCGCCGCCCTGCTCACCAGCCGGCAGGCGAACTTCGCCCAGGGCCGGCAGGTGGCCCTGTCCGGCACGTCCGTCAGCCAGTCCGCGGCCTGGACGGGGGTGAGCCCGGGGACGTACACCGTGGTGGTGGTCTGCTCCAGCGGCAGCACCGCGGGCAGCCAGTCGGTGATCGTGTCCGCGTCCGCGTCCGCACCCGCGGCCGTGCCCACGCCCGCCCCCGCGAGGCCGACGATCTCCTCGACGTCCAGCCCGGCACCGTCCCGGGGCGTGATGGGCGGGTTCGGCGGCGCCGCCCGCGACTACGGTCCGCTGACCCTGGGCGTCGGCGGGACCCTGGTCGGCGCCGGGGTCGTCGCCACGGCCTGGATTCTGCGCCGCCGCTCGAAGCCGTACCGACTCTGAGCGGTCGTCACAGCCGTACCGGCGCTGAGCGGCCCTCAGTCGGCGTCCGGCAGGTCGGCGAACTCCGCCAGGGCGTGCGTGAGCCACTGGGTCCAGAAGGTCTCCAGGTCGATGCCCGCCCGCAGGACCAGGTGGCGCAGCCGGTCCTCCGGGGCGTCCCGGTCCGGCGGGAAGTCCCGCTTCTCGATCTCCTGGTACTCGGCCAACTGCCGCCGGTGCAGGTCCAGATGGCGGCGCAGATCGGCCTCCAGACCCGTGGTGCCGACCACGGCCGCCGCGCGGAGCCGCAGCAGGAGCGGGTCCCGCATGGTCTTCGGGTCCTGCGCGGCGGCGGTCCAGCGGGCCAGTTCGGCGCGGCCCGCGGGCAGGACCTCGTAGCTCTTCTTCTGCCCGCGGGCCGGCTGCGCGGCCGGCAGCGTGCGGATGAAGCCCTCGGCCTCCAGTTTCCCCAGCTCGCGATAGATCTGCTGGTGCGTCGCGGACCAGAAGTAGCCGATCGACTTGTCGAACCGGCGGGTCAGCTCCAGCCCCGACGACGGCTTTTCCAGCAGGGCGGTGAGGATCGCGTGCGGGAGTGACATGGGCTCATCCTAGGGACGCGCGCGCGGGCCCCTACAGCGCCGCCGCCAGCTCCGTGCCCTGCTTGATCGCCCGCTTGGCGTCCAGCTCGGCCGCGACATCGGCGCCGCCGATCAGGTGCGCGCTGCGCCCGGCGGCCACCAGCGTCTCGTACAGCTCCCGGCGCGGCTCCTGGCCGGTGCAGAGCACCACCGTGTCGACCTCCAGGACCGTGCTCTCCTCGCCGACGGTGATGTGCAGCCCGGTGTCGTCGATCCGGTCGTAGCGCACGCCCGGCACCATGGTCACGCCCCGGTGCTTCAGCTCGGTGCGGTGGATCCAGCCGGTGGTCTTGCCGAGTCCGGCGCCGACCTTGCTGGTCTTGCGCTGGAGCAGGTGGACCTGGCGGGGCGGTGCGGGCCGCTCCGGGGCGGCGAGCCCGCCCGGCGCCCGGTAGGTCATGTCCACGCCCCAGTGGCGGAAGTACGTCTCCGGGTCCTCGTTCGCCTTGTCGCCGCCGTCGGTGAGGAACTCGGCGACGTCGAAGCCGATGCCGCCGGCGCCGAGGACGGCGACGCGGTCGCCGACGGGGGCGTTGTCGCGCAGCACGTCGAGGTAGCCGAGGACGCGGGGGTGGTCGACGCCGGGGATGTCGGGGGTGCGTGGGGTGACGCCGGTGGCGACGACGACCTCGTCGTAGTCGGCCACGGTCCCGGCGGTGACCCAGGTGTCGAGGCGTACGTCGACGCCGTGGGCGTCGAGCTGGTGGCGGAAGTAGCGCAGCGTCTCGTCGAACTCCTGCTTGCCGGGCACCTTGCGGGCGACGTTGAGCTGTCCGCCGATCTCGCTGGCGGCGTCGAAGAGGGTGACCTCGTGGCCGCGTTCGGCGGCGCTCACCGCACAGGCCAGGCCGGCCGGTCCCGCGCCGACGACGGCGACGCGCTTCTTCAGCCGGGTCGGCGCGAGGACCAGCTCGGTCTCGTGGCAGGCGCGCGGGTTGACCAGACAGGAGGTGATCTGCCCGCTGAAGGTGTGGTCGAGGCAGGCCTGGTTGCAGCCGATGCAGGTGTTGATGGCCTCCGGGGTGCCGGCGGCGGCCTTGGCGACGAAGTCGGGGTCGGCGAGCATCGGCCGGGCCATGGAGACCATGTCGGCGCAGCCCTCGGCCAGCAGCTCCTCGGCGAGTTCCGGGGTGTTGATGCGGTTGGTCGTCACCAGGGGCACGGAGACCTCACCCATGAGCTTCTTGGTGACCCAGGTGTAGGCGCCGCGCGGCACGGAGGTGGCGATGGTGGGGATGCGGGCCTCGTGCCAGCCGATGCCGGTGTTGATGATCGTGGCCCCGGCGGCCTCGACGGCCTTGCCGAGCGCGATCACCTCGTCCAGCGAGGAGCCGCCCGGGACCAGGTCCAGCATGGACAGCCGGTAGATGACGATGAAGTCCTCGCCGACGGCCTCGCGCACCCGCTGGACGATCTCGACGGGGAACCGCGTCCGGTTCTCGTACGAGCCGCCCCAGCGGTCCGTGCGCCGGTTGGTCTGCGCGGCGATGAACTCGTTGATCAGATAGCCCTCGGAGCCCATGATCTCGACGCCGTCGTAGCCGGCCTGCCGGGCGAGGCGGGCGGCGCGGGCGTAGTCCTCGATGGTCCGCTCGACGTCGGCGTCGCTCAGCTCGCGGGGCACGAAGGGGCTGATGGGCGCCTGGAGCGGGCTCGGCGCGACGAGGTCCTGGTGGTAGGCGTAGCGGCCGAAGTGCAGGATCTGCATCGCGATCCGGCCGCCCTCGCGGTGCACGGCCTCGGTGACGGTCCGGTGCCGCTCGGCTTCGGCCTCGGTGGTGAGCATGGCCCCGCCCTCGTACGGCCGGCCCTCCTCGTTGGGCGCGATGCCGCCGGTGACGATGAGCCCCACGCCCCCGCGCGCGCGGGCCGCGTAGAACGCCGCCATCCGCTCGAAGCCGCGCTCGGCCTCCTCCAGGCCGACGTGCATCGAGCCCATGAGCACGCGGTTGGGCAGCGTGGTGAAGCCCAGGTCGAGCGGGGTCATCAGGTGCGGGTAACGGCTCATCGGGCCCTCCGTACGCGGTGTCGTCACCCCTTGTTGTAGAGGAAGCCCCCGCCTTTATGCAACTAGTTGCACAACCAGCCGAGGGTGACACCGGCCACCTCTGTACCTACTAGTATGTACACCCACTGGACCGATGGACCCAGCGCGGTGAACCAGCGCGGTGAACCCGAAAGGACGCTCCTGACGCCCTTCGTCCGCATCGACACGCTCGGCACCGACCCCGCCCGCCTCGACGCGCTCGGCCAGGCCGTCCAGGACGCCCTGGTGGAGACGCTCGGCGTGCCGCCCGAGGACCGCTTCCAGGTGCTGACCGGCCACGACGGCGTCACCAGCACTCTGCGCTACGGCGACTACCCCGGTGTGCGCCGGGACGACGCGGTGGTGTTCGTCGCGATCACGTTGCGCGCCGGGCGCGGCGCCGACCGCAAGCGGGCGGTGTACCGGCGGATCGCCGAGCTGGTGCACGAGCGCACCGGCACCGAGCCGCGCAACGTACTGGTGACGCTGACCGAGAACGGCGACGCCGACTGGTCCTTCGGCCACGGCCTGGCGCAGTACGCCCCGGCCGGCGAGGAGCCGGCCGGGGCGTTGCGCGAGGGCTTCAGCAGTTGACGCGACTTCAGCCATTTGGCGCGACTTCAGCGGCTGACGCCACTTCAGTGGCCGAAGCGGCTCAGCGGCCGAAGCGCTTCAGCGGCTTTCCAGGCGCAGGTGCAGGTCCCGCTCCTGGTCGCCGGAGGCCGTGCAGGTCTCCTGCACGGTGAACATCGAGTCCAGGGTGCTGCGGAACCGGTCCACCGCCCAGTAGCTGCCCTGCACGTCCGCCTGGACGGCCGAGTCGAGGTGGACCGGCGGGCAGCCCCCGCCCCGGGCGTCCGAGACGTCGTACGTGCCGAGCCACACCATCGGACGTGTCTCGTGGAGTTGCTGCGGAACCTCTTCGGGCGCCCGGTCGGAGGCGAAGCAGGCGCTGAGCGCTTCGAAGACGAGCCGGGCGTCGTCCTTGGAATAGCCGCTGATCTCCACCGAGACGGTTTCCGGATGCGACCGCTCCGTGTCTGCCATGATCGCTCCTTTCGTGGCCGCGCTGCGGTGGAACGGGGTACCCCGCCGAACCGCATCCATCCTCAGCAAAGCACCACCGGCCGCCGGGCACACCTCAGCCGCGGGAGAACTTGTACGTCTTGCTGTCCGTCAGCACGCAGAAGCCCGGCGAGACCACGATCACGCGCAGGGTGCCGCTCCGGCGGTCGTAGTCGATGCCCTCCGCCTCGAAGGTGCCCGAGCAGGAGCTGCGCAGCGGCAGCTGCCGCAGGGCCGTGACATGGCCGGAGACGTCCGCCGTGCCGTTCGGCGCGGCCGACAGGTCGATCTGGAGCAGCGGCTTGGTGAGGCCGAACAGGCTGCCCTCCGGGTCGTCGGAGGAGCACAGCAGGGTGGTCGGGCCGGAGAAGTCGCAGCCCTGGACGTCACGGACGGCGTGGTCCAGGCGGACGGTGGAGGCCTGCGGGAGGTTCGCCGAGGGCGAGGTGGCCGGGTTGACGCCCGGGGTCGGGAAGACCAGCAGCCGGGTCATCGTGCCCCACTCCCCGGACAGCATCCACTGGCCGTCGGGCGAGATCGCGACCCACGAGTTGTTCAGCGCCTCGCCCGCGCTCAGCGTGTGGACGTACTCCGACCAGGCGCCGCCGGGCGCCTGTACGCGGAACATCTTGGAGTTGCCGGAGTCCTGCTGGTAGGGCTCGATGTAGTAGCCGTTGTACGAGGCGTCGGGGTCGCCGACGTGGTTCCAGCCGCGGCTGGAGACGCCGAGGGGGATGGTGCCGATGCCGGTGTAGCGGTTGGGGCTGTTCGCCGGGACCTCCACCGAGGTCAGCCCCTGGCTCTCGGTCAGCGGGTCGGCGCGGTCGGAGCCGGTCTCGGTCCAGATGTCGGCCGCCCCGGCGGGCGTGGCTGCGGCGAGCGACACGACGGCGGCTGTGGCGAGGGTGACGAGTCCGGCGAGAACTGCGTGACAACGTTGCCGGGCGGACGCGGGCATGGCCGACTCCTCTGACAGGGGTGAGGACCCAGGGTGAGCGGGCGGGGACACTCGGTCGGCGGACAGTCTGGCGTGGCGTCGTGGTCATGTACAGACCAATCGAGCAACATGAGCGTGAACTCTCACGGCCCGCGGGACCGCGCTGTACGGTCTCGGCAGGAGGTCCGGCATCGCGCGCACGGCCGTCGTGACGGCTTCGGCGGACGGCCGCGCCGTGTTGAGAGATGGTGGAGGTAGGCGGCGAAGGCGTCGGAGAGTCGGGTGTGAGCGCGGTAGAACAAGGGGAGTCGGCACGGGGGACGGCGTGCCGTGCGGACGGGCGAAGGCGGTGCGTGGCATGAGTGCACCCGAGGCTCCGGCGACGGAGAGCGGCGAACCGGCGCGTGGGCCGGTGCCTCCGGGCGGCCTGCTCGACGTCCTGGGCGTGGCGTCGGTGGTGCTCGACACCAACGGCCGGATCGTCCTGTGGAGCCCGCAGGCGGAGGAGCTGTTCGGCTACACCGCGCAGGAGGCCCTCGGCCAGTACGCCGCCCGGCTGATGGTCCACGAACGGCACATCCAGCTGGTCGGCAAGCTCTTCGCCGACGTGATGCGCACCGGGCAGAGCTGGGCCGGCGGCTTCCCGGTCCGGCACAAGGACGGCAGCACCCGTCTGGTGGAGTTCCGCAACATGCGGCTGATGGACGACCAGGGGGACGTGTACGCGCTCGGGCTCGCCGCCGACCAGTCGACCGTACGGCGGCTGGAGCAGGACGTGGCGTTGTCCGAGCGGATGGTGAAGCAGTCACCCATCGGCTATGCCGTCCTGGACATCGAGCTGCGGTTCGTCTCGGTCAACCCGGCCCTGGAGAAGATGAACGGGGTGCCGGCCGCCGGACACGTGGGCCGGACGCTGCACGAGGTGCTGCCGAGGCTGGACGCCGAGTCCCTGGAGGCCGCCGCCCGGCGGGTGCTGGAGACGGGCGTACCGGTGATCGACGCCACGCTCATCGGCCGCACCCCCGCCGACCCGGACGCGGACCACACCTGGTCGCACTCGCTGTACCGGCTGGAGGACGCCATGGGCAACGTGCTCGGGGTGGCGGTCTCGATGGCCGACATCACCGAGCAGCACCGGGCCTCGGTGGAGAGGGAGGCCGCGCGGCGCCGGCTCGCGGTCATCGCGGACGCCTCCGCCCGGATCGGTACGACGCTGGAGCTGGAGCGCACCGCCTGCGAGCTGGCCGAGGTCGCCGTGCCGGAACTGGCGGACGTGGCCGCCGTGGACCTGCTGGAGGCGGTGGCCGAGGGCCGGCGCAGCACCCTGGGTCCCTCGGAGTCCGCGGTGATCCGGGCCCTCGCGGTCCGTCCGGCGGAGGGCTCGGAGGCGGTGCTGGCCGCCGACCCGCCCGGCCAGATCGCCCGGTACGCGCCCGACCGCCTGGTCACCGAGTGCGTGCGCAGCGGCGACGCGGTGCTGGTGCCGCAGGTGAAGGACGAGGACCTGCCGCGCATCGCCCGCTCCCCCGAGGCGGCTGTGCTGCTCGGCCAGGCGGGTCTGCACTCGTATCTCGCGGTGCCGCTGATCGCGCGCGGCGAGGTGCTGGGCGCGCTCGACCTGAAACGGACCCGCAATCCGGCGCCCTTCGACGAGGACGACGTCCTGCTGGCGCGAGAGCTGGCCGCCCGCGCGGCCGTGCAGATCGACAACGCGCGCTGGTACCAGAACGCCCGCAACACCGCGCTCACCCTGCAACGCAGCCTGCTGCCCAGCCATCCGCCGGTCACCACGGGTCTGGAGGTGGCCTCCCGCTACCAGCCGGCGGGCGCCACCAGCGAGGTCGGCGGGGACTGGTTCGACGTGATCCCGCTGGAGGGGGACAAGACCGCGCTCGTCGTCGGTGACGTGATGGGCAGCGGCATCAGCGCCGCCGCCACGATGGGCCGGCTGCGCACCGCGACGACCACCCTGGCCGCCCTCGATCTCGACCCGGCCCGGCTGCTGGAGCACCTGGACAAGACGACGTCGGCTCTGAACCACTCGATCGCGACCTGCGTGTACGCCGTCCACGACCCGCATCTGCGGCAGTGCCGGATCGCCAACGCCGGCCATCTGCCGCCGGTCCGGGTACGGCCCGGACGCCCGGCGGAGCTGCTCGACCTGCCCACCGGGGTGCCGCTGGGGGTCGGCGGAGTCGGCTTCTCCACCGTCACGGTCGACTTCGAACCGGGCGACGAGCTGGTGTTCTACACCGACGGACTGGTGGAGACCCGCCGGCACTCGCTGGACGAGCGCCTCGCCTCTCTGCTGTCCCTGCTCGACGACCCGGCCCGCCCGCTGGAGGAGGCCTGCGACCTCCTGCTGCGCACGCTGCACCACCCGGACAACCACGACGACGTGGCCCTGCTCATCGCCCGGGCCCAGGAGCTGCCGTAGCGGCTCCTGCGACCTCGGGATTCAGCGGCGCACGACGGGTTCCCGCTCCATACGGACGAGCTTCTCGGGATTGCGCACGGAGTGGACGCGGGCCGCCTTCGCGGCGCCCGCGGTGGGCCGCGGCATCGCCCGCTCGATGCCGCCACCGCCGCTCAGGGCCACGCGGGCCGCGGGCCCGAGCCGTACTCCTCGCGTTACCTCGCGGGGGTCGTCCCGGGCAGAGCACGGGCACTGCCGGTCCCGCCGGACCGGGAGGCTAGGGACGTACGCCGATCACCACGTGCGCGTACAGGTCCTCGCTCACCGCCAGACGGGTCGTCAGGCCCGCGTCCGCGAAGGCCCGTACGGCGGCCGGTGCCTGGCGTTCGCTGGTCTCGGTCAGCAGACAGCCGCCGGGGGTGAGCCACTCGGATGCTCCGGCGGCCACCCGGCGCAGCACGTCGAGTCCGTCGGCGCCGCCGTCCAGCGCCACCAGGGGCTCGTGCTCGCGGGCCTCCGCCGGCAGCAGGGGCACGTCGGCGGTGGGTACGTAGGGCACGTTGGCGGTCAGGACACCCACCCGGCCGCGCAGTCCGGCGGGCAGGGCGTCGTACAGGTCGCCCTGATGGGCCCGGCCGCCGTACGCGGCGAGATTGCGGCGGGCACAGCGCACGGCGGCCGGGTCGATGTCGGCGGCGTGCACCTCGGCCCCGTGCAGTGCGGCGGCCAGCGCCGCGCCGAGCGCGCCGGAACCACAGCACAGGTCCACGACGACGGTCGCGTCCGGTACGGCGGCCAGCGCCTGGTCGACCAGGAACTCGGTACGGCGGCGGGGAACGAACACCCCTGGTTCCACGGTGACGCGCAGTCCGTGGAACTCGGCCCAGCCGAGGACCTGTTCGAGCGGCAGCCCGGCGGCGCGCCGGTCCACCATGTCTGCCGCCTCCTCGGGTGTGCGAGCGGTGGCGAGGATCAACTCGGCCTCGTCCTCGGCGAAGACGCACCCTGCGGCGCGCAACGCGGAGACGACGGCGGACGGGGAGAACGGTACGGGAGTGGGCATGAAAGCCGAGAGCCTTTCGGGAGCGCGAAGCCTTCAGGGCGCTCCCGCGGTCACCGGTGCCGGTGTACCGCGCCGTCACGAGGAGAGAGCACCCCAGCCGACACAGCGGTAATGGGTCTCACCTCCTCGTCATCGGAGCCGCGGGCGTCCGCGGCCGGACGGTCACCTTACCGCACGGTCCCCGACGGGCCCTCGGGGACGCCTGGTTCAGACGCCGACCGTCTCCTCGACCTCTTCCTCGGCCTCCTGCGCGGCCTCCTCCTCGGCGGCCCGCCGGGCCTTCCGTTCGGGCTCGGACACGGCGGGTGCGGCGTCGGTCCCGGGGTGCGCGGCTTCCTGGCGGGCGGCGCGGGTGCGTTCGTACAGGCCCGCCACCGTGGTCACCAGGACGCCGGCCAGCAGCCAGGCCACCAGGGTCCACACGGTGCGGGCGAGGCCGTCGTCGCCGAAGTAGAGCAGGCTGCGGGCGCCCTCGACGAAGCCGGCGCCGTTCCAGAAGGCGTGCAGCGTGCCGAAGAAGCCGTTCTGCAACTCGGGCCGGAACAGGCCGCCGGAGCTGGTGAAGTTCAGCATGACGAACAGCACCATCATGGTGAGCGTGGTCCACCGCTTCAGGAACGTGTGCAGACCGACGCCGATGAGGAGGATGCCCGCCGAGTACAGCCAGGCCATCCCCCAGACGCCCGCGAGGTCGTGGTGGGCGAGGTGGAACACCGGCCCGGCGAGCAGCGCGCCGATGCCGCCGACGACGGCGGAGACACCGAGCGCGAGCAGCGCCCGCACCCGCATCGCGAGGGCGGCGCCCGCGGCGCCGAGCGCGGCGACCGAGGCGTAGGAGCCGATGCTGACCGCGACCAGCAGGAAGAACAGGCCCTGGCCGGTGGGGTCGTCGGCGACCGGGGCGGCCACGTCGGTGACCTTGAGCGGGACGCCCTCCTGGGCGGCGACGGGAGTGAAGACCTTCTCGACGGCCGTGGCACCCATGTCGGACGCGGCGGTCGCCACCAGCAGCTCGGGCTCCTTGGCGCTCGGCACATAGGCGCCGGTCACATCGCGGGACTTGAGCAGGTGGACGGCGTCGGCCCGGGTGGCGACCGTGCGGACGTCGAGCTTGTCCCCCGCAGTGTCCTTGACCGTGTGCGCGAAGACCTTCGCCTTCGGGGCGGTGCCGACGACGGCGACCGGCAGGTGGTGCGGCTCGGGGGTGACGAACGCCCCCATGTACGCGAGCCCCATGCCTATGCACATCAGCAGCGGGGTGATCAGGTGCGTGAGCACATGGCGCAGTGCCGGTGACCTCATCGTGCGCGGCCTCCAAAAGGTTGGCTTATACAACTCTAACTTCAAGTTGTACTATACAACTAGAACGCCGGAGGAGGTATTCCCGTGAGCGCAGCGGAGTCGGCCGTCGAGACGATCCAGCGCGAGATGACCATCTTCGCCCGCCGGGCCCGAGCCTCGGCGGGCCGCATGCACCCCGAGCTGTCGCTGGTGTCGTACACCCTGCTCGGCCACCTGGAGGAGAGCGGCGGCTGCCGGGCGACGGACCTGGCGGCCCACTACGCCCTGGACAAGTCCACGGTGAGCCGCCAGGTGGCGGCGCTGGAGCGGGCCGGGCTGATCGAGCGCCGACTGGACCCGGAGGACCACCGGGTCCAGGTGCTGCATCTGACGGAGGCCGGCCAGGAGATCCTGGCCCAGGTCACCCGCAGCCGCCGGGCCGCGTTCCGGGAACGGCTCGCGGACTGGCCGGAGGAGGACCTGGTGCGGTTCGCGGCCTATCTGGAGCGGTACAACGCGGGTCCGGGCGGCGCGGCCCCGGACTGAGGCAGCGGCCCGTGCCCTGGGGGCGGCGCCGGATCACGGCACCGGTACCGCCGCTCGGTCGTCCGCCGGCCGCCGCGGCGCCCGGGCGGCGAGGAACGCCGTACGGCGGCGCAGCCGGAAGCCCAGGGACTCGTACAGCCGGATGGCGTTCGTGTTCTGGGCACCGGTGTGCAGGAACGGCGTCTCCCCGCGCTCCCGGATGCCGTGCGCGACCGCGAGGATCAGGCGGGTGGCCAGGCCCTCGCCCCGGAACGCGGGGTCGGTGCAGACCGCGCTGATCTCCGTCCAGCCCGGCGGGTGCAGCCGCTCCCCCGCCATGGCGATCAGCGCGCCCTCGCGTCGGATGCCGAGGTAGGTGCCGAGTTCCACGGTGCGGGGCAGGAACGGCCCCGGCTGGGTCCGCGCCACCAGGTCCAGCATCTCGGGCACGTCCGCCGGGCCGAGGCGGACCGCCTCCGGGTCCGGCGCCGCGGCGAGGCCGTTGTCCACGAACTGCACGCCCTCGACCCGGAAGGTGATCTCCCAGCCCTGCGGGACCTCCCCGCGGAAGCCGGGCAGCGGGACCTCGGCGCCGGGACCGGCCAGCGCGGCGAGGTCCGCCCAGTCCCGCGCGTCCGGTTCGTCGGGCAGGGCCAGCCACGGGGACACGTCGACCGGATAGCGCAGCACCCGGCCGCGCCGCTCGGCGAAGCGGGCGTGCGGGCCGGTCAGGGAGGCGAGCGCCGGGTTGTCGAGGACGTGCGGGACACCGGCGAGGGCCGGGCCGGGGACGTCCGGGCTGCTCACGGCACTCATCCGGCCACCTCGGTCACGGTCCTGGAGACATGGGCCTGGGGCATCCTCGTTTCCTCACTTCTCTCGCGCGTCACCGGCGCACCGGAGCCGGCACTGAGCGGCAAGGAGCGGCGCCGGACCGGTATTCCCGGCCACGGACAGAGTTCATACGGCTGCAATGACGCGCGATGAGCCGCGATGCGGCGCGACGAGGCACCATGAGCCGCGCGTACGAGGCGCCATGAGCCGCGCGTACCGGGGCGCCTGGCCGGGGGCCGGAGCACCCCGGCCGACACCGTACGGTTGAACCATGAACGTCACGCGAGGCTTCACGGGTCGCCCGCGCGTCCACAACCCGGGATTGCCGCCCGGGCAGTACGACGCGCGCGACGACTGGCCCGTCCTGTCCGCCGAGGTCACCCCGGACCTCGCCCCCGCCAACTGGTCCTTCCGCATCGACGGGTTGGTCGAGCGCCCGCACACCTGGGACTGGGACGGCGCGCACGCTCTGCCGGCGTCGGCGTACGACGGCGACATCCACTGTGTGACCGGCTGGTCGAAGTTCGGCGTGCGGTTCGGCGGCGTCTCGCTGGACGCCTTTTTCCATGTGGTGCGCCCCCATGGGTCCGCCACACATGCCGTCGCCCATTCCCACACGGGCTACACCGCCAACCTGCCGCTCGCCGACCTCACCGGCGGACGGGCCTGGATCGTCTGGGAGTACGACGGCGCACCGCTGCCGCCCGAGCACGGCGGCCCGGCGCGGCTGCTGGTGCCCCACCTGTACTTCTGGAAGAGCGCCAAGTGGATCGCGGGCATCACACTCCTCGACCACGACGAGCCGGGCTTCTGGGAGCGCAACGGCTACCACGCGCGCGGCAACCCGTGGGAGGAGCAGCGGTACTCCGGTGACTGAGACGACGACTTCCGCGACCCGGTTCGCGGTGCCCGGGCGGATCGCCGTGAGCGAGCAGGCGGCGGCGGTGTGGCAGACCGCCACCCTGACGGAGATCCGGCGCGAGACACCGCACGCGGCCACGTTCCGGCTGGCGGTGCCGGAGTGGGCGGGGCATCTGCCGGGCCAGCACCTGATGCTGCGGCTGACCGCCGCCGACGGTTATGTGGCGCAGCGCCACTATTCGATCGCGTCGGCACCGGACGGCTCCGGGCACATCGAACTGACCCTGGACCGGGTGCCGGACGGCGAGGTCTCCGGCTGGTTCCACACCGTGGCCCGGCCCGGTGACACGGTCCAGGTGCGGGGCCCGCTCAGCGGCTTCTTCGCCTGGCCGGGCGACCGGCCCGCGCTGCTGCTCGGGGCCGGTTCCGGGGTCGTACCGCTGATGTCGATGGTGCGGCACCACCGGGCACGCGGCCTGACCGTCCCGCTGCGGATGCTGGTGTCGGCGCGGAGCCCCGAAGAGCTGATCTACGCGTCCGAGCTGGGCGCGGAGACGACGCCCGTGTTCACCCGCAGTGCTCCGACCGGGGTACCGGTGGGACGTATGACGGCCGCACATGTGGCGCCGCTCCTGGCCGAGCAGCCCCTCGGTGGGTGGGAGGCCTATGTGTGCGGGTCCAACGGTTTCGCCGAACACGCGTCCCGCCTGCTGGTGGCGGCCGGCCAGCCGGTGGACCGGATCCGGATCGAGCGATTCGGCTGACCCCGAGGGGCCGGCCGAGGTGGTCCGAGGCGGAGCGGGCCGGCGACACCGAGCGGTTCGACTGCAAACCCGAGCGGAGGGGCTGACACCGAGCGGTTCGACTGAAAGCCCGAGCTGAGTGGCTGACACCGAGCGCGCCGGGCGAGACCGAGCGCACTGCCCGGATCAAGCGGTTCCGCCGAGACCCAGCGGTTCCGCCGAGACCCAGCGGTTCCGCCGAGACACAGCGGTTCGGCCGAGACCCAGCGGCTTGGCCGAGCGCCCGGGTCGCGCCGCGGAGCACCGCGCGCGATCGTGGGGCGCATGGCGTGTGCCGTGCGCCATATGGGCTGGAACTCGCGGTTCGCGGCATGCGCGAGGTGCGCCGAACGGGGTACGAGACGGGTGTGGACGCTCGTGCCCGTGAGCGGCGGGGGCGGTGGACCGGCGACCCGGCTCCTCCCGCTCCCCGGCTCCGGCGGTGGCGAGGAGGTGGACATGCGTACCCGGGTGCGTGGCTGGCGCTGGCGGCGCAATCCGCTGCGGCGCCGGTCGGACGTCGTGGAGGCCTGGACGGTGCTGGTGGTCGCCGTCCTGATGTTCGTGGTCGCCCCCGTGGTCGGGGTGGCCGCGGGCCTGCACGCGCACGATCAGGCCCGGGCGCTCGCCGCGGCCCAGCGGGCCGAACGCCATCAGGTGCGGGCCGTGGTGGTCGGCGGCACGTCCCAGCGGCTGACCGAGGCGCAGCGGACCGAATCGCAGAGCGATCACCGGCAGCCCTACCGCGCCCAGGTCCGCTGGACCGAGCCGGACACGGGGGTCCGGACGGCGTGGGCCCGGGTGCCGGCCGGGACGCGCTCCGGGGAGCCGGTGTCGGTGTGGTTCGACTCCCGGGGCCGTAGTGTGGCGCCGCCTCCGGACGACGTCGCGGTGTGGCAGCACGCCGTCACCGTGGGGCTGTGCGCGGCGGGCGGCACGGCGACCGTCGTCTTCCTCGGGCACGCGATCGAGCGTCGGATCGCCCTGCGGCACCGGCTGGCCGAGTGGGAGCGGGAGTGGGCCCGGACAGGGCCGCGGTGGACCCAGCCGCGCGCCTGACGGCCCGCCGCCAGGCGTGGGCGGCCGGGTGACCCGACCACTGAGAGCGTCGAACGTCACCCGCCCACCCCATGGAGCAAGCGCTTACTCATCTCCCGGCCAGCCGCGATGACCCCTGCGGAGAAGCGACCGGACCCGGGCCACGCCCCCATCTGACGCTGGCGAGTCATCCGATCACCCACGTACGGTGAGGCGAAGCGGTCTCCCTTCACAAAGGCGGTTGTTGATGGCCCTGTTCGATCTGCCCCTCGACGAACTCCGCGCGTACCGCAGCGAGTCCACCGAGCCGGAGGACTTCGACGCCTTCTGGGACAAGACGCTCCAGCAGGCCCACGAGCACGATCTGGACGCGCGCTTCGAGCCGGTGGAGACCGGTCTGTCCACGGTCGAGGTGTACGACGTGACGTTCGCCGGGTTCGGCGGTCACCCCGTCAAGGGCTGGCTGCGGCTGCCGGCCGGGGTGACGGAACCGCTCCCGCTGGTCGTGGAGTTCATCGGCTACGGCGGCGGGCGCGGCCTGCCGCACGAGAACCTGCTGTGGGCGTCGACGGGCCGGGCGCACTTCGCGATGGACACCCGGGGACAGGGCAGCGCCTGGGGCGGCGGAGGCGGCACGCCGGACCCGGTGGGTGCGGCGCCCGCGTACCCCGGGTTCATGACGCGGGGCATCGACGCACCGGAGAACTACTACTACCGCCGGGTGTTCACGGACGCCGTGCGCGCGGTCGAGGCGGCCCGTTCCCACCCGCTGACCGACCCGGCGCGGACGGCGGTGACCGGCGGAAGCCAGGGCGGCGGCATCGCCCTGGCCGTCGGCGGACTGGTCCGGGACCTGGTGGCGGTCGCCCCGGACGTGCCGTTCCTGTGCGACTTCCCGCGCGCGACGGTCCTGACGGACCGGCACCCGTACCGGGAGATCGGCCTGTTCCTGAAGACGCACCGCGGGCGTTCGGCGGACGTGCTGCGCACGCTGTCCTACTTCGACGGGGTGCACTTCGCGGCCCGGGGCCGGGCGCCGGCCCTGTTCTCGGCGGCCCTGGAGGACCAGACGTGCCCGCCGTCGACCGTGTTCGCGGCGTTCAACGCGTGGGCGCACGAGGACAAGGCGATCGAGGTGTACGACTTCAACGACCACGAGGGCGGGGGTCCCTTCCAGGAGGCGGAGAAGGTGCGCTGGCTGCGGTCGTACGCCTGAGGGAGGGAGCCGGCGGCGCCGGTCTTTCCTCTGGTCCGACCAGTCGGTATGTTCGGAGCGCCCGGGCCGCAGTGCCGCGGCCCGGGTTCCCGGCGACGACGGAGGCCGCATGTCCGCGCACGAAGCCCAGGAGACCCGGCAGACACCGGAGACGGACGCACCGATCCACGGGCACTGCGAGCCGCGGTTCGCAGCGGTGCGGGAGGCGTTCGCGGAGAACTTCCGCGAACGCGGGGAACTCGGCGCCGCCGTGACGGTCATCGTCGGCGGGGAGACGGTGGTGGACCTCTGGGGCGGCTGGGCGGACGCGGCGCGCACCCGGCCCTGGGCGCGGGACACCGTGGTGAACGTGTGGTCGACCACCAAGGGGCCCGTGGCCCTGTGCGCGCACATCCTCGCGGACCGGGGACTGCTCGACCTGGACGCGCCGGTGGCCGCCTACTGGCCGGAATTCGCCGCCGAAGGCAAGGACAAGGTGCTGGTACGGCACCTGCTGTCGCACCGCGCCGGGCTGGCCGGGCTGCGCGAGCCGCACACCCTGGAGGAGCTGTACGACTGGGAGCTGACCACCGCGCGGCTCGCGGCCATGGCGCCCTGGTGGGAGCCCGGCACCCGGTCCGGGTATCACGCGCTGACGTACGGCTTCCTGGTCGGCGAGGTCGTGCGGCGGGTCTCGGGGCTGCGGCCGGGGGCCTTCCTGGAGCGGGAGGTGACCGGTCCGCTCGGGCTCGACTTCACGGTGGGCCTGCCGGAGCGGGACGCCGGCCGCGCGGCGGAGCTGGTGCATCCGCCGGCCGCGTCGCGCAGTGAACAGGCGGCGGTCTTCAGCCAGTTGGCTCCGGCCGCGCTGGCGGCCCTGACGAACCCCCTGGCCGGGGCGGCGGAGGCGAACAGTCCCGCCTGGCGGGCGGCGGAGATCCCGGCGGCCAACGGTCACGGCACCGCCCGGGCGGTCGCGGGGCTGTACGGCGTCTTCGCCGGGCGCGGCTCGTACGGCGGCCGGCGCATCCTGTCACCGGAGGCGGCCGAGCGGGTGCGCGAGGGCCAGGGCAGCTGCCGCGACCTGGCGCTCGGCGCCGGTTTCGAGGGCGAGACCGAGGTGGGGCTCGGGCTGTGGCTGAGCGGGCCCCAGGGGTCGTACGGCCCGAATCCGCAGGCTTTCGGCCATGACGGATTCGGTGGTTCCTGTGGGCTCGCCGACCCGGACGCGGGGGTGTCGCTGGGCTACGTCATGAACCGGATGGGGCCGCACATCGCCAATGATCCACGGAAAACGGCGCTGGTCGACGCCCTCTTCAGCGCCTTGTGAGCGTGCGGCACGGCGCTGGTGGCCGCCGTGCGCGCGGGTGGATTTCGGTCGAACCGGCAGACCGCTCTTCCGTCGTGGTTTAGACCAATGGTAAGTGTGGTCGCGCACCGAACCCGCACGGCTACGTCTTGTCACCGACAGGAGGGCGCGGCATGGCCCGCACCACCCCGCACGATCCCCCGCCCCGCGACGACCGGCCCCTGTACGGGCGGATCGCGGCGCTGCTGCTCGACGAACTGCGCGACGGCACCATTCCGCCGGGTGAACGGCTGCCGGGCGAGCGGCACTTGGCCGCGCACTACGGGGTCAGCCGGGAGACCGTCCGCCAGGCGCTGGAGGTGCTGCGCCGCAGCGGCGTGGTCGCCACCGACCGGCGGGGCAGCCACGCCACGCTGCCCGGCCGGCCGGTGGAGACGGCGGAATCGCTCACCTTCCCGGTGGGGGCGCGGTCGGCGGACACGTATGCGGTCGACCGGGCCACGGTGACCTGGGAGGAGCCGCCGCCGGAGCATGCGCGGGCGCTGGGCCTGGCCCCGCACCGGCCGACGCTGGTGCACCGCTACCGGTCGGTGACGCCGGACGGCCGGTCGCTGCGGGCGGCGGTGACGTCGTTCTCGGCGGTGGCGCTGGCCGAGGTGGCGGAGCTGGCCCGCTACCGGGAGCGTGCGGACGGGGCCACGCCCGCGCAGCTGCGGCGGGCCTACGACTGGATGCGCAAGGCGGGCCTGACCCTCCACCACCGGGACTCCATCACCCAGGTCGGCGACGCCTCCTCGGTGCGGGTGACCCGGCAGGTGCACGACCAGTACGCGCGCCCGCTGGAGATCACCGACCTGGTGGTGAACGCCGAACGGGACGCGCTGGTCTACGAGTTCACGCTGCCCGCGGCGGGCTGACCGCCGAGGGCCGCCGCGCCGGTTCTTCCGGCCACCACCAGCCGGGCGCGCGGGCTGCCGTCGGCTCGCCTGCCGAACCCGGGCAGGACGCCCAGCTCGACCGTCAGGCCCGCGCGTTCCAGCTCCCGCAGCACGGTGCTGAGCCGGAAGGTCCGGTAGTACATGACGAACGGCGGTCGCCACAGCGCGTTGCGCACCCGCATCACCGCGTCGAAGCCGAGCAGCGTCCAGAAGCCGGGGTGGGCCGGGCGGGGTGGCGCGAACACCGGGAAGGCGAAGCGGCCACCGGGTCGCAGCACCGAGCGGACCTGGGCGAAGAGCCCGGGCAGTTCGCGGGGCAGGAAGTGACCGAACGCCCCGAAGGAGACGACGAGATCGAAGGCGGACGTGAAGGGCAGGGCCCGGGCGTCGCCGCGCACCCAGGCGATCCGGGGCCCGTCGGTGGGCCGTACCCGCTGCCGGGCGATGTCGAGCATGCCGGCGCTGAAGTCGACGCCGGTGACGCTGCGGCGGCACAGTCCGGTCAGCAGCCGCGTCCCGGCGCCGGTGCCGCAGCACAGGTCGAGTCCGTCCGTGAACGGGCCGAGCGGCGCCAGCGCCTTCGCCACGGAGTCCAGGACGGCGTCGGGTGTCCGGAAGGGGGTGTGGTCGAACTTCGGCGCGAGCAGGTCGTAGCCGTGCTCCACGGACGACAGCGCCTGCACGGCCAGCTCGCGGAGCGTGGGGCCTTCGGGACCGAACATGACGTCAGCCTATGACGGCGGTGTCCCGGGACGGGCGAAAAGGGCGACGACCGGCTTCCACCGCGGGCCCGGCCGACCGCGACCCCGCGTTCAGCCGAAGGTGTCGTGGCACAGCCGCGCGATCTCCGGCGTGGTCACGCCGTCCGCCTGGCGGCACAGGTCGCGCATGTGGACGGCGGCGGGCGGCCGGGAGGCCGGACGGGGGCGCCGGACCGGGTGTCGTACCGGTGACCGGCGCTCCGGGCGGGGGTGTCGCACCGGCGGGGCGGCCGGTGCCACCGCCCGGGGAGGCGCCGCGGGCACCGGGCCGCGGCCGGTCCCGGGGCTCCGTCGCCCGGCCGCCGAGCGGGGCCCGTGGCCCGTGCGGACCAGCGCCGCGTGCCCGGACGGCGCTCCGACCGGCTCCTGGAGGACCGAGGGCCGCACCACCGTGTCGGGGGCGGGGGAGCGCCGGGGGCGGACGGCGTCGGGGGTGGGAGCGGAGCTGACGGTGGTGCAGCCGGCGACGGTCACCAGGGCCGCCACCAGCAACGGAAGAAGTCGGCGAGGCACCCGCCCACTGTGCCGCACCGCCCCCGGTCACGACCCGTTCCGTCCGCGATCACCACCCTGATGAGCGATCGGCCAGGATGACGCGACGTCGCCGCGCTGTTCCAGCACCGCGAGGACCCGCTCGCACCAGCGCAGGTTCTCCTCCTCGAAGGCGATCCCGGCCATGAGGGTGAGGTACGGCCCGACGCGGTCGGCGGTGTGCAGGAACTCCTCCTCCGTACGCCCGTCGAGCAGGCGCTCGCGCACCCGCCGGTAGCGGTCGAGCTTGCCGCGCGCCCAGCCCAGGCGCTCCTCGATCAGCTCCCGGGTGACGTCCGGGTCGCCGCCGTCCATGGCCTGGATCTTGATGAGGAGTTCGTCGCGGATCGCGGTGGGCCGCTTCGGCGGCTCGGCGGCGAACGCGCTCAGCTCGGCCCGGCCGGCCTCGGTGAGTGTGAACATCCGCTTGTTGGGCCGGCGTTCCTGCTGCACGGTGCGGGCCTGGACCAGTCCGTCCTGGGCGAGACGCTCCAGCTCGCGGTAGAGCTGCTGGGGGGTCGCGGGCCAGAAGTTCGCGAACGAGACGTCGAAGGCCTTCGACAGCTCGTAGCCCGAGGCCTCGCCCTCCAGCAGGGCGGCCAGGACGGCGTACTTGAGCGACATGTGGACAGGTTAGCAGTCGTTGATTAATCTCATCTGCACCTATTCAATTAGTTGACTACAGAGCGAGTGGGGTGAGCCGATGCGCGCGTTCCGCGAGGCGGTCGAGGCCAGGGACCTGGACGCCATCGAGGCACTGCTGGCCGAGGACGTCGTCTTCACCAGCCCGGTCGCCTTCAAGCCGTACCCGGGCAAGGCGATCACCGCGGCGGTGCTGCGCGCGGTGGTCCACGTCTTCGAGGACTTCCGGTACGTCCGGGAGATCGGCGACGCGGACGGCCCGGACCACGCGCTGGTCTTCCAGGCCCGGATCGGCGACCGGGAACTGACCGGCTGCGACTTCCTGCATGTGAACGAGGACGGCCTGATCGACGACTTCATGGTCATGGTCCGTCCGCTGTCGGGCGCGCAGGCCCTCGGCGAGGCCATGGGCGCGCGGTTCGAGCAGATCGCGAAGGAGGCCGAGGCGCGGTCGGCGTGAACCGCCGCGCTCACCGGCACGGCGGTGATCAGCCCTGGAGCTGCCGGAGCGTGGCCTTGGCGTCGGTCTTCAGCCAGTCGGTGACGTCGGTCAGCGCGGGCGGGTCCTTGTCCTCGTCGTACGAGGTGAGGTAGACGCTGTAGCTCATCGTGTACGTCACCCAGCCGTCCCGGACGGCGAGTGTGGCGTACCGGGAGCCGCTGGAGGAGGAGCCGTTCGTGGTGTCCTGGCTGACCAGGTAGGCCTCGTCGCCGATGCCCTCGACCGGGTCGACGTCGTAACCCGTGTGACTGTCCCCGTAGTTCTTCCAGGTGGCCGTGAACTCGGGCGCGGGATCGGTCTTCTTGTGCAGGTCCAGCTGCATGGTCAGATAGGCGTCGGCGTACGAGGAGCCGGGCTTCTTCAGGCTCAGGCTGCAATAACTCTCGTCCAGCGCCTCGTCCTTGAGCGAGGTACGGGTCGGCGAGGAGTCGTTCTCCGTGTACTCGTCCTTGAAGGACGAGTAGTCGGCGCTGGAGCACATGTTGGAGGGCGCCGAGTAACCGCGCAGGTCGGCGCTGTCGCTCTGCCCGCCGACGAGGAAGACACCGGCCGCCCACGCGGCGGAGGCCACGACCGCGCCGACGGCGGCCCACAGCACCGCACGGCCGGCCCCACCGCCACCGGCCGCAGGGACGGGCGGCACGGGCCCGTACTGCGGTGTCCGGGCGTACGGGTTCCCCGGCTGCGGCTGCCCCGGCGCGGGCTGGGCGGCCAGTGTGGGCTGCGCGTAGAACGTTCCCGGCGGGGGTGACTGCGGGTTCGGGTACGGGTAGGCCGTCGGCTGCGGCGGGACGGTCGGCTGCTGCGCGGGCTGCTGGGGTTGCGGGGGCTGCTGCGCGGGCTGGTCGGCCGGCTGCGGGGGCTGCGGTGGCGTGGACATGCCGCGAAGATAGTGCACGGTTGGTGGTCAAGTCCCCTGACGTCCGGGATCGTTATGGTCTGCGGACTTCTGTTCCCCGTCGTGCTCCCCGGTCCCTGACGGTCCGGCCGGTTCGCGGCTCAGGGACGGGTCACCCCGCCGCGAGCCGCACGGGCAGGCCGCGCACGCTGTTGCCGACGAAGCCCGCGTGGGGCGCCAGGTCGGCTTCGGAAACAGCGAGTCGCAGCGACGGGAAGCGGGTGAACAGCCGTTCCAGGGCGACCGTCGCCTCCAGCCGGGCGAGCGGTGCGCCGAGGCAGTAGTGGGCGCCGTGCCCGAGGGACAGGTGCCGTACGGCGCCGGGCCGGGCGGGGCGGGTGAGGTCGAAGCGGTCGGCGTCCGGGCCGTGCGCCGCCGGGTCGCGGCCGGCGGCGGAGTAACCGGCGAGCACGGGGGTGCCGGCGGGTATGAGCGTGCCGGCGACGGTCAGGTCCCGCACGGGACAGCGGAACGGGAAGTAGCTGACCGGCGCGTCCCAGCGCAGCGTCTCGTCCACCACGTCCGCCCACCCCACCTGGCCCGCGCGCACCAGGCCGAGCTGCTCGGGGTGGGCGCACAGGGCGCGCACGGCGTTGGTGATGAGATTGAGGGCGGTCTCGTGCCCGGCGATGATCATCAGCAGCAGGGTGCCGATCAGCTCCGGCCCGCTGAGCCGGTCGCGCCCTCGTCGCGGGCGGCGATCAGGGCGCTGGTGAGGTCGTCGCCGGGCCGCGTGGCCTTCGCCGCGGCGATCTCGCCGAGGACGGCGACGAGTTCGCGGTTGGCCGCGACGGCCTCGGCCGGTGCGGTGTCGGTGGCCACGACCAGGCTGCCGAGCCGGTGCAGCCGGTCGCGGAACTCCACGTCCACGCCGAGGAGTTCGCAGATCACTCCCATCGGCAGGGGCAGGGCGAAGTGCCGCCGCAGATCGGCGACCCCGTCGCCCGCGGCGGCGGTGTGCGCGAGGCCGTCGAGCAGCGAGTCGGTCAACTCCTCGATGCGCGGCCGCAGTCCCGCCACCCGGCGGGGCGTGAAGGCGCGGGCGGCCAGGGACCGCAGTCGCCGGTGGTCGTCACCGTCGGCCGTGGTCATACCCGGCACGGTGGCGAACGTCAGCAACGGCCAGCCCTCGGCGATCCGTCCCTCGCGCAGGGCCGTGAAGTGGCGGGCGTTCTTGGCGACCCCGGGGTGTTGCAGGAACTCCTTCAGCGCGTCGTGCCCGAGTACGGCCATGCCCTGAATCCCGCCGGGCAGCTCGACCGGGGCCACGGCACCCTGGGCCAGCAATCGCGCGTTGACGGCGTGCGGGCAGCCGCCGGCGGGGTCCAGGCGATGCGGGGTGCGGGCGGCCGAGGTGTCCACCGGATCCTGACGTTCCCCTGACAAGGCGAATCCTCCTGACGTTCCCCTGGCACGAGGACCGGTCCTCCCGCCCCGGGAATAGCCCGATCCGGTGGTTTGTTGCGCCGATCACGGACGCGGTACTCCCCCGAGTGGTACCGTTCCTTCAGCACTCGTGTACGGCCACCGTGGCCGCCGGTGCCAGTTTCTCTTCTTCACGCTGATCCGTCCGCCGTTTTCCGGATGTCCGGCTCCCGGCGCGTCAGCTTCTCAGCACCACCTCGCGACGAGCCTTCCGCGCCGTACCCGAGGTGCCGTTCCCGCCGCCCGGAGGCAGCCACCTGCGCCTCCCGCTCGCGGCCTCTCCCCCTTCTCCGTTCTGACCCGTCCGCGAAAGGACCCCACCCCATGACCACCACACTCGAACACCCGCCGGTGGCCCGGCAGGCCCCGGCTGCCCCGCTCGTCACCGGCGTCCTCGACATCGACGCGCACGGGAAGGGACACCTGAGGGCCGCGAGCCTCCTGCCCTCCCCCGCCGATCCGCAGGTCGCGCCGGCGCTGATCCGCCGCCACGGGCTGCGCAAGGGCGACCTGGTCGAAGGCGTCCGGGGAGCACAGCGGGCCCTGACCGAGGTCGCGCGCGTCAACGGACGCGTTCCCGGCGAGCTGGGCTCCCGGCGGCACTTCCGCGACCTCACCCCGCTCCACCCGCATCAGCGCGTCCGTCTGGAACACCCCGCCTCCGGCCTGGCCGGACGCGTCACCGATCTGCTCGCGCCGGTCGGCAAGGGCCAGCGCGGCCTCATCGTCGCCCCGCCGAAGACCGGCAAGACCGTGCTGCTCCAGCAGTTCGCCGCCGCCGTGGCCGGCAACCACACCGAGTGCCGGCTGATGGTCCTCCTGCTCGACGAGCGGCCCGAGGAGGTCACCGAGATGCGCCGCTCGGTGCGCGGCGAGGTGTACGCCTCCACCTTCGACCGGTCGGCCAAGGAGCACATCGCCCTCGCCGACCTCGTCGTGGAGCGGGCCAAGCGCCTGGTGGAGGCCGGCGAGGACGTCGTCGTCCTGCTGGACTCGCTGACCCGGCTGTGCCGGGCCCACAACAACGCCTCCGCCGCCGGCGGCCGTACCCTGAGCGGCGGTGTCGACGCCGGTGCGCTGCTCGGCCCCAAACGGTTCTTCGGCGCCGCGCGCCAGGCCGAGGAGGGCGGCTCGCTCACCATCCTGGCCACGGTCCTCGTGGACACCGGCTCCCGCGCCGACGGCTACTTCTTCGAGGAGCTGAAGGGCACGGGCAACATGGAACTGCGCCTGGACCGGGAACTCGCCGGCCGTCGCGTCTTCCCCGCCGTCGACATCGACGCCAGCGGCACCCGCCGCGAGGAACTCCTGCTCACTCCGGCCGAGTTGACGGCCGTACACGGTCTGCGCCGCGTTCTGCGCTCGCGGGACGGCGGGCCCTCCGGGCTGGAGACCCTGCTGGAGCGGCTGCGCGCCACACCCGGCAACGCCGCGTTCCTGCGGCAGGTCCGGCCCACCCTGCCGGACGCCTGACGCCCGGCGACCGGGCGGCCGGGTGCGGCATCCGGGTTGCCCGGGCGACCCGAACGGCCCGGCGGCGTGGTGCACGCGAGCCAAGTTCGTACGTTGATCATATGATCACCGGATTCTCTTATCGCGTGGCTGTGTCGGCCTGCTCCCTCTGTGTGGCGGGCCTGCTGGCGCTCACGCCGGCCGCTGCCGCCGCCGGACCCCGGGCAGCGCACCCCGCCGGGGAGCCCGCCCCGCCCCGCCCCCGGGCCGCGGTGCCGGGGCCGTCCCTGCTCTACCACTCCGGCATCCAGGTCCGGCCGCACCCGGGCGCGCCCGAGCTGCCGGACCTCTCGGCGCTGTCCTGGCTGGTCGCCGACGCGGGCAGCGGGGAGGTGCTGGCCGCGCACGACGCCCACCGCGAACTCCCGCCCGCGAGCACCCTGAAGACCCTCTTCGCGCTCACCGTGCTGCCGGTGCTGCCCAGCGGGCAGCAGCACACCGTGCGGTACGGGGAGCTGGACGACGTCGGCGAGGGCAGCAGCCTGGTCGGCGTCGAGGAAGGGCACACCTACCAGGTGGCCGACCTGTGGCGCGGTGTCTTCCTCAGCTCCGGGAACGACGCCGTGCACGTGCTCGCCCGGCTGGGCGGCGGCTGGGAGGCCACGGCCGCCCGCATGCAGGACAAGGCCCGCTCGCTCGGCGCCCTGGACACCCATGTCGTCTCCCCGGACGGCTACGACGCCCCGGGACAGGTGTCCTCCGCCTACGACCTCGCGGTGTTCGGCCGGACAGGCCTGCGCAACCCCGACTTCGCCCGGTACTGCGCCACCGTCGAGGCGCCCTTCCCCGGTGACGGGTCGCCGTACCCCATCGAGAACACCAACCGGCTGCTGACCGGCGAGGACGGCGTGGCGCCGTACCCCGGGCTCATCGGGATCAAGAACGGCTACACCAGCAACGCCGGCAACACCCTGGTGGCCGCGGCGCGCCGGGACGGGCGCACCCTCGTGGTGAGCGTGCTGAACCCTCAGGCCGACGGCGGGTTCACCGTGTACGAGGAGGCCCGCGCCCTGCTCGACTGGGGCTTCGCGGCGGCCGGACGGGTGGACCCGGTCGGCTCGCTGGACGGGCTGCGCCCGCCCTCCTCCCGGCCGGCGGCGTCCGCGACGCCGGTGGTGGCGGCCGTGGCCCCGGACGACGACTCGGACTGGTCCGGCACCGCCGTCGTCGCGGGGCTCTCCGGGCTCGGCGCGGGGGCCGTGGCGCTGGTGCTGCGGGCCAAGGGGAACCGGGCGAGCCGCGACTGACCCACCGGCAGGCCGAGCAGCAGGCCCAGCGCGATCCACGTGTAGAGATTGCTCCCCAGGAACCCGTCGAGCCCGGAGGCGTCGTCGAACCACAGCCACACCACGCTGGTGCACAGCGCCGCGTACAGGCCGGCCGCGATCCGCGGGTGCCCGGCGCGGACCAGCACCACGAAGGAGGGCAGCAGCCACACCAGATGGTGCACCCAGGTGATCGGGCTGACCAGACAGGCCGCCGCACCGGTGAGCGCGAACGCCGCCGTCCAGTCGCCCGCCGCGACCGCCCGCCGGCCGCGCCACGCCCAGACGCCGAGGGTCAGCAGGACCGCCGTCGCCCACAGGGGGCGGCCGGTCTCACCGAGGCGGGCCAGCACCCCTTGCAGCGACTGGTTCGACACATAGTCCAGGCGGCCCACCCGGCCGGTGTCCCAGAGCGCCTCGGTCCAGTAGAAGCGGGAGGCCGCCGGGTCGGCCCAGGCGGCCAGCGCGGTCGCGGCGACGGCGACGGCCGTGGCGGTGCCGGCCGCCCACCGGCGCCCGGCGAGCAGCAGCAGGCCGATGAAGAGGGCGGGAGTGAGCTTCACGGCGGCGGCGAGCCCGATCCCGGCGCCCGCCCAGCGGCCCCGGCCGCTCGCCAGCAGCCAGGAGTCGCCGAGGACGAGGGCGAGCAGCACCAGGTTCACCTGGCCGAAGCTGACGGTGTCCCGCAGTGGCTCGAACAGGGCGAGCAGGCACAGGCACAGCGCCCACCGGTACCAGCCGTGGCGGCGCCAGTGCGGCCCGGCCAGGATGCGCAGGACCACCGCGAGCGCGGCCAGGTTCACCAGCAGGGACACGGCGATCGCCGCGGTCCGGCCGAGCGGGGCCAGCGGCAGCATGGTGACGGCGGCGAACGGCGGATACGTGAAGCCGTACGCGGTGCCCGGCACCCGGTAGTCGTAGATCCGGCCGCCGTGGTGCACCCAGGTGTGCACGGTGCCGTAGTACACCCGCAGGTCGAAGAAGCCGCGCAGCAGCGGCACGGTCGCCGTGAACACGGTCACGGCCGCCACGAGGAGCAGGACGAGCAGCAGCCGGCCCCGGTCCGTGCGCGGCCCCAGCTCTCCCAGCCGCCCGGGCAGCCCCGGCCGTCCCCACCGGCCGGTCATGCCGCGCGTCCCGGCACCGGGGCCTGGGCGGCCTGGTGCGCCTGGTGGGCCTGCCACAGGACGACCACCCCGAGCGCCCCGCCGGAGACCGCGAGCACCAGCTGGCCGAGGTCGGCCGGGCCGCCGCTGGGCAGCACGGCGAGGGCGAGGACCCCGGCCAGGGCGGCCACCCGGTGCCGTACCGAGGTGCTGGGCGCGGCGGCGGCGATGAGGAACAGGCCCCACAGCACGTACCAGGGGCGGATCGCCGGGCCGAAGACGGCGACCGCGAGGAGGCTCAGGCCCAGCGCGTACACCGGCCTGGGGCGCAGCCGGAGCCATATCAGCAGGACGGCCACGGCGGTGGCCGCGAGGCCCAGCAGATGCCAGGCCGGGACGGCCAGCGGGGCCAGGCCGCTGCCGAGGTGTTCGAGCAGGGCGCCGGTGGCGCGGCCGAGCAGGCTGGTCAGCGCCCAGTTGTGCGGGGAGACCGGGGTGTCCAGGGCGCCGATCCAGCCGTAGCCGGTGCCGGCGACGGCCGTGGCGGCGACCGTCGTCGCGGCGGACGCCGCCGCCGTGGTCAGGACGGCCGGCAGCGGGCGGCGGCCGGAGCGGACCCACAGGGCCACGACGGCCAGCAGGCCGAGCGCCGCCGGTGCCTTGACCAGGGCGGCGAGGGTGACGAGGACGGCGCCGACGACAGGTCTGCGGCCCCGCGCGGCGACCAGGCCGAGCCCGAGCAGGCCGAGCATGAGGGCGTCGTTGTGGGCGCCCGCGACGAGGTGCAGCAGCACGAGCGGGTTCAGGGCGCCGAGCCACAGGGCGGCGGCCGGGTCGGCGCCGCTGTGCCGTGCGAGGCGGGGCAGCGCCACCGCCATGAGGGCCACGCCGAGCAGGGCGACCAGGCGCATGCCGAGCAGGCCGGCGGGCACCTCGCCGCGGGTCAGTCCGGACAGCGCGGAGGCCAGGGCCAGGAAGGCGGGGCCGTAGGGGGCGCCGGTGTGCCGCCACATGGGGGCGACCTCGTCGGCGAGCGGGCCGCCGAGCTGCGCCGGGCCCTGGGCGTAGACGTCCATGTGGGCGTCGACCATGGCGCCCTGCGCGAGATAGCTGTACACGTCCCGGCTGAACAGCGGCGGGGCGAGCAGCAGCGGGGCCGCCCAGACGGCCAGGACGAGCAGCAGGGCGCGTGGGGTGGGCGGCTCGGGGCCGCGGACCAGCCGGCCGAGGAGCACCCAGGCGGCGACGAGCAGGACGACCCCGAAGTACACCCCGACCAGGCCGAGTGCCGCCTGCACCGAGGCGGGCGCCAGGAGGTCCCGGACGGGGAGGGCGCCGGCCGTCTCACCGCCGAGCGCGAGAAAGGCGGTGCCGGCCAGGCCCATCACCTGGCAGCGGCGGAGATCGACGGGAAATGCCATGGCCAACACTGGGGCAGCGTGTCAACGCCGGGTGGCCGGAAGGCGACGACAGCCCTGCCGGGCGGGGGCCGAGGTGTGACTGGCGCGTGGTGTGTGCCGGTCGGATTCCTCCTGCCGGTCCGTCCGCGGCTTGTCGCTCCCCCGGGTTCCGCCGAACTGACGCCCGCTCAGAACACCGACAGTCCGGTCAGGGTCGTGAAGCGGTCCAGGGCTGCCACACCCGCCACCGAGTTGCCGCGTTCGTCCAGCCCCGGGCTCCACACACACAGCGTGCACCGGCCCGGTACGACGGCGATGATCCCACCGCCGACCCCGCTCTTGCCGGGCAGGCCGACGCGGTAGGCGAAGTCGCCGGCCGCGTCGTACGTGCCGCACGTCAGCATGACCGCGTTGACCTGCTTGGCCTGGCTGCGGCTGAGCAGACGGCCGCCGTCGGCCCGGATGCCGTGCCGGGCGAGGAAGCCGGTGGCGAGGGCCAGGTCGGCGCAGGAGGCGGCGATGGAGCACTGCCGGAAGTACTGGTCGAGCAGGACCGGCACCTCGTTGTCGATGTTGCCGTAGGACGCCATGAAGTGGGCGAGGGCGGCGTTGCGGTCGCCGTGGGCGGTCTCGGAGGCGGCGACCTCCTCGTCGAAGCCCAGTTCGGGGTTGCCGCTCTCGGCGCGCAGGAAGGACAGCAGCTCGCCGGCCGCGTCCCCGGTACGGGTGTGCAGGCGGTCGGTGACGACGAGCGCGCCCGCGTTGATGAAGGGATTCCGCGGGATGCCGTTCTCGTACTCCAGCTGGACCAGGGAGTTGAACGGGTTGCCGGAGGGCTCGCGGCCCACGTGCTCCCAGAGTTCGTCGCCCTCGCGGGCCAGGTCCAGGGCGAGCGTGAAGACCTTGGTGATCGACTGCGTCGAGAACGGCTGCCGCCACTCCCCCACCCCGTACACCGTGCCGTCCAGCTCGGCGACGGCCATGCCGAACCGGCGCGGGTCGCGGGCGGCGAGCGCCGGGATGTAGTCGGCGGACCGGCCGCGCCCGGGAGTGCGATCGACCTCCGCCATGATGCGATCGAGGACCGGCTGGAACTGCGAGGACATGATCGTCATCATGCCGCACCCCTGACGCCGGGGCGCCCGGGGGCGTCGGGCGATCCTTGGTCCCTGGGAAGACGGCAGTCGCGTGCGGCCCGGCCGGGAGGACCGGGCCGGGCGGCACGCGGGTGGCGTCGTGTCAGATCGCCGACGTGGTCCCGCTGCCCGCGAGCACCTCCGGCCGGAGCAGTGCGGTCAGCCGTTCGGCGGGCAGCAGGCCCTTCTCCAGGACCAGTTCGGCCACGCCACGGCCCGTCGCGAGGGCCTCCTTGGCGATGTCGGTGGCGGCGGTGTAGCCGATGTGCGGGTTCAGCGCGGTGACCAGGCCGATGGAGTTCTCGACGGTGGCGCGCAGCCGCTCGGTGTTGGCGCTGATGCCGGACACACAGCGCTCCGCCAGCGTCAGGCAGGCGGTCCGCAGATGCGTGACGGACTCCGACAGGGAGTGCAGGATGATCGGCTCGAAGGCGTTGAGCTGGAGCTGTCCGGCCTCGGCGGGCATGGTGATGGCGACGTCGTTGCCGATCACCTCGAAGGCGACCTGGTTGACCACCTCGGGGATGACCGGGTTGACCTTGCCCGGCATGATCGACGAACCGGCCTGCACCGGCGGCAGGTTGATCTCGCCGAGACCCGCGCGCGGACCGGAGGACAGCAGGCGCAGGTCGTTGCAGCTCTTGGAGAGCTTGACGGCGATGCGCTTGAGGACGCCGGACATCTGGACGAAGGCGCCGCAGTCCTGGGTGGCCTCGACCAGGTTGGCCGCCGTGACCAGCGGGAGGCCGGTGATGGCGGAGAGGTGCCGGCGGGCGGCCTCGGCGTAGCCGGCGGGCGCGTTGAGGCCGGTGCCGATGGCGGTGGCACCGAGGTTGATCTCATGGATCAACTCGACGGCCTCGGCAAGACGGCTGCGGTCCTCCTCGATCATGACGGCGAATGCGGAGAACTCCTGACCGAGCGTCATCGGTACCGCGTCCTGCAACTGTGTACGGCCCATCTTGAGCACGTCACGGAACTCGACGGCCTTACGGGCGAACGCGTCCTGGAGTACGGACATCGCCTTGAGCAGTCCACGTACCGCGAAAATCGTCGCGATCTTGACGGCGGTCGGGTAGACGTCGTTGGTCGACTGGCCGAGGTTGACGTCCTCGTTGGGGTGCAGACAGGCGTACTGACCCTTGGCGTGACCGAGCAGTTCCAGCGCGCGGTTCGCCACGACCTCGTTGGCGTTCATGTTGGTGGACGTGCCGGCGCCGCCCTGGATGACGTCCACGACGAACTGGTCGTGCAGCTCACCGGCCCGGATCTCCCGGCAGGCGGCGACGATCGCGGCCGCCTTCTCGGGCGCCAGCAGCCCGAGTTCCTCGTTGGCGAGAGCGGCGGCCTCCTTCACGGCGGCCAGCGCGTCGATCAGGTGCGGGTAGGCGGAGATCGGCGTACCGGTGATGGGGAAGTTCTCGGTCGCGCGCAGGGTGTGGATGCCCCAGTACGCGTCGACGGGGACATCGCGGTCGCCGAGCAGATCGTGTTCGCTGCGCGTGGCGGCGGTCATGAGGGTACGGTCCTCTTCCTGAGGTACGGAGGTGAGAGCGCCCTGAAAGGGGCGCGGGGAACTGCGCGATCGACCACAACGGACCCGCAGCTCCACAACGGCCGATCCAGCGGAGCTAAGCGCAGGCAGTGAGCGCAACCGGGTCCAGCGCACGCACCGCCCGCACACACCCGACCGGCTCCCCGCCCCCGAGCAGCGGCTCCCCCGCGAACTCGGTGAGCAGGGCGGGTTCGACGCCCGCGCGAGCGAGCGCCGCCGCCGCCACCGGAATCCGCGCCCGGTTCGCCCCGTCGGCGATCTTCACAGCGACGGCCCGGCCGTCCGGCAGCGCGGCGACCTGCACGCCCTCGAAACCGTCCTTGGCGAGCAGCCCCGGCACGGCCCGCATCAGCGCGGCCACATCGCGCCTGGCGCCGGAGGCCATCTCGGCGTGTTCGCGCATCGCGTCGGCGACGCGGGCCTCGGGGGTGCCGGGCGCGGCCGAGGTGATCCGGGCGAGGGCGCGGGCGAGTCCGTGCAGGGAGACGGAGAACAGCGGGGCGCCGCAGCCGTCCACGGTGACCCGGGCGACGCGCTGGCCGGTCAGCTCCTCGACGGTCGCGGCGACGGCCTGCTGGAGCGGGTGCCGCGGGTCGAGGTAGTCGTCCAGGGACCAGCCGTTGAGCTGGGCGGTCCACAGCATGGCGGCGTGCTTGCCGGAGCAGTTCTGGGCGAGCCGGGAGGGCCCGCGACCCTCGCGGACCCAGGCGTCCCGGACGACCGGGTCGAACGGCATGTCGGGCACGTTGCGCAGGTGGTCCTCGGTCAGGTCGGCGAGTTCGAGGATGCGCCGGGTGCCGGCGAGGTGGCGCTCCTCGCCGGAGTGGCTCGCGGCGGCCAGCGACAGCAGTTCGCCGTCGAGCGGCAGCCCGGCCCGCAGCATGGCCACGGCCTGGACGGGCTTGAGGGCCGAGCGGGGGTAGAAGGCCGCCTCGATGTCACCGAGCTGGAACCGGACCTGGCCGTCGGCGCCGAGGACGACGACGGAGCCGTAGTGGATGCCCTCGACGACCCCGCCGCGGACGAGGTGGGCGACGGGGGCGTGGAGGGGTTCGCGGACGACGGGTGCGTCGACGGGGGAACTGCTGTGCATCACTGCCTGAATCATGGGGTCGGGGTCGGCCGGTACGCGGGTCACGCGTCGGCGCCGGTGGATATGCGGGACACGCGGGCGCGGATGGCGTACCAGCCCGCGACCAGTGCGGCGACGATCAGCGGCAGACAGGGCACGGTGGTGCGTCCGGCGCCGCCGTCGGCGTACATGAGGACCGGCACGGAGGCGAGGAACGCCGGCGTCACGCGTTCGGTCCGGGGGGAGCCCGGCAGGCGGTACGGCGGCCGGATCAGCTCGGCGTTCCGGGTCTTCCGCCGGAAGAGCAGGTGACGGGTCATGATCGTGCCGGCGTCGGCATGGCCGGACGAGGGGCGCGTCTCGTCTGTGAGGTGCTGCTCGCTCACGCCTCGGGTCCGCCTTCCGTGGGCGAGTCCGTCCGCTGAGGCCGCACGATGTCGGTGAGGGTCGTCTCGACGCGGTCCAGGTGGTGGCTCATGGCCTCCACGGCGTCGTGCTCGGAACCGTCGGCCAGCGCCTCGACGATCGCCCGGTGCTCGCGGTTGGACTGCTCTCGGCGCCCGCCCAGCTCGTTGAGGAAGGCCGACTGGCGCGCCAGTGCGTCGCGGATCTCCTCGATGACCCGGCGGAAGACCGGGTTCTGGGCGGCCTCGGCCACGGCGAGGTGGAAGAGGGTGTCCATCGCGACCCAGGCGGTGGTGTCCGTCTCCCGCTCCATGCGGTCGAGCAGATGGGCCAGGTGGTCCAGGTTCTCCGGGGTACGGCGCAGGGCCGCGTATCCGGCGACCGGGATCTCGATGTGACGGCGCACTTCGAGCAGGTCGCTGGCGGCGTAGTCGCCGAAGGTGGGGTCCTCGACCGCGTTCGCGACGACGAAGGTGCCCTTGCCGGTCCGGGAGACCGTGAGACCCATCGTCTGGAGCGCGCGCAGCGCCTCGCGGAGCACGGGCCGGGACACCTCGAGGGTGCGGCACAGCTCGGCCTCGGAGGGAAGCTTGTCGCCGATGGCGTACCGGCCGCGCTCGATGGCGTCACGGAGGTGGGCGAGCACCGCTTCCATGGCGCTGACGCGCTGCGGGGCCCGACCACCTGTCTGGCTGTCTGACAGGTTCACGGGAGCGATCCTGCGGCTTGCGGGGCGGGACTGTCAAGGCGACCCGTAAGGAAACATTCACGGGGTGCGATGCCTGAATGCAGACATCCGCACCCCGCGGCTGATCAGCGCGTTCGCTCAGCTGCTGAGCGTGCCGGTGGCCAGCAGACCGAGGAGGCCGACACCGATGACGATCCGGTAGATCACGAAGGCGTTGAAGGAGTGCTTGGCGACGAACTTGAGCAGCCAGGCGATGGAGGCGTAGGCGACCACGAAGGAGACGATCGTGCCGACGGCCAGCGGGGCGGCGCCGACCCCCGCGCCCAGGGCGTCCTTCAGCTCGTACAGGCCCGCGCCGGTCAGCGCCGGGATGCCCAGGAAGAAGGACAGCCGGGTGGCGGCGACGCGGTCCAGGTCCAGGATGAGCGCGGTGGACATGGTGGCGCCGGATCGGGAGAAGCCGGGGAAGAGCAGGGCGAGGATCTGGGAGCAGCCGACCCACATCGCGTCCTTGAACGACGTGTCGTCCTCACCACGCTTGTGCCGGCCCATCTGGTCGGCGGCCCACATCACGCCCGAGCCGACGATCAGCGACCCGGCGACCACCCACAGGGAGGCGAGCGGGCCGTCGATCAGCGGCTTCGCGGCCAGGCCCACCAGCACGATCGGAATGGTGGCGGCGATGACCCACCAGGCGAACTTGTAGTCGTGGTGGTAGCGCTCCTCGCGGTTGGTCAGACCGCGGAACCAGGCGGTGACGATCCGCTTGATGTCCTTGAGGAAGTACACGAGCACGGCGGCGATGGCACCGACCTGGATGACGGCGGAGAACCCGACGACGGACTTGTCGTCGACGGGGATGTCCATGAGCCCCTCGGCGATCTTCAGGTGGCCGGTGGAGGACACGGGGAGGAACTCGGTCACCCCCTCGACTACTCCGAGGACGACGGCCTGACCGACGGAGATGGCGCTCATGGGATCCAGTTCTGAGGAGAGTTGGTCGACATTGCTGTAGACAGTACTTGCTGCGCCCGGCCGTACGGCAAGCGCCTGGGCCCGGAGAGCGCCGGCGAGTGAGACCCCGGTAAAGGCCGCCGCGAGCCTGCCGACATGCTTGCCACGACGTTCAGGGCAGCGTAGAGCCCGACAGCGGCCCGGGGGCGAGGGATCCCGCGCTGACGAGCCGCCGGTTCACAACGACTTCTTACCATCGCTGTCCGTATTGTCCGGGGCGGGCGGGAGGACCAGCTCGCACTCCTCCAGGGTCACCAGGTCCTCACCGACCAGTTCGCCGAGCTGCGGAAGGAACGCCCGGACCCGCTCCTCGGTGTCCACGACGACCACCGCGACCGGCAGGTCCTCGCTCAGGGACAGCAGGCGGGAGGTGTGGATGCGGGAGGAGGCGCCGAAGCCCTCGATGCCCCGGAAGACGCTGGCCCCGGCCAGTCCGGCGGCGTGCGCGCGGTGCACGATCTCGGAGTAGAGGGGCTTGTGGTGCCAGGTGTCGTTCTCACCGAGGTAGACGGTCAGCCGGAGGGCGCGGCCGGTGGGTGACGTCATCGCTGCCTCCTGATCAGCACCCGGCGGGCGGCTGCCGAGGCCGGCCGCACCGCCGTGAGGGCCGCGAGGAGCGTCGCGGCGAGATGGGCGAGTCCCACGCCGGGGCGGCCGGAACCGGCCGGTCCGCGAGTGTCGGCCGGGTAGGTGGAGAGCGGGGCGAAACCGCCGAGGACACCGGTGCCGGAGAACGGCCGCAGCAGGTGGTGGGCGGCCGACACCTCGGTGACGAGCACCATGAGCACGCCCATCGCCGCGCAGCCGGAGACGTTGGTCCGGAAGGTCGCCCACGGCAAACCGCCGGCGGGCGTGGGCCAGGCGAGCGCGAGTGCGTGACGGGCCACCGCGCCGAGCGCGCCGCCCACCGCCACGACCGCGACGACGGGCGCCTGCGCACGCCACTCGGACCGCGGCGGGCGCGCGGGCCGGACGCCGCGGATCTCCGTCTGCGGGAAGGTCATGCCGGTACGTCTCCTGTTCGGCCCCCGCCCCGGCGGGCGATCAGGCCGGGACCAGGGTACCGCCGCCTCAGCGGGCGGCAGGCCGGGCGCAGACCGCCACACCGGACTCCCAGAGGCTGCCGAGCACCAGGTGGTCCCCGACCGCGCACACGCTGGTGACCATGCGGAATCCGGAGTGCCGGCGGGTCAGGTGGTGGACGGTCCGGCCCCGGTCGTCGACGGCGACGACACCGACGGTCCCGCTCGGGCGGTACGGCGCGTGGACGGCGGCCCGGGCGGCGCCGCGGCGGACCGCGGGTGGGGTGCGGTGCAGCAGGTCGAGCGGGGGGACACGGGGGCCGGCCAGGGCGACCCAGACCGGCCCGTCGGGGCCCTCGCGCCAGAGGTTGTCCGGCATCCCGGGGAGGTCGGCGAAGGGCTCGGCGTGTCCGGCGCGGGGGCCGGTGAGCCGGCAGCGGGTCAGACGGCAGGAGCCGGTCTCGGCGATCACCAGGAAGGAGCCGTCGGCGCTGAGGGCGAGTCCGTTGGCGAACTGCAAGCCCTCCAGCAGGACTTCGGGTTCCCGGTCCCCGGGGCCGAGCCGCAGCAGGCGTCCGGTGCCGGTGTGTTCGACGATGTCGCCGATCCACCGGCCGAGGGGATAGCGGCGGCTGGAGACGGTGAAGTACACGGTGCCGTCGGGCAGGGCGACGGCGTTGCTGCAGAACCGGAGCCGCTCCCCCGCCACGGTGTCGGCGAGGACCCGGACGGTGCCGTCGTCCGGTCGGACGCGCAGCAGGCCGCGTTCGGCGTCGCACACCACGAGGTCTCCGTCCGGCAGGAGTTCGAGCCCGAGGGGACGGCCACCGGTCTCGGCCAGCACCTCGGTGCGGGCCGTGAGCGGGTCGCCGAGGTGGTGGACGCGGAGGATGCGCCCGTCCGCCACTCCGGTCAGCACGCGCCCGTGTGGATCGGCGACGACGTCCTCGGGGCCGCGAGCGCGCAGGGAGACGTAGTGGAGCGGTACCAGTGCCGTGGGTCGGTCCATGTGCGGTCCCTTCCGTCGGTGCCCCTGCCGGCAACCGCCCCGTGGCTGTCCCCGTCACCAGCCCTTCTCGAACATCCGGGCCACCTCGGCGATGCGGATCTCGTCACGCCGGTAGTAGGTGCGGCCGTAGATCCGGCGGGTGCGCAGGACGCCGAGGCGGGTGAGGAAGTCGAGGTGGGCGAGGGCGGTGCGGCGGGGCACGCCCAGCTTGGCGGCGACGGCCCGCGCGGTGACGCCGGTCTCGGCGGGGTCGCGGCGGCGCGGGGCCGGGAAGTGGGCCGGCGGGTCCTTGAGCCAGTCCAGGATGGTCTGCCGCATGCGGCCCGAGGGAGTTCCCATCATCCGTCCGCCCTCCCGTCCCCGGCCTCCTCGTACGCAGTCTTCCCACTGTGGCGCGGGCGACGCCGTCCCGTCGGGGACTCGGCGGCCGTTGTCCGGTACCGAACGGCCATGCGACCGGGCGGGAACACCGCCGCCCGGGTACACGGCGAGGCCCGGCCGCCGTGCGCGACCGGGCCCTTTCACGGACGGCTCAGCGGTGACCGAACCACGTCATGGAGGACAGCGCCCTGTCGTCGTAGCCGAACAGGGCCTGGTTCTCCCAGCCGTTGCCGGAGGTGGCGTCCGTCGGGTCCCAGCCGTTGCCGGTGACGGCGGTCCAGGTCGCCTCCCAGTAGAAGACGCCGAGACCGCGGCCGTCGGGGACGGCCTCCACGATGCTCGCCACGTCGTTCATCCACCTGGCCTGGCCGGCCACGGTCGCCGGGTAGCCCAAGACCAGTTCGCCGGTGGTGTCGATCTGGTTGGTGAGCGCGTCGTCGCTGTCCAGCCGGAAGGGGTAGGCCGTCTCGGCGACGAACACCGGCTTGCCGTAGCGGGAGGCCGCGTCGTCCAGCGTGCTCTGGAAGTCGGAGAGCGGGCCGTGCCAGTAGCCGTAGTACGACAGGCCGATGGCGTCGAACTTGACGCCGTTCGCGACCGCGTTGTCGAACCACCACTCGGTGCCCGCCTTGTCCCCGCCCTTGGCCAGATGCAGCGCGACCGTGGTGGACGAGTTGACCGCCTTGACGGCGTGGTAGCCGGAGTTGATCAACCCGGCCAGCCGGCTCCAGTTGTTCGTCGATCCCTCGGACCACAGCATGCCGCCATTGATCTCATTGCCCACCTGGACCATGTCGGCGGTGGTGCCTTGAGCCTTCAAGGCGTTCAACACGTCGTACGTGTGGTTGTACACGTCCGTCTTCAGCTGACTGTATGTATGGCCCGTCCATGCGGCCGGCTTGTTCTGCTGGCCCGGGTCGGCCCAGCTGTCCGAGTAGTGGAAGTCCACCAGGAGCTTCATGCCCTGCGCCTTGACGCGCTTGGCCGTCGCGAGGAGGTGCGCCTTGTCGTTGAAGCCGTCGGCGGGGTTCACCCAGACCTTCAGGCGCGCGTAGTTCATGCCGTACGACTTGAGGACGGAGAGCGCGTCTCCGGTTGTGCCGGAACTCGTCCTGTAGACACCGCCCTTGGCCTCGCTCTTGGCGAGGGAGGAGATGTCGGCGCCATGGATGGAGGTGCCGGTGGTGCCGGATGTGAAGGTGAGATCGTCAACATTGATCCAGTTACCGGCATTCGCGTCACTGTTGACGCTGATGGTGCACTGGTTGTTGGTGACCTTGATCGAAGTGACGATCCGTATCCACCCACTGGACGATATCGGCAGATCGGTGTGCTGTTCCGGACTGCCGCAGTTCTTGAGCGCCATGTACGCGGCGTTCTGCCCTCCACTGGACCGGACCCACGCCGTCAAGGTGTAGGTCCCGTTGGTCAGCCCGGACAGGTACTGGTACGTCTCCACCTTGTAGGCCGACGAGGCGTAGTGGCTGAGGCGGTAACTCCCGCTGTGACCACCGGGCTCGGTGTACGAGGCGCCGGTGTCGCCGTACTCGGACCAGCCGGCGGGCGTGGCCGCGCCCGAACCGCCGGACTCGAGGCCGCCGTTGGTGAGGGTGCTCGCGGCCTGGGCGGTCTGGGCGGGCAGGGCGGTGAGAGCGAGCCCGGCCGCGAGCGGCAGCAGCAGGGCCCTGATGGTGCGTCTGGGATGGAACTTCATCGTCCGTCGTCCCTTCGACGTAACTGGGGAGGGTGTCCTCCAGTGGCGCTGGAGGAGGACCCCTCCGCCCACGGCTCTCGTGGCACACGCGGGCGGAGGGGAGCCGGCTCAGCCGTCGAGTCGTACGACCCGGACGGCCCCCGCCGGAACCGCGAGGCGGCCCGCGGCGCGTTCGCCCGTCAGCAGCTCGGTGCCGGGCGTGTCCAGCGACACCTTGGTGTCGGCTGCGGTGTGGTTGACGACGAAGAGGTAGCTGCCCGACTCCCCGCGGCGGCGCACGACCTCGACGTCCCGGTGCAGGTCGGCGCGCGGGGCGAGACCGGCGTCGTCGGCCGACCGGCCGACGATCGCGTCCAGGCCCTGGGCGTCGAGGCGGGTGGAGACGTACCAGGCGGTGCCCCGGCCGAGCCGGTGCCGGGTGACGGCGGGGCGGCCCGCGGTGAGCCCGTCGGCGTAGGTCCACACGGTCTCGGCGCCGCGCGGGACCACGAACTCCGTCCACACGTCCCCGGTCAGCTCGGAGCCGTCCGGGCCGGTCAGGCGCACCCGTTCGTCCTTGAGCAGCGGCGAGAACTCCTCCACGGTGAGCCCGAGGACATCGCGCAGCGCGCCCGGGTAGGCGCCGTCGTGGACGGCGTCGTGCTCGTCCACGATGCCGGAGAAGTACGACACCACGAGCGTGCCGCCGTTCTCGACGTACTCGCGGACGTTGTTCCCCGCGGCCTCCGTCATCAGGTACAGGGCCGGCACGACGACCAGGGGATACCGCGACAGGTCGGCTTCGGGGTGGGCGAAGTCGACCGTGAGGTGGCGGTCGTAGAGGGCCTCGTAGAAGGAGTCGGCGCGCTCGCGCGGGTCGTGGTCCTCGCTGGGGCGCCAGGCGAGGTTCTGCGCCCACCAGGACTGCCAGTCCCACAGCATGGCCGCGTCGGCCTCGGTGCGGGTGCCCCGGATCTCGTTCAACGCGCCGACGGAGGCGCCGAGTTCGACCACCTCGCGCCAGACGCGGGTGTCGGTGCCGCCGTGCGGCAGCATCGCCGAGTGGAACTTCTCGGCGCCGCGCCGGGACTGGCGCCACTGGAAGAACATCGCGCCCTCGGAGCCGCGGGCCACGTGCGCGAGGGAGTTGCGGGCCATCTGGCCGGGGGCCTTGGCGGGGTTGCGGGGCTGCCAGTTGACGCCGGAGGTGGAGTGCTCCAGCAGCAGCCAGGGCGCGCCGCCGGCGACGGAGCGGGTGAGGTCGGCGGCCATCGCCAGGTTGACGTGGGTGCGGCGGCCGTCGGTGATCAGGTAGTGGTCGTTGGTGACGAGGTCGACCTCGCGGCCCCAGGCCCAGTAGTCGATCGAGTCGCACTGGCTGAGCGCGGTCATGAAGTTGGTGGTGACCGGGACGCCCGGCGAGAGGCGGTGCAGGATGTCCCGCTCGGCGCGGAAGTTCTCCCGGATGGTGGCGTCGGCGAAGCGCTTGTAGTCGAGGGCTTGACCCGGGTTGCCGACGGTCGGCGTGGCCCGGGGCGGGTTGATCTGCGCGAGGTCGGTGTAGCGCTGCCCCCAGAAGGCTGTCCCCCAGGCCTCGTTGACGGCCTCCACACTGCCGTAGGTGTCCGCGAGCCAGCGGCGGAACCGGTCCGCGCAGGACTCGCAGTAGCAGGCGGAGACGGGGACGCCGTACTCGTTGTGGACGTGCCACAGGGCGAGCGCCGGGTGGTCGCCGTAGCGCTCGGCGAGCCGGGTGGTGATGTTCGCGGCGGCGGCACGGTAGTCGGCGTTGCTGTGGCAGATCGCGCCGCGCGAGCCGAACTCGTAGCGCGTGCCCTCGGCGGTGACCGGCAGGGCCTCGGGGTGGGCCCGGTAGAACCAGGCGGGCGGCGCCACGGTGGGTGTGCCGAGGTCGACGCGGATGCCGTTCTCGTGCAGGAGGCCGATGACCCGGTCGAGCCAGCCGAAGTCGTACTCACCCGGCGCCGGCTCCAGCAGCGCCCACGAGAAGATCCCGACGCTCACCATCGTGACGCCCGCCTCGCGCATCAGCCGTACGTCCTCCTGCCAGACGGATTCCGGCCACTGCTCGGGGTTGTAGTCCCCGCCGAAGGCGAGCCTGGTGAGGCCGGTGGGGCTGGTGTCCGGCATGGATCTCTCCCGGGAAATCGATCATTTGGGAACGTGCACACACATCTTTGGCGGTGCGAGCCCAACATAATCGCACAGCAACAACCATTGACAAGTGTCCGGGATGTTTCTCTACTGTGAACGCTCACAGAAGCATGGCAGGGGCTCCCGAGGGGTGAGCACCCGGGTCATGTGAACGTGCACATCTGCATGGCAGGTCCCCGCAGCGGGCGGGGACCCAGGTCAGGGGAGAAACCATGCCGCACACGAAGCGCCGTCGCCTCGTGACAACCGCCGTCGCCGTGTCCCTCGGCGCCACCGCCCTCGCCGCCTGCGGTTCCGAGGACGGCAGCAAGGCCGAGTCGGGTCCCGTCTCGCTGACGTACTGGACCTGGACACCCGGCATGGACAAGGTCGTGGACCTGTGGAACAAGGAGCCGGGGAAGAAGGACCGGATCACCGTCACGGTGAAGAAGCAGGCGTCCGGCGACACACTGGTCACCAAGATCCTCACCGCGCACAAGGCGAAGAAGGCCCCCGACCTGGTGCAGGCCGAGTACCAGGCGCTGCCGACACTGGTCAGCAATGACGCGCTGGCCGACATCTCCAAGGAGGTCGGCGACGTCAGGGAGAAGTTCGCCGAGGGCGTCTGGCAGCAGACCACGCTCGGCACGGACGCGGTCTACGCGGTGCCGCAGGACATCGGCCCGATGATGTTCTACTACCGAGAGGACCTGTTCAAGAGGTACGGCCTCAAGGTCCCCACCACCTGGGAGCAGTTCGCCGAGACCGCCCGCCGGCTGAAGAAGAAGGCGCCGGACAAGGACCTGACCACCTTCTCCGCCAACGACTCCGGTCTCTTCGCGGGTCTCGCCCAGCAGGCCGGTGCCAAGTGGTGGACCACGTCCGGCGACAGGTGGAAGGTCGGCATCGACGACGCCGCCACCCGGAAGGTCGCCACGTTCTGGGGCGGTCTGGTCAAGGAGGGCGTCATCGACAACCAGCCGATGTACACGCCGTCCTGGAACAAGGCGCTGAACACCGGCAAGCAGATCGCCTGGGTGAGCGCCGTGTGGGCGCCCGGCACGCTGACCACGGCGGCGCCGGACACCAAGGGCAAGTGGGCCATGGCCCCGCTGCCCCAGTGGTCCGCCGACCAGGACGTCACCGGCAGCTGGGGCGGTTCCTCGACGGCGGTCACCACCGACTCCACGCACCAGGAGGCCGCCGCCACGTTCGCGGCCTGGCTGAACACCGACCACGACGCGCTGAACGCGCTGGCGAAGGAGGGCGGCATCTACCCGGCCTCCACCTCGGCCCAGCTCAGCGGCGCCTTCTCCAACCCGCCAGCGTACTTCTCCAACCAGGCGGACTTCTACACCAAGGCCGCCGACATCGCGAAGACCACCGCGCCGTCCGCGTGGGGCCCGAACGTGAACGTCGCCTACACGTCCTTCAAGGACGCCTTCGGCGCCGCTGCCAAGAACAAGGCGGACTTCACCGCCGCCCTGAGGAAGATGCAGGACGACACGGTCGCCGACATGCAGAAGCAGGGCTTCGAGGTCTCTCGGTGAGCGGCTCCACCAGCCGGAGGTCGTACGGGGTCAAGGGGGCCCCGTACGGCTTCCTCCTCCCGGCCACGATCCTGTTCGCCCTCTTCTTCGCGCTGCCCATCGGCTACGCGGTCTGGCTCAGCTTCCGCAAGGTGCGCGTCTCCGGCCTCGGCCTGGGATCGGGCGCCCGCAAGGAGGTGTGGGCCGGCTTCGAGAACTACACCGAGGCCTTCCAGGACAGCGAGTTGCTGCACGGCGCGCTGCGCGTGCTCGGCTACGGCTGCGTCGTCGTCCCGATGATGCTCGGTCTGGCGCTGCTGTTCGCGCTGATGCTGGACTCCGAGAAGGTGCGGCTCGCCCCGTTCACCCGGCTCGCGATCTTCCTGCCGTACGCCGTCCCCGGCGTGGTGGCCGCGCTGCTGTGGGGCTTCCTGTACCTGCCGGACGTCAGCCCGTTCTACTTCGTGCTCGACAGGCTGGGCCTGCCGCAGCCGGACCTGCTGGACGGCGGTCCGCTGTATCTCGCCCTGTCGAACATCGCCGTCTGGGGCGGCACCGGCTTCAACATGATCGTCATCTACACCTCGCTCAGGTCCGTCCCGGCCGAGGTGTACGAGGCGGCGAAGCTGGACGGCGCCACCCCGTGGCAGGTCGCGCTGCGGATCAAGATTCCGATGGTGGCGCCCTCGCTGGTGCTGACCTTCTTCTTCTCGATCATCGCGACGCTCCAGGTGTTCAACGAGCCGACCACTCTGAAGCCGCTCACCAACTCGGTCAGCACGACCTGGAGTCCGCTGATGAAGGTGTACCAGGACGCCTTCGGCCGCAACGACATGTACTCGGCGGCGGCCGAGGCCACGCTGATCGCCGTGGTGACGCTGCTGCTGTCGTTCGGCTTCCTGCGGGCCGCGAACCGCCGGAACAAGCAGGAGGCAGCGGGATGAGCACTCTCGCCGTTCGCAAGGCCGCCCCGGCCGCCGGCACCACCCCGGGTACCGCGCAGGGCCCTCCGCTGCGCCGCCGGATCGCGCTGATCCCCACGGTCACGCTGCTGCTCGGCGCGATCTACACGCTGCTTCCGGTCGCCTGGGTGGTGATCGCGTCGACGAAGTCCGGACACGAACTGTTCTCCACGTTCACCTTCCTGCCCGGCACCGGCTTCGCCGACAACCTCACGGACCTGAACGCCTACCGGGGCGGGATCTACTGGGAGTGGATGGGCAACTCCGCCCTGTACGCCGGTCTCGGCGCCCTGCTGTCCACCGCCGTCTCGGCGTTCAGCGGCTACGCCCTCGCGACCTACCGTTTCAAGGGCCGCGAGACGATGTTCAACGTCCTGCTCGCGGGCGTGCTGATGCCGCCGGTGATCCTCGCGATCCCGCAGTACCTGCTGCTGGCGAAGGCCGACCTCACGGACTCCTACCTGTCCGTGCTGCTGCCCCAGATCCTCTCCCCGTACGGCGTCTACCTGGCCCGGATCTACGCGTCCGCCGCCGTGCCGGCCGACGTGGTGGAGGCCGGGCGGATGGACGGGGCGAGCGAGTGGCGGATCTTCACCCGGATCGCGCTGCCGATGATGATCCCCGGCATGGTCACGGTGTTCCTGTTCCAGTTCGTCGCGATCTGGAACAACTTCCTGCTGCCGTTCATCATGCTGAGCGACGACGAGAAGTTCCCGCTCACGCTCGGTCTGTACACGCTGCTGGAGCAGGGCTCCAACACGCCCGCGCTGTACACCCTGGTGATCACGGGCGCGTTCCTCGCGGTGCTCCCGCTGATCGCCCTCTTCCTGGTCATCCAGCGGTTCTGGAGCCTCGACCTGCTGTCCGGGGCCGTAAAGTCATGACCATGAGCAATACGGGGGGCAGGCGCAGACCGCCGACGATCCACGACGTGGCGCGCGAGGCAGGCGTCTCGCGCGGCACCGTCTCGCGCGTGCTCAACGGCGGCCACTACGTCAGCCCCGCCGCCCAGGAGGCGGTCAACGCCGCCATCCGCAGGACCGGTTACGTCGTGAACCGGCACGCCCGCTCGCTGATCACCGGCCGCTCCGACTCGGTGGGCTTCCTGCTGACCGAGCCGCAGGAGCGGTTCTTCGAGGACCCCAACTTCAACGTCCTGCTGCGCGGCTGCACCCAGGCGCTGGCCGCGCACGACATCCCGCTGCTGCTGATGCTGGCGGGCACCGAGGACGAACGGCGGCGCATCACGCGGTACATCACCGCCGGGCACGTCGACGGGGTGCTGCTGGTCTCCAGCCACTCCGGCGATCCGGTCGCCGAGGAGCTGCGGGAGGCCGGCGTGCCGCTGGTCGCGTGCGGCAAGCCGATCGGGCTCGGCTCGAAGGTGAGTTACGTGGCCGCCGACGACCGGGACGGCGCCCGGGACATGGTCCGGCATCTGCTGTCGCTGGGCCGGCGCCGGATCGGCGTGGTCACCGGTCCGCTGGACACCCCGGGTGGTGTGGAGCGGCTCGCCGGGTACCGGGAGGTGCTCGCCGAGGCGGGCGTCGCGGCCGACGAGCGGCTCATCGTCTCGGGCGACTACAGCCGGGCCAGCGGTGAGGCGGGCGCGGAGCGGCTGCTGGCGCAGGCGCCGGACGTGGACGCCGTGTTCGTCGCCTCGGACCTGATGGCGCAGGGCGTGCTGGCGGCCCTGCACCGGGCCGGGAAGCGGGTGCCGGAGGACATCGCCGTCGGCGGCTTCGACGACTCTCCGGCGGCGACCGCCGCCACGCCGGCACTCACCACGATCCGGCAGCCGTGGGACCGGATCAGCAACGAGATGGTGCGGGTGCTGCTCGCCCAGATCGGCGGTGAGGACCCGGCGGCGGTGATCCTGCCGACGGAGCTGGTCAGGCGCGACTCGACGTGACGTCGGGTGTGCTCCGGCGCACCCCCTTGCACGCGACCTGCGGCGACGCGCCGTACGGCACCACGGCGGTCTCCGTGCCGGTGACGGTGCCGTCCAGGCACAGGTGCCCGCCCATGATCCGCAGGTCGAGCGTGAAGCCCACACCGCCGGCGGACCGCCGGGGGCCGTCGATGCGCTCGTCGAGGTAACCGAGGCCGCGCACTTCTCGACACCGCTCAGTGCCACCTCCTCACGGGGGTTCACCGGGGTCCCGGTGCTCTCCGGGACCGGCGGCCCGCTGGGGAGCGGGGGCAGGCGGGTGGGCGCGGTCCCTGGGCATGGTGCTGGACAGCGAGTGACGGCGGCAAGCGGTCAGGATCCGAGAAGCCGTGGCGGGCTTCCCGGTCCTAGCGTGGGAGCACCGACGGGGAACCGTCGGGTCCCGCATCTCGAAGGAGTGAGCACCATGACCGCCGGCCTCCAGACGATCATCTACCCGGTCAAGGACCTGAACCGCGCCAAGGCCCTGTTCGGCGCGCTGCTGGGCGTCGAGCCGTACGCGGACGAGCCCTACTACGTCGGTTTTAAGGCGGCCGGACAGGACGTCGGCCTCGACCCGAACGGGCACGCCAAGGGCATGACCGGGCCGGTGCCGTACTGGCACGTGGCGGACCTTCGGGAGCGGCTCGCGGCGCTGCTGGCGGCCGGCGCCGAGCTGCTCCAGGACGCGCAGGACGTCGGCGGCGGCCGGCTGATCGCCTTCGTGAAGGACCCCGACGGCAACTTCGTGGGGCTGCTCCAGGACCCGACGGCCTGACGTCGGTACGGTCCTCTGCGCCGGGCACTAGTTGCACACTCAACGATTGGCCGGATCGGTGCTACCGTGCGGGTATGGCAGGCACGACGGCCGAGACCCGGCTCGAAGAACGCTGGCGGGACATCCTCGCGGTGCACGCGCGCACGATGTGCGAGATCGACCGCGCCCTGCATCCGCACGGGCTGGGCGCCAGCGACTTCGAGGTGCTGGACATCCTGGCGACGGAGTCGCCGCGGCAGGGTGACCAGTGCCGGGTGCAGAACCTGGTCGGCCGGGTGCATCTCAGCCAGAGCGCGCTGTCCCGGCTCATCGGCCGGCTGGAGAAGGACGGTCTGGTGGAGCGCTCGGTGTGCGCGGAGGACCGGCGCGGGGTGTGGGTCGCGCTCACTCCCAAGGGCCGGGCACTGCACGCCGAGGTGCTGCCGGTCCAGCGGCAGGTCCTGCGGCGGATGCTGGCCGGGCAGGACGGGTAGGCGCCGGACCCGCCCCGGAGAACGAGCCGTCTAGAGCACCAGCTCCGTCCCGTCCGGCAGGACCTCTGCGCCGTACTCGGCCACGTGCGCGCGTGCGGGCGAGGCGGGGTCGAGGAGCGGGTTGGTGTTGTTGAGGTGGGTGTAGATCCGGCGCGGGCCGGGATGCCGGGCCAGCGCGGCGAGGGAACCCCGCGGGCCGGTGACCGGCAGATGACCCATGGCGGCCTGCCCGGCGCCGGAGCGCACCGCCGTGCCCATCTCGTCGGCGGCGAAGAAGGTGCCGTCCAGCAGCACGCAGTCGGCCTCGGCGCACAGCTCGTCCAGGACGGGACTCCAGGCGCCGACACAGGGCGCGTACACCAGCACTCCCCCGCTGGCCAGGTCCTCGACGCGGTACGCCGTCACCCACGGTCCCTCGGGCGCGGGCGCCCGGGCCGGTACGTACTTGGGGATCTTCACGCCCACCGGATGGGCGGTCACCACGAGTCCGCCGGCCAGCACGAAGCCGCCGTCGGCCAGGCTGTCGGCCCACTCCCAGGACGCGTAGCGGTCCAGGGCGGCGCGGGCGGGGGCGAGGACGGCGCGCACCGGGGGCGCGGCGCAGATCTTCAGGTCCGCCGCCCCTCGCAACTCGGTCAGGCCCGCCACATGGTCGGCCTCGGCGTCGGTGAGCAGCACGCCGCGCAGGGGGGTCTCCCGGGGTCCGGGGCCGGGCCACAGGGCTCGGGTGGCGGTGAGCTGCGTCCGCAGGTCGGGGGACGCGTTCAGCAGCCACCAGTCGCGGCCGTTGCCGGTGACGGCGGCGCACTCCTGCGTACGGGACGGCAGCTTGCCCTCCCGGGCCGCGACGCACAACGCGCAGGCGCAGTTCCACTGCGGGAAGCCGCCGCCGGCGGCGGTGCCCAGCAGGACGACCCTCACGACCATCGGCTCCTTCGCGCTCGCCCGACTCGTCTCCCGCTGGGATCTTCCCGCCGGAGGGGCGGGTGACTACCGGCGAAGGGGGAGCAGTTCCGGCCGTCCTGGACCGCGAGGCCTGGGGTGGTGCGCGCGGGCGCCCGTGACGAGGGGGCGCGCGCCGGGCTTCCGCGCCCTCAGGAGTGTCGGATCACCGGACCAGCAGGGTGCGAACCCCCTGTGAGGTGAGGGTCAGCCCGTGCGCGGAGCTGCCGTCGATGGCCAGGGAGAGGTCTCCCTCGGGCCACTGGGCGGCCAGCGCGCCGAGCGGGATCAGGCGGTAGCGCGAGACGAACGGCAGCAGCTCGGCCATCTCGCCCTCCGTGGTGAACACCGGGACGACCGGGTCGCCACCGGGCTGTTCCAGGACGGGCAGGGCCACCGTAGAGGCGTCGGCGCCCTCGCCGTCCACCGCGTCGTCCGGTACCGGGACGAGTACGTCACTGTGGGCGAGGGTGTCCAGGGCGGCCTGGTCCTCGGCGTTCTCGGCCAGCGCGTCCAGTGCCTGCTGGGCCGGCGTCGGCTGGGTGTCGTGTGCGGGTGTCTCCATGGCTGATCCCCAGGTAGCGGCGGTCGTACGGGCCGTCCGGGCGGGCTGGTGCCCGGACGGGCTCCCGCCTCGCGTACCCGGTGGGGTCCCCGGCATGCGTGGGGATCGCCGGGAGGTCCGGTGACGAGGCGGTGGACCGGGCGACGCATGCGGAACGACCAGGTCAGCGCAGCACTACCAGTAGGAGCGATGCGACCAGTAGATGCGGACGACCAGTGCTGCTCGTCGCCGCCCACGCCCGCGCGTCCCGCTCCAGCGTGGCCGCGTGCCGATGCAACTGCACGACGTACCGGGGGTGACCTGGCTCGACGCGCCGGCGCCGGCGGACGTGGACGAGTACGCCACGGTGCTCGCCGTGGAACTCGATGGGGAGCTGGATCTCTACCGGGGTGCGGGGCGCACCTGACGCGGAGGGCGCCCACCCGGCCGCCGGCGGCTCAGCCGAAGGTGAGGGTCAGTTCGAAGTGGTCGGGGTCGAGCAGGCCGACGGCGTGCTCGGCGAAGGTGCCGTCGGCCGCTCGGCTGGTGCGGCGGGTGGTCAGGAACCAGTCCCCTGGCGCGCGCGCCGCAGCAGCTCGGCCTCCCGGGCGTCGATCCGGCGCCCGGACACCCGCTGCTCCCCGTGGTCGGGCCGCAGCCCGGCCCGCCGCAGCACCTTCGGTGAGCGGCTCCTGCCCGAGGCCCCGGGCGGGCAGCTCACAGATGCCGGGGACGGGCGGCAGGAGGCTGCGCTCGTACGACAGCACGGTCCCGTCCGCGACCAGTTCCCGGGTGCGCTCCACGCACACGAACGCGTCCTTCTCCAGGCCGAGTTCGGCGGCCAGCGCGCTGTCGCGCGTCTCGCGTACGGCGAGGGTCCGCACGGTGTCGTCCACGTCCCGCAGGGCCAGGGCCCGGGCCCAGCCGGGTCCGTCGTCCGGCGGGCCGGCGTCGAAGAGGACGTAGGAGCCCTTGCCGGTGCGGGTGGTGATCAGGCCCTGCTCGGTCAGTTCGGCGAGGGCCGCGCGGATCGTCGTACGGCTGACGCCGAACCGCTCGGCGAGGGCGTGTTCGCCGGGCAGCCGCTCGCCCGCCGGACGGCCGCCCGTGCGGATCTCACGGGCGAGGATCCGGCTGATCCGCTGGTGCTTGAGCGGGACGCCGGTCACGGCCGGGCCTCCGCGAGCAGGTCGTCGATGGTGGTGACCCGGACCAGCGGCCGGTACAGCTCCATGATCTGTAGGGCCTTGAGGTGGGAGTCGTCGTCCACGCCGGCGCAGGCGTCCGCCACGACCAGCACCTCCGCGCCTGCGTCCGCGGCGGCGAGGGCGGTGGAGAGCACGCAGCAGTCGGTGCTGACGCCGGCCAGCACCAGGCGGCCGTCCGGGCCGGTCCGGGCGGCGAGTTCGGGGGTCCATTTGCCGAAGGTGGTGGTGTCCAGGACGTGGTCCGCGAGGCCGGTGAACTCGTCGGTCAGTGCCCAGAGGCCGGCGTCCGGGGGCCGGCGGGCGAAGGGCCACTGGTCGTAGTAGGCGCGCCAGGCACCGGCCGGCCGTGCGGGGGCCAGGAAGCGGGTGAAGGTGACGCGGCCGGCGAAGGCCGGCAGCAGGGCGCGTACGCCGGCTGCCGCGTCGGCGTACCGGGGGGTGGCCCAGGGGCTCTCCGGGTCGGCGAAGACGCGCTGCATGTCGATGACGGCGAGGTGTCCGGGGCTCGTGCGAGGGGCCCGGGCGTCGGGGTGTCCGGCGCTCATGGGTTCAGCACCCCTGCGTCGAGCGCCTGGCTCGGTTCCCGGGCCTCCTGGGTGCGGACCCGGCCCCGGCCCAGCAGGAGCGTGCCGAGGAAGGCGAGTGCCAGGGCGACGAGGACGCCCAGGTTGGCGTAGGCCCAGGCGCCGGTCCTGCCGCCGAGGCCGAACGGCTCCAGCAGGTATCCCTGCCAGGTCAGCCAGCGCGCGGCGCTGTTCGTGACCAGGCCCCAGCCGACGGCCGTGGCGGTGAGGGTGAGGGTCAGCGGGAGGAGGGAGACACCGCCGTAGCGGCCGTGCGGGCGGAACAGGTCGCCGTCGTCGTAGTCGCGGCGGCGCAGGGCCAGGTCGGCGAGCATCACGCCGGCCCAGGCGGCGATGGGCACGCCGAGGGTGGTGAGGAAGCCCATGAACTGGGCGAGGAAGGTGTCGGTGAAGAACACGATGTAGATCGCGCCGGCGATCATCAGCACGCCGTCGAAGAACGCGGCCAGATAGCGGGGTACCCGCAGGCCCGCCGAGAGCAGGGCCAGGCCGGAGGAGTAGATGTCGAGGACGGCGCCGCCGACCAGGCCGAGGACGGCGACCATGGCGAACGGCACCAGGAACCAGGTCGGCAGGAGCGTCGCCAGCGCGCCGATCGGGTCGGCCGCGATGGCCTTGCTCAGCTCCGCGGAGGAACCGGCAAGCAGCAGGCCGAAGACCAGCAGGACCAGCGGGGCCAGGGAGCCGCCGAACGCGGTCCAGCCGATCACGCCCCGGCTGGAGGAGTCCCGGGGCAGGTAGCGGGAGTAGTCGGCGGCGGCGTTGACCCAGCCGAGGCCGAAGCCGGTCATCATGAACACCAGCGCGCCGATGAACTCCTGTGCCGAGCCCGCCGGGATCGCGTCGACCGTGCTCCAGTGGATGTGGTCGGCGACCAGGATGACGTAGACGATCGTGAGCACTCCGGTGATCAGGGTGATCCAGGTCTGGAGCCGCATGATCAGGTCGAAGCCCATGACCCCGCCGACGACGGTCAGCGCGGCCACCACCATGAGGGCGACCGCCTTGGTCTCGGTGCCGCCGCCCCAGCCGAGGCTGTTGAAGACGGTCGCGGTGGCCATCGTGGCCAGCGCGGCGAGGACGGTCTCCCAGCCGACGGTGAGCATCCAGGAAACGACGGACGGCAGCCGGTTGCCGCGCACGCCGTAGGCGGCCCGGCTGAGCACCATGGTGGGGGCCGAGCCGCGCTTCCCGGCGACCGCGATGAAACCGCACAGCAGGAAGGAGACGGCGATGCCGAGCACACCGGAGGCGAGGGCCTGCCAGAAGGAGATGCCGAAGCCGAACGCGAAGGCGCCGTAGCTGAGGCCCAGCACGGAGACGTTCGCGCCGAACCAGGGCCAGAAGAGGGAGCGCGGGGTGCCCCGGCGCTCCGAGTCCGCGATCACGTCGAGCCCGTGCGTCTCCACGTGGAGGGGACGGCCGGTGGCTCCGCTGCCGAGAGGATCGGCGGCTCCACTGTCGAGAGGGCCGGTGGCTCCGCTGCCGAGAGGGCCGGTGGCTCCGCTGCCGAGAGGGCCGGTGGCTCCGCTGCCGAGAGGGCCGGTGGCTCCGCTGTCGAGAGGGTCGTGCGGGTGCGTCATCGCCGAGCCACCTGCCCTACCTGTCCAGACGTGTCCGATCAAGCTAGGTCTGCCCCCAGGGGGCGTCAAGGCGAGCCCGGTTCATCCGGTCAGCGGTCGAACTCCTCCTGGATCGGGGTCTTCGGCTCTTCCCGCAGATGCTGGGAGAGTCCCGGCTTGCCGCCGTGCCGTGCCTGTTCGGCCCGCTGGGTGGCGTTGGTGCCGAGGTCCGAGTCCGGGTCCACCCGGACCGACCTCGCCACGTCCGCGCGGTTGGTGTACTCCTCGGCGGGCATGCCGCGCAGGGCCTTGACGACCTCTTCCGAGGCTCCCGCCTCCCGCGCGGCCGAGACCAGCCGGTCCTTGTCGGCCGGATAGGTCACGTCCTTCAGCGCGTCCAGCACCTCGGGGACGCTGGTGTGTGCCATGCCCATGACGCCTCCCTACGCGTCGTCGCTCTTGTTCGTGCTCTCGTCCGTGTTCTGGTTCGCGTTCTCGTCGCCGGGGTCCGGCCCCTCCGCCTGGGACGGAGTGGTGCGGGGCGGCTGTTCCGCCTCGGGGGCGTCCGGCTCCCGTTCGCCCTCGGCCTGGGAAGGAGTGTTCTCGCTCATCGGATGCTCTCGGTCCTCTCACACGCGGGGCGCTGTTCCGGAGCCCCGGGTACCCGTGCGACGCGGGACCCATCACCGGCGGAATTCCTGAATCCGCTTCCGCCAGAGGGGTACCTGACCAGTCCGGCGCAGCATGCGGCGCCGGTCCGACGATCCTGCACCAACTCACCGCCTGGAGGAGTCATGGCGGGTATCACCCCTCCTGACCTGCAGAAAGCCCTGTCGGGTGCGGACTACCCGGCCACTTCCGACCAGCTTCGGAAGGTCGCCGAGAACAACCACGCGCCCAAGGAGATCACCGAGCGGATCTCTCACCTCGGGAAGAAGAAGTTCGAGAACCCCGCCGAGGTCAGCAAGGCCGTCTTCCAGAACGAGTGACGGCGACCGGACACGGGTGCGCGGCGGCCGGGCAGCTTCTGCTCCGGCCGCCGCCCTTCGTCGGGCCGCAGTACAGCGAGCTGTCTCGCGTCTTTCCAACAGGTTGCCCCAGCGCCAGGTGACATCCGTCACAGCGAGGTCGGCGACTAAGCGGGCCGGATAGTAGACGCGGCTCCCACGACATATGGGATTTGTCCGGCTTGCCGTGGGGGCGCGTCACGCTTCGAGCCGTGGTACGCGTGCCGCTCGACACCTCGACGCATTGTCCGCCGCGAACGTGCTTCTGACGGGCCGACAGCGTTGCGCAAACATCGCGGTCGCGAAGTCGGCATCTCGCGGCCCGCCTGACAAGGCCTATGCGAGTCTACGAGGCGAGGTAGTAGCAGCACCCTTTGCACTCGGTGTGGAGCCGTCTTGAGAATGAGCGCTCCGCGATCACCGAGTGAGGTTGACGTATGGGCCAGCACCGCAAGACGAAGCACTACCGGCGAATAGTCGTCACCGCCGCCGCCATCGGCGCCGTGGGCGTGCCATCCGTCGCCCTGGCCTGTTCCGAGTGGCCGTACGGCACGGACGACCCGGCGCAGGCCACCGCGACGAGCGCACCCGTGGGGCAGTGGCAGTACGCGCCCAAAGATCACAACAGCAACGGTTACGACACCGGCGCGCAGCTGACCATCGCGCCGGAGATCAGCGTGCCGCCTACGCCACGGGCGACGACGCATCCGACCGCCCGCCCGAGCGCGCCTTGGCAGGCCAGGAAGAACGCGCCTTCGCACAAGAAGAAGGCCCTGGCCCACAAGGTCAGGCGGACCCCCGCGCCCAGCACCCCCGAGGCCGGCGCCACCGCTCCCGCCACCCCGGCCACCACCGCCCCCGCGGCCCCTGCCGCGCCGAGCACCCCGGCGCCCACCACCACGGCCTCCGGGGTCACCGCCGAGATCGTGAGCCTCGTCAACGCCGAGCGGGCCAAGGCCGGTTGCCAGCCGCTGACCCTCAACTCGACGCTGACCAAGGCCGCGCAGGCCCACAGCGCCGACATGGCGGCCCACCAGAACATGTCGCACACCGGATCCGACGGCTCGTCCCCGGGCGACCGCATCACGCGGGCCGGTTACACCTGGAGCAGCTACGGCGAGAACGTCGCCTACGGCTACAGCACCGCGCAGCAGGTCATGGCGGGCTGGATGTCCAGCCCGGGCCACCGGGCCAACATCCTCAACTGCGGGTTCAAGGAGATCGGCGTCGGTCTCGCGCAGCCCGGCAGCTACTGGACCCAGGACTTCGGCACGGCCCGCTGAGAGTCGGCGGCCGGCGCGTCCGCGGACGGCGCGCCGGCCCGGCCGGGCCCCGCGGGTTCGGGGAGCGTGCGGAACAGCAGCCAGCTCAACGCCGGCATCAGGACCAGCGGGGCCAGGGCCGTCCGCAGGGACGTCGCGTCGGCGACGCGGCCGATCAGCGGGCTCGCCAGGCCGCCGATGCTGACGGTCAGGCCGAGGGTGATGCCGCCGGCGGTGCCGACCCGTGAAGGCAGGTAGTCCTGGCCGAGCGTGACCTGGAGGGAGAACGGGACGTACAGACCGGCCGAGGTCAGCGCCACGCACAGGTACAGGGCGGGGCCGGGGACGAACACGACGCCCGCGACCGCCGCGACGGAGACCAGGTACGACCAGCGGCAGACCGTCACCCGGTCCCAGCGCCCGGCCAGCCGCCCGCCCAGCACGGAACCGGCCGCGCCGCCCAGATAGAGCACGAAGAGCGCCGCCGTACCGGCCGCCGTACCGCCGCCCAGGCGCTGCGCGGCGTACAGGGACAGGAAGCCGCTCAGGGCGGTGAACACGACCGAGCGGCACACCACGGCCAGCGACAGCCTCACGAAGGACGCCCGGTCGTCGGGGCCGTCCGCCGGTGTCGTACCGGCGAAGTGGCTCCGCTGCCCCGGTGCGTGCAGAACGGTCAGGCTCAGCGCCGCTCTGACGAGCGCCGGCAGGGCCAGCAGCGGGGTCCAGCGCAGTCCGCCGGTGCCCACGACGGCCGCGACCAGGAGCGGGGCCAGCGCGAAGCCCACGTTGCCGCCCAGCGAGAACCAGCCCATGGCGCTGTGGCTGCCGCCGCCGGCCAGCCGGGCGACGCGGGCGGACTCGGGGTGGTAGGCGGCCACACCGGCGCCGGACACCGCCACGCACAGCAGCGTCAGCGCGTACGAAGTTCATCGACGTCTTCCGGCGCGCCTTCGGGCACACGCCGGGCAGCGGCCCCCGTCTCTGACCGGGGCTCAGAGCTTGGCGCCGAAGGCCTGGGTCCACCAGGGGCCGCCCGAGCCGTCGTGGACGCCCACGCCGATGTTCTTGAACGCGCAGTTGAGGATGTTGGCGCGGTGGCCGGGGCTGTTCATCCAGGAGTCCATCACGGCCTGCGGGGTCTGCTGGCCCTTCGCGATGTTCTCGCCGTACGTGGACCAGCGGTAGCCCGCCGCGGTGATGCGCTCGCCGGGGCCGGCGCCGTCCGGGTCGGTGTGGTCGAAGAAGCCACGGGCGGCCATGTCGTCGGAGTGGCCCTGGGCGGCCGTGTCCAGTTGCGGGTCCTCGGTGACCGGGCCGCATCCGGCGGCCGCGCGCTCCTTGTTCACCAGCGCGACCACCTGGGCCACCGCGCCGGTGGGCGCCGGCTGTGCCTGTGGGGTGCGGGACGCGCGCGGAGTCGTGGGCGCGGCCGGCTCGGCCTGCGGAGGGGTGCTCTTCCGCGCGGGGCGCGGGCTCTTGGAGGCGCTCGGTTTCCTCTCCGTGGGGGACGGGGACGGCGACGCGGATGCCGAGGGCGACGACGAGGTCTCGACGGCGCTGGGTTCCGCGAGGTCCACGACGGGGGCGCCGGCGGTCCGGGCGGCGGTCGCCTCCCTGGTCTCCGCCGGTCCGGAGCCGGTGCCGAAGTACCACAGGCCGCCGCCGGCCACACAGGCCGCCACCACGGCACCCCCGACGGCCCGACGCCGGACCCGCCGCCGTCGCCGCGCCTCACCGCGCCCGCTCGTACGACGCCGAGACGCCCGGAGTCCTACGGGATCACCGGTGTGGCCGCCGCCGACGCCGGGTCCGGCGGTGCCGGGTCCGCCGGTGACGGGGTCCGACTGGGCCGTACCCGGATCCGATTCGACGGACACGTGATCCGACCCAAGGGCCGCGCCATCCGACCCGGCGGCGGTCGCCTGATCCGACCCTGCGGTCCAGTGGCCCGAACCGAGGCTCCCGCGATCCGACCCCCCGGCGCCATGACCTGCCCCGGCGGCGCCCTGCCCCGGTCCCGCGGCCCCGTGAGCCCACCCAACCGTGCCCTGATCCGGCCCGGCGGCGCCGTAACCCGAGCCACCGGCATCCGCGTTCGTGTCTGGGCCCAGGTGGGTCAGGTCAGGGGCGGCTTCCGTGGCCGGGGCCGCGCCGGTCGCGGTCAGGGTGGCTGTCACCGACCGTGTCGTCGCCAGGAGCGTCGACGACACCGCGACCAGCGCCAGTCCGGCCAGCAGCCCCTCAGCCGGCAGGAGCCCGCTCCACAGGCCGCCGCAGCGCGGGCACTCGCGGGCGTGCCGGGCTATTCGCTTGCGCCAGAGGGCGGAGGGCAGGCCGTCCCAGGAGGCCAGTACGGCGCGCAGTTCGTCGCAGGCGGGCCGCGTGTCCAGCGCCCGTACCACCACCCGGGCCGCCTCCAGCCGCGCCTTCATCCGCTGCACCCGTACCGCCGTGTGCTGCGGCGACACCGCGAGGGCCGCGGCGACCTCCGCCCGGGTCAGCTCACCGGCGCACTCCAGCCACCACAGCGAGAGCACCTCCCGGTCGTCCGGCTCCAGCCAGCGCGTGGCGCGCGCGGTCTCGTGGCGCTGGCCGGACAACTGGAGCCGGACGATGGTCAGGTCCACGAAGTCGGCGCCGGGATCGGCGACGTCGCCGGTCTCCTCCACGGCGCCCGGGGCGAGTTGACGGTCCTGCCAGTGCGCCCGGACGCGGTTCATCGCGATGGCCACGAGCCAGGAGCGGAAGCTGTCCGGCGTCCGCAGGTCGCCGAGGGAGCCGAGGGCCCGGAGCATGGTCTCCTGGACCACGTCGTCGACGTCGACCGAACCGTTCAGGGCCCGTCCCACGATGTTGTACACCAGCGGGAGGTAGGCGCTGACCAGGGCGTCCTGGGCCGCCGGGTCTCCCGCTCGGGCGGCGTTCACCAGTGCCGCCGTATCCACCGTGTGCTGTGTCCTCATCAGAGCTTCCCTGTCCTCGACGCCGAACGATGCTGTCCGTTACCTGGGAGACCGCTCGGTGCGGTGCCGATAACAGTTCTTCGGAAAGTCGTTCGACGGGAGACTCACAGGGGCGGCACGACGGCCGCAAGGGAAGAGATCACATCCCGGCGGTTCCGGCGCGGTTCACGCCCCCTGATCGCCGGTCAGTTCGTTCGCCCGGTCGATTTCGGCCATGTGCTCCTCGGCCCAGTTCCGGACGGCGGCGAGCACGGTTTCGAGGGACAGGCCGAGTTCGGTGAGCCGGTAGTGCACGCCAGGCGGCACGGTGGGCTCCACCCTGCGCGCGACCAGGCCGTCCCGCACCAGGTTCCGCAGGGTCACCGACAGCATCTTCTGCGAGACACCGGGCATCCGGCGCAGCAGCTCGGCGAAGCGCACCTCCCCCGGTGCCGCCTCCGCCAGCACCTTCACCGCCATCGACGTCCATTTCGTACCGATCCGGTCGAGCAGTCGGCGGGTCGGGCACGCGGGGTCGAACAGGTCGCCGCGCGGGGCGGGGGCGTCCTTGGCCTGGGAGGTCACCTGAAGCTCACCATCTGACGGGAAAGTGCGGTCTGGTGGGGTCCAGGTTAGTTACCTACCGTTCCCATGTCACCATCGGTTACTCAAGGGATCGTTCATGACCGTCTCCCCCGTCCCCGGCGTGCGGCTGCGCCGGGTCATCGTCAACGGCGTCGGGCTCAACGTCGCCACGGCCGGTCAGGGGCCGGCCGTCCTGTTGCTGCACGGCTTCCCGCACACCTGGCGGCTGTGGACCGAGGTCATCGGCCCGCTGGCCCGCCGGTACCGGGTGATCGCGCCGGATCTGCGGGGGTTCGGCGACAGCGACCGGCCCACGGACGGGTACGACGCCGGGACGCTCGCCGACGACGCCGCGGGTCTGCTGGAAGCGCTCGACGCCGGCCCGGCCGCCGTGGTCGGCATCGACCTGGGCACCCCGCCCGCCTTCCTGCTGGCCATGCGGCGGCCCGGACTGGTACGGCGGCTGGTGCTGATGGAGTCGATGCTGGGCGACCTCCCGGGCGCAGAGGAGTTCCTCGCCGGCGGCCCGCCGTGGTGGTTCGGCTTCCACGCGGAGCCAGGCCTCGCGGAGACCGTGCTCGCCGGGCACGAGGAGGCGTACATCGGCTGGTTCCTGGACCGGGGCACGCTCGGCCGGGGTGTACGGCCGGACGTCCGTGCCGAGTTCTTCCGCGCGTACACCGGGACCGAGGCGCTGCGTGCCGCGTTCGGCGCGTACCGGGCCCTGCCGGCCGGCGCCCGGCAGATCCGGGAGGCCGTGACCGGCGCCCGCCTCACCGTCCCGGCGCTGACGATCGGCGCCCACCCGGTGGGCCGGGCACTGGAACGTCAACTACGGCCGTATGCCGACCGGTTGACGGGGCACGTAATCCCGGACTGCGGCCACATGATCCCGCTGGACCGCCCGGACGCGCTGCTGGGCCTGCTGGAGCCGTTCCTCGCGGCGGACTGAGGGCGGCATGGTCAGCGCGCGGACGAGCGCGCACTCAGGAGGGGCGCGTCGCCGACACCGCCGTCACCGTGACCTTGTTGTCGCACTCGGCGATCTCCCCGTCCTCCAGGGTCACTTGGTGCTTTCCCGCGCCGGGCAGGCCGACCACCAGGGTCGGGAACACGGAGGGTGTGGCGCCGGAGACGCAGTACCCGTCCGCCTCGCCCTGCACCTGGGCGAAGGTCAGCTTCACCCAGGCCTTGCCGCCGGGCGCGACCCGCATCGGGGCCGCGGTGCCCTTGCGGGTCACTTTCAGCGGGAGGGAGCTCTGGGGGGAGCCGTTGCCGGCCACGGCCACCGTCGGATGGCCCCGCAGCACGCACGCCCGCGAGGAGACGCTGGTGAACTGAACGATCGCCGCTCCGGTGCCCGTGCCCGGGGGCTGGTGGGCGGCCTGGTACGCCGTCGCCTCCAGCGCCTCCGGCGTGCAGGCCGGCGCCCTGGAAGCAGGGGCCGTGGTGGTCGGGGCCGCCTCCGCCGAGGTGGCGCTCGCGGGCTCGGCGTCGGTGCTCACCGGCACGGACTCTGCGCCAGTGCTTACCGGCACGGACTTGGCGCCAGTGCTCACCGGCACGGACCGGACGCCGGGACACGGGGTTCCCCGGCGCGTCCGCTGCGACACGCGGGTGCAGGGACCAGGGCCCGAGGTGCCCGGAAGGCCAGGCGCCGGGGATGGGGGCGCGGGGCGCGCGGAACGCCAGGTGCCGGGGATCAGGGCCCGAGGGGCGCGGAGAGCCAGGTCCCGGGGATGGGGGCCCGGGATGTACGGAAAGCCAGGTGGTGTTGATCAGGCCCGAGGTGCGCGGAAAGCGCGGTCCCGGGGATGGGGGCCCGGGGTGCGCGAAAAGCCAGGTGCCGGGGATCAGGGCTCCAGGGCGCGGCGAGCCAGGTCCCGGGGATGAGGCGCCCGGGGTGCACGAAAAGCCACGTGCTGGGGATTAGGGCGCGGGATGCGCGGAAAGTCGGATGCCGGGGGCAAGGACGGGCGTGCGTGGGAAGCCGCGCGGCGGGCCCCGGCGGCGTGGCGTGGGCCGGGCCGGCGCGGTGCGCGGCGAGGATGGCGCTCGGTACGGACCGGCTGGGAGGCGGTGTGCGGGTATGACGGTGAACCGTGTCGGCCTGGTCGTGCACGGCGGGCGCGCCGAGGCGGCGACCGCCGCGCGAGCCGTGCGCGCGTGGTGCGACGAACACGCGGTGGGGTGTGCGGACATCGACGTGTGGCAGGAGGGCGCGCGGCACACCGCCCGCGAGGAGGTCGACAGCGCGGGCGATCCCGACCTGATCGTCACCCTGGGCGGTGACGGCACGTTCCTGCGCGGTGCGCGGCTCGCGGCCGAGAACGACGCCCTGGTGCTCGGTGTCGACCTCGGCCGGGTCGGTTTCCTCACGGAGGTCCCCGCCACGGCGGTGCGGGACGCCCTGGACGCCGTACGGGAGGATCGGATCAACGTCGAGAGCCGGATGCTCCTCACCATGCGGGCGTCGTGCCGGCTGGAGGTGCCCGCGCAGATGGAGGCGCTGCTGCGGTACGGCCGGGGGCCGATGCTGCCCCCGCCGCAGGTGCGCGGGGAGTGCGAGGTGGGCAGTGACTGGGGTGTCGCCCTGAACGTCACCGCGCTGAACGACGTGGTCCTGGAGAAGCTGGCCCGGGACCGGCAGGTGTCGGTCGGCGTCTATCTGGCGGGCCGGCTGCTCGCCTCCTACTCGGCCGACGCCCTGCTGGTGGCCACGCCGACCGGGTCCACGGCGTACAGCTTCGCCGCGGGCGGTCCGGTGGTCTCGCCCCGCGCGGACGCGCTGGTGTTCACGCCGGTCGCGCCGCACATGGTGTTCAACCGTTCGGTGGTGGCCGCACCGGACGAGCCCATCGCGCTGCGGGTGCTGGAACGGTCGGGCCAGGCCGCGGTCAGCATCGACGGCCAGCTGCGCGGGGTGCTGAGCCCGGGCGACTGGATCGGGGTGTACGCCGCGCCGCGGCGGCTCAAGGCGGTCCGGCTCGGTCCGACGGACTTCTACGGCCGGCTGCGCCAGCGCATGAACCTCACCGACGCGCCGGCCGCGCTCGCCGACGGGGAGGCCGCTCCGCTGTGGCCGGTGACGACACCGCCGCCGGGCGATCTGGCCCATCTGGCCCTGCCCCCGGGCCCCGGCGACGGACCCCGGCTGTCCTAGCCCATAACCCGGACGGATGGCCGTTCGAACCACGGGGTGCTGCATCGCGGTCCATGTGCCCTGTGGTCGTATATTCCGTACCGTAGGCGTGGGCGAGCCCCACCGGAATAAGGAGATTTTTGATGTCGACAGTCGAGCTGAACACCAACTTCGGCCGCATCGTGCTGGAACTGAACGACGCCGAGGCGCCCAAGACCGTCGAGAACTTCCTGTCGTACGTGCGCAGCGGCCACTACGACGGCACGATTTTCCACCGGGTAATTAACGGCTTTATGATCCAGGGCGGCGGTTTCACCCCGGACATGGACCAGAAGCCCACCCAGGCGCCGATTCAGAATGAAGCCGACAACGGGCTGAAGAACGACAACTACACCGTGGCGATGGCGCGGACGAACGACCCGCACTCCGCGACGGCCCAGTTCTTCGTCAACGTTTCGGACAACGCCTTCCTCAACTACTCGGCGAAGACCCCGACCGGCTGGGGTTACGCCGTGTTCGGCAAGGTCACCGAGGGCCGGGACGTCGTCGACTCCATCAAGGCGGTCAAGACGGGCAGCCGTCGTGGCCACCAGGACGTCCCCACCGAGTCCGTGGTCATCGAGTCCGCCAAGGTTCTCGGCTGACGCACACCCACCGCAGGGGCGGCACCGGTCCACCGGTGCCGCCCGCGCTGCTCAGAGGCTCCGCCCCAGTCTCAGGCCACCGCTCCGCCGCCGGGGCCGAGCCGCCGTAGCGTCGCCTCGATCCGGGCCACCACGGCCTGCTGCTGCGCCACCAGGTAGAAGTGGCCTCCGGGGTACACACGCAGCTCGAACGGGCCGGTGGTCTCCTGGTCCCAGGTCCGGGCCTCGTCGGGGGTCACCCGGGGGTCGGCGTCGCCCGTGAGCACGACGAGGGGGCAGTTCAACCCCGGTCCCGGGGTGCGCCGGTAGGTCTCGACCGCGCGGTAGTCGGCCCGTAGGGCGGGCAGGATCATGTCCAGCAATTCCTTGTCCTGGAACAGGGCGGCGTCGGTGCCGTCGAGTTTGCCGACCTCCTCGATCAGCCGTGCGTCGTCGCCCTTGTGGACGGTCTCGATCCGCTGGACGGACGGGCCCCGGCGGCCGGAGAGGAAGACCACCGCGGGCGGCCGCCCGGCGGACTCCAGGAGCCGGGCCAGCTCGAAGGCGACCAGGGCGCCCATGCTGTGCCCGAACAGCGCGAGGGGCGTGTCGTCACCCTCGTCCAGCGCGCGGAACACTCCCTGCGCGAGTTCCTGGATGGACTCCGCCGGGCTTTCCACGAGGCGGTCCTGACGGCCGGGGTACTGCGCCGCGCGCACGTCCACCGCGGGCGACAGCGCCTTGGAGACGGGAAACCAGAAGCTCGCGGAACCGCCCGCGTGCGGCAGGCAGAGCAGCCGTGGCGCACCCGGTGTCGCCTGATGGAAGCTGCGCAGCCACAGCTGGCGTGCCGCGCTGGACCGGTCGGTCATGTGTCCCCCTCGGTGGAAAGGTAGTTGCCGTCTCGGCCCCTTCATACGATCACGAGTGATCGCGGGTTGACCCACCGCACCCCTCTCCTTAGACTCAGAGTCCAGTAATGGACAGTTGATCCAAGGGGGAAGGGCGTGGCCCAGGACGGCACGGACGGGAACAGCGCCGGCACGGACGAGAACAGCGCGGACGAGCACCTGATCCGGGAGGCCGAGAAGATCGCTGTCGCGTTGGGCCGCATGTTCCCCGGCCTGTGCGAGGTGGTGCTGCACGACCTGCGGGATCCGGACCACGCGATCCGCGCGATCGAGAACAACCTGTCAGGCCGTCAGGTCGGTGACTCGGCCACCGAGTTGGGCCTCGCCCGCATCGCCGACCCGCGGTACCCCAGCGTCATCCAGAACTATCCCAACCAGTTCCCCGACGGCCGCCCGGCGAAGAGCACGTCCATCGGCATCAAGAACGCCGCCGGCGAGTACATCGCCGCACTGTGCCTGAACCTCGACGTGTCCGTCCTGTCCCCGGTCACCCTGGCCTTGTCCAACCTCGTGGCCACGGACACCGAGCACCGCGACCGGCCGCTGGAGACCCTGCGGGACCGCACCGCGCGCGAGCTGCGCCAGGCGGTGGAAGCCCGGGCCGCCGAGCGCGCCGCGACACCCCGCTCGCTGAGCCGGGAGGACAAGAAGGCACTCGTACGACAGCTGCAACGGGACGGCTACTTCGACTCGCGCGACGCCGCGCAGACCATCGCGGACCTACTCGGCGTGTCCCGGGCCACGGTCTACAACTACGCCAAGTGAAAGGCCACTTGTCCATGACGGCCGAGCCCTTCCCCGCTCCGTCCTCCCTTGCCGAGCCCGCATCCGCCGCCCGGACCCTGGACGAGCCCGACACCCCGTTCGCCGTGGTCGACGCGCACCGGGTCCGGCGCAACATCGCCCGCCTCCGGGCGCGGGCGGACCGCCTCGGGGTCGCCCTGCGCCCTCATGTGAAGACGGCCAAGAGCCTGGACGCCGCCGCGCTCCTGCACGACGGCACCCCCGGCCCCGTCACCGTCTCCACCCTCGCCGAGGCCGAGGCGTTCGCCGACGCCGGTTACCGCGACATCACCTACGCCGTCGGCATCGAACCGCGCAAACTCCCGCGTGCCATCGCCCTGTCGCGCCGCGGTGTCACCCTGCGCGTCCTGCTGGACAGCACCGAGCAGGCGACGTTCGTCGCGGCGGCCGCGCGGGAGGCCGGTGTCGCCCTTCCCGCCCAGATCGAGATCGACTGCGACGGCCACCGCGGTGGCCTCAGGCCCGACGCCCCCGGGCTCACCGGAATCGCCGGCATCCTGGACGACGCGGGCTGCCTGGACGGCGTACTGACCCACGCGGGCGAGTCGTACTTCTGCCACAGCGCCGAGGAACAGCGCAAGGCGGCGCGGAACGAACGCGATGCCGCGGTCGCCGCGGCCGAGCGGCTCCGCGCGGCCGGCCTGCCCGTGCCCACTGTCAGCGTGGGCTCCACGCCCACCGCCCACGCCGCCGACGACCTGACCGGAGTCACGGAACTCCGCGCGGGCAACTACGTCTTCTTCGACCTGGTGATGGCCGGCCTCGGCGTCTGCGACCTGGACGACCTCGCCCTGTCGGTCGTGGTCACCGTCATCGGCCACCGTCCCGAGTACGGCTGGATCGTCACCGACGGCGGCTGGATGGCCATGTCCCGCGACCGCGGCACCTCCGCCCAGCCGCAGGACCAGGGCTACGGCCTCGTCACCGACCTGTCCGGCACGCTGATCCCGGACCTGGTCATGACCGCCGCCAGCCAGGAGCACGGCACCCTCACCGCCCGCGACGGCGCCGCCCTGCCCGACCTGCCCATCGGCACCCGCCTGCGGGTTCTGCCCAACCACGCCTGCGCCACCGCCGCCCAGCATCAGGGCTACCACGTGATCGACGGCTCCGGCGGCACGGCAACGGCCGCGCCCGCGATCGAGGCGTACTGGCCGCGCGTCACCGGCTGGTGACCGCCCCTCTCTCCCCCCGCCCATCAAGGACACTTCGAGGACACCCATGGCCGCCGCCGCACCGCCCGTTTCGTTCGCCGACGTCCGCGAGGCCGCGGTCCGTCTCCGAGGCATCGCCCACCGCACCCCGGTTCTCACCTCCCGCACCCTCGACTCCCTGGTCGGAGCGGAGGTGTTCATCAAGGCGGAGAACTTCCAGCGGATCGGCGCCTTCAAGTTCCGCGGCGCCTACAACGCCGCCGCCCAGCTGCCCCCGGACCAGCTGGCGAAGGGCATCGCGGCCTACTCCTCCGGCAACCACGCCCAGGCCGTCGCGCTGGCCGCCCGCGAACTGGGCACCACCGCCGTCATCCTGATGCCCGAGGACGCTCCCCGCTCCAAGCGGGAGGCGACCGCCGGATACGGCGCGGAGGTCGTCACCTACGACCGCTACACCCAGGACCGCACCGCGCTCGGCCACGCCCTCGCCGAGGACCGCGGCCTCGCCCTGATCCCGCCCTACGACCACCCCCACGTCATCGCCGGCCAGGGCACCGCCGCACTGGAACTCCTGGAGGAGACCGGCCCGTTGGACGCCCTCCTCGTGCCCGTCGGCGGTGGCGGTCTCATCGCCGGCAGCGCCACCGCCGCCACGGCACTGCACCCGGGCATCCGCGTCATCGGTGTCGAGCCGGAGGCGGGCGACGACACCAAGCGCTCCCTGGAGGCCGGCGCACGCGTCACCGTCCCGGTCCCGCGCACCATCGCCGACGGGCAGGCCCTGGCCACCCCCGGCGAGATCACCTTCCCCATCAACCAACGCCTGGTCGACGCCATCGCCCTCGTCAGCGACGCCGAGATCGTCACCGCGATGCGCTTCGCGTTCGAACGCCTGAAGATCGTCCTGGAGCCGAGCGGCGCCACACCCCTGGCCGCCCTCCTGGCCGGACGCGTCGAGAGTCCGCCGCGACGGATCGGCGTCATCGCGTCCGGCGGCAACATCGACGTGGACCGCTTCACCGCACTCACGGGACGACCGGACCGAGGCTGACGCGGGTGTAGCACTCGGTGCCGAGCAGGCGGTTCCGGGTCGCCTCCGGAAGACGGGAGAGGATCGCCGGCAGCGCGCGCTCCCCCTCCGCCTGGCTGCGGTGCGCCAGGATCGCGGCCCACTTCCGCTCGCCCCACGGCCGGACGTCCACGGTGTCGGTGACGTGCGTGTCCGGCACGCTCAGCACGGACTTGCCGGCGCGGTCGAGGAGTTCGCCCAGCTCGGCCACGGCCGAGTGGGGATGGGTCGCCTGCTGGACGGCCCGGGGCTGCCACGGCTCACCCGCCTCGGGATGCAGTTGCCCGAGCCCGGCGGCGGTCACCGCGAGCATGACCATCCGGTGCGTGTGCCGGTGATCGGGATGCCCCGTCAGTTGCCCGTAGGCGTCATGGGTGACGATGATCTCCGGCCGGACCTCCCTGATGTGGGCGACGAGGCGGCCCACGGCCTCGTCGAGCGGCACATCGCACCACCGGGGCCGGCCGGGAGCGGACACGGGGACCCGGTGGTCGGCATAGCCGAGCATCCGTGGCGGCTCCTGGACACCCAGGGCCGCCAGCGCGTCGGCGAGTTCGCCCGCACGCGGACTGCCGGGCGCCCACGTGGCCGTGACGACGGCTGTACGGGCGCCCGCGGCGGCATGCCGGGCGAGCACACCACCGGCGAGGAGAGCCTCGTCGTCCGGGTGCGCGAAGACGGCGAGCAAGCCGGCCGGCACGGCTCCCGCCGATGGGCCTGGTGGTCTCTCGAAATACCCGCTCACTCCTCCCCCCAGTCCCAGGTGTCGAAGTACTCGGCCCTGCCCGTGCGGCGGGCCAGCGTCACCGCGTTCAGCCGCGCGAAGTCCTGGGCCGGCATCAGCGGCCGCCATGCCTCCAGCGGCAGCACCCGGAACTCGTCGTGCTCCTCCGGGTCCAGGGTGATGCCCTGGATCTGTGCGCCGCTGAGGCGGCCCCCGTCGAAGATCAGGCCCATCGTGCTGTACGGCCAGGCGTCGCCGGGCAGTCCGTAGACCGCGGCCAGCAGCCGCGGAGGGCCGGCGACCGTGATGCCCGTTTCCTCGTGGCACTCCCGCACAGCCGTCTCCCAGGGCCGCTCGCCGGGCTCCATCGTGCCGCCGGGCATCTGCCACGGATGCTCGGGGCTGTACCGGGAGTGGAGCTGGACGGGCCGGTCCTGCTCGTCGGTGAAGTGGACGCAGGCGAATCCGGTCGCCTTCATCAACTGCTCGGCGTACTGCTCGGGCGGGAGCCAGACACGGCTCACGGCCTCTCCTTTCCCTGCCGGCCCCCGGTCCGTGGGCCGGGTCGTGTGCGTCGGAGCCGGACCGGCCCCGGTGGAAGATCCGCTGCTCACCGGGCACCTCCGTGCGGGAACGGAGACGGTGGGGCGGCGTCGGCACGCAGTCGGGCCAGGGTGCGTCGACCGCGTTCGACCAGCTCGGGGTCGCCGTGCGCGGTGCCGAACTGGATCCCGGAGACGGCGTCCAGCGCGGAGTCGACCGTCAGGCGTTCCGCTTCGGCCGAGGTGAGCTGTCTGCCGTACCCGGCGAAGAACGCCTCCCGGAGGTCCGGGCGCCCGGCCCACGCGTCGCCGAGTCGGACCAGGTCCCGTACGGCGGGTCCGGGCTCGCTGCGCTCGAAGTCGATCACCGCCAGGGACCCGTCGTCGGCGCGCAGGACGTTGCGGAGCTGGAGGTCACCGTGGGTCTCCACCCGCTCCAGCGGCGGCAGCGTCGCCGCCCGCTCCAGCAGCGCGCGGACGAACTCCTCGTCGCCGGGCTGAAGACGGGGCCGTGCCGCCGCGAGATGGCGGTCGGCCTTCGCCACGGCCGGGTCGGCGCCGGCGGGTGCGGGGCGTGCCGGTGCGCTGTCGTGGATCAGCCGGGCCAGCGCGCCGAGCCGGTGAAAGACCGTGCGTCCCTCCTCGGGCGTGAGGACCGCGCCGTGGAGCGGCCGGCCGGGCAGCGCCGTGACCACCACGGCCCGCAGGCCCTCGTGCGGGGCCACGAGCCGGGGCGCGGCGGCGCCCAGTGACAGGGCCCAGGTGCGACAGGCCCGCACCTCCCGCGCGTGAAAGCGGTCGTTCTGATGGACCTTCACATACCACGTTCCCCCGAGCGCGCCGCTCGCCCGCCAGACGCGGCTGCCCGCACGCGCCCAGCCGGTGTCCGTCCAGCCGGTGATCCGCCCCACCGCGCGCTCGGCGAACTCCCTGACGGCCGGCTCCGGTTGGTTGGGTGACGAGCCGGCGTCGACGCCCGGCACGATCCGGAGTCTGTCGGCGGCGGGATCGTAGGAGATCTCGTCCTCCGGTTGCTGGAAGTGCACCGCGAGGCGGGCACCGGCGGCGTACGCGTCAAGGCCTGCCTTGCAGTACGCGACCGTTTCGGTGGGGAGGGCGTCGAGACGGACCCACGCCATCGCGTCGCACACCTCCGGCTCCGCGATCCGTGGCTCGCCCGTCCACCGGCGGACCTCGAAGAAGAAGCCGGTCCGGGAGCGGCCGCCGGGGCCGCGGTGGTGCACGGTGACGGCGGCCCGGACGTCGGCCGGGTCGATGACGACGCCGGTCTCCTCCCGCGCCTCGCGGACCAGGGCGGTGACGACGTCCTCGTGCGGGCCGTCCAGGTGCCCGGAGGGCAGATGCCAGAGCCCGGCGGCATAGACCGCGCCGGCCCGCCTGGACAGCAGGACCTCGGGTGCGTCGGCGGTCTCCCTCCTCAGGATGAGGTGGACGTCCAGCGGTTCCCGGTGCCGGTCAGGCCCGGATCGGGTCGCCCGCGGCCCGGCGGTGGTCATGTCCCTCACCAGCCCGGCTCCGTGTACAGCCGGCCGGCGCGGATTCCGTCGATCGCGGCCCGGGTGTAGGGGACGATCGGTTCCGGCAGGCTGTCCGGCCGCCACCACCGCCAGGCCAGGCACTTGTCGGGCTCGCGCACCTCCGGGGTGCCCTGCCAGCGGCGTACGCGGAACACCAGCTGCATGCGCGGCGGTGCGCCGGGAGCGTCGAGGAGGTGCACGGCGTGCGCGTACTCCGCGTCGGACGAATCGATGACCAGCCCGGCCTCCTCGTGGGCTTCCCGGACGAGGCAGCCGATGGCCGGTTCCCGCTCGCAGTGGCCCGCGAGGAAGTGCCATGTCCCGCCGGCGTAAGCGGAGTCGGGGTGGCGCAGGCCGAGCAGAATCCGGCCGTCCCGGTCCTCCAGGTGGAGATGCACGCCGATCACCTGGAGCGCGGTCCGGGACGGCTGGTCGTCGCGTGCCCCGGGTCGGGCCGCTTCCCTGCCGATGCGAAGATTCCAGGTCACCGCGGTCCCCCTCGGCGGTCGTCCGGTTGCGTCGTCAGGTTCAACGACCGGGCCGCGATATCGAACACACGTATTTCGGACGGACCGCGAACCGCCGTACGGAGCGGGTCCCTGAACATGTGGGATGCACGGACCCTTGCCCGGCAACGGAAGCGCCGCGAACGGGGGTGGCCGAAACGCCGCTGTCGGGGGCGGTGGGCCGACCACGGCCCGGGCCCTCTGTGTCTTGGCGTTCCGCCCGGGTACCCGGCATGCCGTCGGAAGTCGAGAAGAGAGCAGAAGCGAGCGACAGAGTCGGAGGGCCGGAACCATGCCTGCGCCGGCACGATCCGCAGCGGCGGATTCCCGAGAGCGCCGCCGTGCAACCGCCCACTCCGCGCGTCCGCGGAGCAGGGTGCTGGAGACCGGGGACGAGCCCGATCTGCTGGGACAGTACCTGGCCCAGATCGCCGCGACCCCGCTGCTCACCGCCGAGGACGAGGTACGGCTGGCCCGGCGCATCGAGGCCGGTGTGCACGCCGTCGAGGAGCTGGAGCGGGCCGAGGACGGCGAACGGGACCTCGCGTCGCACCGGCGCCGGGAGCTGGAGGCGGCCGCACGGGAGGGCCTGCACGCGAAGGACCACATGATCCGGGCCAACCTGCGGCTGGTCGTGTCGATCGCCAAGCGGCACGCGCACCGGGGCGTGTCCCTGCTCGACGTGATCCAGGAGGGCAACCTGGGGCTCATCCGGGCCGTGGAGAAGTTCGATCACACCAAGGGCTTCAAGTTCTCCACGTACGCCACCTGGTGGATCCGGCAGGCGATAGAACGGGGCCTGGCCCAGCACGCCCGTACCGTGCGGCTGCCCATGCACGTCGTGGAGGAGTTGCAGAAGCTCGCGAAGGCCGAACGGCGGCTGTACCTGCGCCTCGGCCATGAGCCGACGGACGACGAGGTCGCCCGGGAGAGCGGATTCGACGAGGGGCGCGTCGCCTGGCTGCGCCATGTCGGGCGGCAGACACTCAGTCTCGACACGCCCGTGGACGACGCCGGGGAGACCGTGGTCGGCGACCTCATCCCCGCCGCCGACGTGCTCCAGGCTCCGGAGGTGGCCGAGTACCGGGCGCTCGCCGAGGAGCTGAGGGACGTCCTGGGGACGCTTGCGCCCCGTGAGGCCATGATCCTCAGTCTGCGGTACGGGCTGCACGACGGGCATCCCCGCACGCTGCAACAGGTGGCCGACCAGGTGGGACTCACCCGGGAGCGCGTCCGCCAGCTGGAGAAGGAGTCCCTCGGTCGGCTGCGGGCGCCGGAGGCCGGCGAGCGCCTGCTGGAATGGGCGGGCTGACGGTACGAGCGCGTCCGGGACGCTGTCGGTCCTGGGTGCGGGACGTCGTACGCCGTGACGCGTGTGCCCCTGGCCTCGTATGCCCGGAATATCGTATGCCCGTGCTCGCGTCGGGTACTCCGTGACGCATGGCCGGGATAGAACTCAGCAGCGCGGCGTTCAGCGATCACAGCACGATCCCGCGGCGCCACGCCAAGGAAGCGGACAACGTCTCTCCGCCGCTCACCTGGTCCGGCGTACCGGACGACGCGGCGGAGCTGGCCCTGCTGTGCGAGGACCCGGACGCACCGTCCGGAACCTTCGTGCACTGGCTCGTCACCGGCATCGATCCCCGGGTCGGAGGCGTCGAGGCGGGCGAGACGCCCCGGGGCGGCCGACCGCATCGCAACGGCTTCGGCGAACCCGGCTGGGGCGGCCCGAAGCCACCGGTCGGCGACGACGCCCACCGGTACTTCTTCCGGCTCTACGCCCTCCCCGCGCCGGTCTCGCTCCCGGACCGGGCGACCGCCCAGGACGCACACGCCGTGCTCGACGCGCGGCAGCTGGCCGCCGGCACCCTCGTCGGTCTGTATCAGCGCTGACCACGGCGACGGCGTACGGCCCGGCCCCGCGTCCCGCGTGCTGAGGTGTTCAGCCCTCCACGCGGGCCACGAGCAGAGCCACGTCGTCGTCGCCTCCCGGGGGGCGGAGCGTCTCCAGGACGCGGTCGCAGGTCTCTCCGAGATCCTGGTCGGCTGTCGCGGTCAGGGCGTCGAGGAGCGTCCCGAGACGGACGTCGATCGGGTCGCAGCGGGTTTCGACGAGGCCGTCGGTGTAGAGAGCGAGTTGATCGCCGGGACGGAAGTCGAACCCCGTCGTCTCGAAGGGCGTGCCGCCCACGCCCAGCGGCACACCGGACGGAAGGTCGAGGAGCTGCGCCGGCCGGCCCGCCCGGACGAGGGCCGGGGGCAGATGACCGGCGAGGCTGATGCGGCACCGGCCCTGCTCGGGGTCGTACCGGCAGTAGGCGCACGTGGCGATGGTGTGCTCGACGTCCTCGGTGAGGCGATCGAGCTGCTGGAGCACCTCGGCCGGGTCGAGGTCGAGTCCGGCGAAGGCACGGGTGGCGCTGCGCAGTTGCCCCATGCTGGCGGCGGCGTTGATGCCGCTGCCCATCACGTCTCCGACGACCAGCGCGGTCCTGTCCCCCGGCAGGCTCATGGCGTCGAACCAGTCACCGCCGATCTCGCTGACGGCTCCGGCCGGCAGATAGCGGCAGGCGATCCTCAGGCCGGGCAGGCGGGACGGCAGCTGCGGGAGCAGGCGGCGCTGGAGGGTGAGGGCGGTGTTGCGCGCGCTCTGGTACCAGCGGGCGTTGTCGATGCAGGTCGCGGCGCGGCCGGCCAGCTCGCAGGCGAGAAGCGTGTCGTCGTCGTCGAAGGGTGCGGGGGTGCCGACGCGCGCGAGGCTGAGGGCACCCAGGATCTCTCCGCGGGCCAGGAGCGGCACGGCGAGGTACGAGTGCACTCCGGTCTTCTCCAGGAGGGAGGCGCCCTCGTGGGTGCGGGCGATGTGCCGCAGGTCCTGGCGGCTGGTCTCGGCCACCAGTACGGGCCGGCGGGTGCGCACGCACTGGGTGAGCAGACGGTCACTGTCGGAGGTGACGACTTTTCCGGGCGGTTCGGCCACGTGCGCCGCTTCGCAGGCGTGGGCCGCGGCGGCGGCCACGGCCCGGAAGCGGGCGGGACCGGTGACGGACGGGGCGCGTCCGCGCAGGACGCTGTCGAGAACGTGGACGGAGGCGACGTCGGCCAGGTCCGGTACGACGACCCCGGCCAGCTCGTGCGCGGTCTGCTCCACGTCGAGGGTCGTACCGATGGAGGCGGAGGCGTTCGCGATCAGGGCCAGCCGGTTCTGGGCGCGGGTCGCGGCGATGGTCGCCTCGTGGCGCTCGGTGATGTCGATGACGGACGTGGCCACGCCGAGCACCCGGCCCGCGGCGTCCTCCAGCCGGTGGTACGACACCGACCAGGCGTGCTCGCGGTGCGGGTCGGCGAGGGGACGGCCCACGACGTACCGGTCGGTCACCGGCTCCCCGGTCTCCAGGACCTGGCGCAGACGGCTCTCGACGGCCTCGGCGTCCAGGAAGGTCAGGACGTCGCGGACCCGTCGGCCGAGATGTTCGGCGGCGGGGCGGCCGTGGATGCGTTCGAGGGCGGGGTTCACGGTCACGTACCGCAGGTCGGGGTCCAGGATGGCCAGGCCGATCGGGGACTGGGTGACCAGTCGTGCCGAGAGGGCGACGCCCCGCTCGACCTGGGCCACGGTCGCCTGGTCCACGGCCAGTCCCAGGGCGTAGGTGTCGCCGAGGTCGTCGAGCAGACGCATGTTGCGGAACTCCACCAGCCGCGTACTGCCGTCCTTGTGCCGGACCGGAAAGGCCCCCGCCCAGTCGGCGCCGGACTCCATGACCTCGGCGAACAGCGCGATCACCTGGTCCCAGTGCTCCTCGTGGACCAGCAGCCGCGCCGCGTACCGGCCCAGCGCCTCGTCCGCGGTGTAGCCGAACAGCTCCTCCGCCTGGGGGCTCCAGAAGACCACGCGCCCGTTCGTGTCCAGCACCACCGCGGCGACGCTCAGCAGATCGAGCAGGCCGGTGGGAGACGCGCCGACACCGGCCAGGGGCCGGCCCCGGCCCGGTCGGGAGACGTCCGCTCTACCCATACGCCGTTTCTCCTCTGCCACTCCGTGGGAGCACGCACGCGTCGTGGTCGGTCGCGGACACCGGGTACGAGGCGGCGTGCCGCGCACCGGTCGTCACGCCGGGGACCGGCCGGCCACGTCTCCCCCGGGGTCGTCCGCCAGCATCACGGACGCGGTGGTCCGCTTGCCGACCGGTTCCCGGTGCACCTCGAAGCCCTGGCACACGGCCATCACGATCTCAAGGCCATGCTGCCCCACCCGGCCCGGATCGGCGGCCTTGGCCACCGGCAGCACCGGCGCGGTGTCCCAGACCGTGATCTCGACGCTGTCCCCGGACAGCTCCAGATCGACCAGGCACGGCCCCGGCGCGTGCTTGCAGGCGTTCGTGACCAGCTCGCTGACCACCAGCTGGACCACGCCCATCGCCCGCTCCGACACCGGCAGGCCATGGTCGGCCTGCAACCGGGTCAGGAACGCGCGCGCCAGGCCGCGGGCCGCCGCGATGTCGGCGGGGCTGCCCTCGTACGCGGCCGAGGTCATGACGAGTCCGGCACGGTCCGTCCGCCGATCCCCGGTCCGGGCAACCTCGTCCATACCAACCGCCCTCTTCCTGAGCGCCTGATCCCTACCTCGCGTGTACCCAGAAACCGGCCGATATCTGGCCTTGCCGGGGACGGGGAGGACATGAGCGACGCCGGTACGTGCCCACGCCACGGCACGGGCTGGGCCGGGAGCGGGCCGCCGGGTGCGGGTGACTGGGCTGCGGGGGTGGCTGGCTGGGCTGCCGGGTGCGGGTGGGCTGGGCCGCCGGGTGAGTTGGCTGGGCCACTGGGGGTGGCTGGCTGGGCCGCCGAGTGCGGACGACTGCGCCGCCGGGGGTGGCTGGCTGGGCCACCGGGGGTGGCTGACCGGGCCACCGGTGCGGATGACTGCGCCGACGGGTGCTGGTAACTGGGCCACGGGGGGTGGCTGGCTGGGCTGCCGGGTCTGGCTGGCTGGGCCGCCGGGTGCGGGTGGGCCGGGCTGCCGGGGGTGGCTGGCTGGGCTGCCGGGTGCTGGTGACTGGGCCACCGGTGCGGATGACTGCGCCGACGGGTGCTGGTAACTGGGCCACGGGGGGTGGCTGGCTGGGCTGCCGGGTCTGGCTGGCTGGGCTGCCGGGTGCGGGTGGGCCGGGCCTCCAGGGGTGGCTGGCTGGGCTGCCGGGTGCTGGTGACTGGGCCGCCGGGGGTGGCTGGCTGGGCTGTCGGGTGCGGGTGACTGGGCCACCGGTGCGGATGACTGCGCCGACGGGTGCTGGTAACTGGGCCACGGGGGTGGCTGGCTGGGCTGTCGGGTCTGGCTGGGCCACCGGGTGCGGGTGACTGGGCCTCCAGGGGTGGCTAGCTGGGCTGCCGGGAGTGGCTGGCTGGGCCGCCGGGTGCGGTCATAGGTGGCGGTGGGGCGGTACGGCCTGTCGGCTTGGTGGTCAACCCGCCTCCCGGCGGGCATCATGCGGGGACGAGGCAGGCGTGCGGCGGGGGGCCGATGGTCGGCGAGGTGCGGCGGGACGGGGACGGCGGCGGGGCGGCCGTGGGACGACGGCGGGAGGCCGCCGAAGCCCTCCAGGAGGCGCACCGGTTGTTGCACGCCGCCACGGGTCGGGAGCCCGCCGAGGCGTGGAGTCCGGTGATCGACCGACTGGCGGGCGTCGAGGCCGCGTCGGCGGAGTACGGGCAGAGCCAGGAACGCGGGGAGCACCTCTCCGTCGTCTTCGTCTTCCTGGGTCTCCTGCTCGGCATGCGCTGCCTGAGCAGGGGCGACCCCCCGTCGTCCGGCTCCGGCGCGGAGGACCGGGCGGAGGCGTTACGGCGCCTGCGGTGGGCGGATCGGCACGGGCCGCCGGCCGACCCGCTCACGGTGCAGGCCCGCATGATGCTGGTCTTCCTGCTCGCGCCCTGGGCCCTGCCCCGCGCCGACGGCACCGACACCGTCCTGCGGAACGCGCTTCTCAGCCCCGGCCACGGAGAAGACCTGCTGACCGAGTCGGTGCGCCGGGATCTCGGTGAGGCCAAGGAGGTCGTCGACCGGATCGCGGCGGCCCCGATCGACGCGGAGTTCCGGCAGCGGACCGCGAACGTCAAGCGGGTCATCGAACGGATGCTGGCGCCCGGCACCGCCCTGTTCGACACCCCGTCCGACACGGCTGCGGCGCCGACCGGCCAGGCAGAGCCAAACGCAGGGGCAGAGGCAGAGGCGGAGGCAGGGGCCACGGATTCGGCCACGCCCGGCGACGGACAGGACGCCGATGCCGTGGACGACCCCGAGACCGCGCTGCTCGACGCCGTACACGGCCTGGTGGCGCTGGCCGGCGCGCGCAGCACGGCGACGTTCACCCGCATCCTGGTCTGGCTGTTCACCGTCCTGCGGTCCGGGACCAGCGACCACCCGTACCAGGAACTGGAGCTGGACCCACGGGCCGCGGCGCTGCTGCGGCGGGCCGCCGTCGGCGGCGCGGCCGGCGCCGACGGCCTTCGCCGCGCCGCCGACCTGGCGCGACGGTCGCTGCACGCGCTGCCACCGGACGCCCCCGAACGGGCCCGGGTGGCCAGGCTCCACGCCTGTCTGCTGGTCACGGTGGAGATGCTGGAGCCCGGGTCGGTCGACTTCCGCACCGCGGAGCGACCCGTGCCCCCACCGGAGAGTGACAGCGGCAGCCGCCTCAAGGACTGGCCGGCGGGCCTGACCCTGGAGCCCGGTCCGGCCGCCCATCTCGACGGCCCGATGCGGGACTTCTCCGCCGAGCTGGGCGTGCGCGAGCGGCGCGGCGCGGCCCGCATCGACCGGCTGCTGGCCTACCGGACCGGCGATACCGGCTATCTGGAGGACGCGGCCGTCCTGCTGGCAGAGGCGATCGACGCGAGCACGGACTCCTGGTGGGTGACGGCCCTGCGTGCGGAGCTGGCCGAGATCCAGGGGCAGGCCGCCGCGTACGGCGGCAGTTTCCACGACGCGGACAGCTCCCTGGCCACGCTGCGCGAGCTGGGCGCGGCCCTGCGCCACGACGGCTCCCTGCCGCTCGACGCGCCGTTCACCCTGGACCTCCTCCTCTCCACGGCGGACCGCGAACTGAGCCATGCGCGGCGCACCGGAAACCACGGGGCACTGCCGCGTCTGGTCGAGGAACTGCGCGCCCGGCACGCCGGCCTGCCTCCGGACAGCGGCTGGCGCGACGCCGTGGCGGAGCGGCTGGCCCAGCTCGACGAGCTGTGCGCGGACGGGCAGCGGGAGGCCGCCACGGGTGGGCAGCCCGGGGCGGTGGACCTCGCCGCCGAGCTGGCGGACCTGACACGCACGGTCGCCGAGATCCGCCGTGAGCTGGACGCGCCGGCGGTGTATCACCACCACGAGTACGACCGGCGCGCCAGGCTCGGTATGCGGCTGCTCCTCTCCGTCCTGCGCGGCCTGGACGCCCCGGTGCTGCTGGACGGCGCCATCGCCCAGCTGACCCGCGCCCGTGCGCTGCTCGCCGAGGGGCGGGGCGGGACGCGCCGGGTGGACGTCCTGACGAAGCTGGCCGAGGCGCACCTGATGCGGGCCTCTCGGCGCGGCCCGCGCACCGGCGCGGACGAGCGGGCGTTCCTGGAGATCACCCGTGAGGCGCTGGACGAGCTGGCCGCCGACGTCCTGCTCCAGACCGGGGCCGACCACGGCCTGTCCGCGGCTCTCAACGGCGACCTGCTGTCGGAGCGGCTGGCGTGGGCCGCGCTCATCCTCCGTCGGCCGGCCGACGCGGTGGCCGATCTGGAGAAGGGACGCGCCCTGGTGCACCAGGCCGCCACCGCGTCCCGCGGCATCCCCGAACTCCTCGACGCGGCCGGCCACCCGGAACTGGCCCGGCGGTGGCGGGCCCGCACCCCGGCGGACCCGCCGCGCCCGGCGGCCGACGACCCGCCGATCCCCGGCGCCCTACGGCGCGACGCACTGGCCGCGCTGGGTGTCCGGCCACGCCCGGGTCAAGCCACGGGCGCCCGACAGGTGGCGGGCACCGCGGACGTGTCCGCGCTCACCGAGGGTCTGGCCGCCTCGGGCGCGGACGCGTTGGTCTATTTGCTGCCCGGTGTGCCGCTGCCCCCGACCGGTGGCTCGTACCCCGGCCACGCGGTGATCCTGTGTCCCGGCGCTGAACCCACCGTGCTGCCGCTGCCGGAGTTGATCCGCCCCGGCTGCGCACCGCTGGAGCGTTATCTCAAGGCCGCGGCGGCGCGTTCCCGGGCGCTCGTACACCCGACCATGCACGCGTCGTGGCGGGCCGCCTTCGAGCTGGACTGGCAGGCCGCGCTGCGCGAACTGTGCGACTGGGCCTGGCCCGCGGTCATGGGGCCGGTGCTCTCGGCGGTGCGCTCGTCACCGGCCGCGCGGGTGCCGCTGGACCGGCCGCCGCGGCTCGTGCTGGTGCCCTGCGGCCGGATCGGCGTCGTACCGTGGCACGCCGCGCGGACCGGGGGTGCCGGCGGGCGCGGCCATCGGTACGCCTGCCAGGAGGCCGTCATCAGCTACGCGCCGTCCGGCACTCAGTTCCTCGCCGCCGCCGGCCGGCGCCGGATGCCGCCGGCCGACGGGCGCCAGGTGCTCGTCGCCGACCCGGAACTGACCCTTCCCTGGGCCGAGGTGGAGACGGCCGCGCTGCGTGCCTCCTGCTATCCGGGGGCGCTCCGGTACGGCGAGTGCCTCGACGCCGACGAGGAGCCGGACGCGGCGGGCACACCGGCGGACCTGCTCGCGGTGCTGCCCGGCGGCGCCTCGCCGGCGTCCTTGGTCCACCTGGCCTGTCACGCCTGGGCCGCGCCGCGCCCCACCGAGTCCGCGCTGCGGCTGGCCGCCGTGCCCGGCGGGGACCGGGGCAGCGGTCGGCTGACGGTGGCCGGCCTCCTCGACGGTGCCGCCGGACTCCGGCCCGACACCGCCGGCCCGCTGGTCGTGCTCAGCGCCTGCGAGACCGACCTGAGCACGCGTCACCACGACGAGGCGCTGACGCTCGCCACCGCGCTGATCACGCGCGGGGCCGCCGACGTCGTGGGGTCGCGGTGGGCGGTGCGGGACGGTCCGACCGCCGTGATGATGGCCGTCTTCCACCACCACCTCACCACGGGCGGGCTGGCCCCGCCCGACGCCCTGCGCGCCGCCCAGCTGTGGATGCTCGACCCCCGCCGCCGACTCCCGTTCGCCCTGGAGGAGCCGCTCCGCCAGGAGGCCGCCCGCTCCGACCTCCACGACCCGCATCACTGGGCGGCCTTCACACACCAGGGCAACCCGGCGCCCGCGCCGACGAGTTGAGGCAAGCGCCCCGCCGACCCGCAAGGATCACCCAACCCCTCCGGAGGAATCAGTGGATCGCAAGCCCCGACGCGCCGTTCTCCGCCTGCTGGCCGCCGTCGTGCTGACCGCCACCGCCGCACTCGGCGCCGTGTCGCCCGAGGCGACCGCGTCGCCCGACACGACAGCGGCGGACCAGGCGACCGGCACCGGCACCGGACCGGCCGCGTCCCGTGTGCCGTTGCGCGTGGCCACGTACAACATCCACGCCGGAGCCGGCCAGGACAACGTCTTCGACCTCGACCGCACGGCGGCGGCGATCCGGGACCTGGACGCCGACGTGGTCGGGCTCCAGGAGGTCGACGTGCACTGGGGCGCCCGGAGCGACTTCACCGACGAGGCCCGGGAACTGGCCGGAAGGCTGGGCATGCGGGTCTTCTTCGCGCCGATCTACGACCTCCCGCCGGCCACGGCGGGCGGGGAGCGGCGGCAGTACGGCGTCGCGATACTGAGCCGCTGTCCGGTGCGGGGTGCGTGGAACCATGAGATCACCCGGCTGTCCACCCAGACACCGGACCCGGTACCGGACCCCGCGCCGGGCTTCGCCGAGGTGACGGTCAAGGTCCGGGGCACCTTGGTGCACGTGTACGCGACCCACCTGGACTACCGCACGGACCCCTCGGTCCGGCGCGCCCAGGTCGACGACATGCTGGGCGTCCTGGCGGAGGACTCCGGTCCGAAGATCCTCCTCGGTGACTTCAACGCCGAGCCGGACGCCCCCGAACTGGCCCGGCTGTGGGGCCCGTTGACCGACGCGGCCCCGAACGGCGGCAAGACCTACCCGGCGGTGGACCCGGTCAAGCGCATCGACCTCGTGACGGTCTCACCGGACGTCACCGTCACCGGCACGCACGAGTCCGGGACCACGGCCTCCGACCACCGCCCGGTGGTCGCCGACCTCCTGCTGCACCACCGGGGCCGCTGAACTCCCCACCCCGGAGTGGCCTTACGTGCTTCTGACCATTCATGGTCCTCGTTGCACCCGGCTTCACGCACGTCCGTCCAAGTGAATCGGCCCCCGGGAAGGGAAGCGCCCCCATGAAGGCTCGTCCGCTGTCCCTTCGCACTGTCGGCTAGCGGTCGGCGGCCCGGAAGCGGCGCAGGCGCAGGCTGTTGGCGACCACGAAGACCGAGGAGAAGGCCATGGCCGCTCCCGCGATCATCGGGTTGAGCAGGCCGGCCGCGGCCAGCGGAAGGGCGGCGACGTTGTAGGCGAACGCCCAGAAGAGGTTGGACCGGATGGTGCCCAGGGTCTTGCGGGCGAGCCGGATGGCGTCCACCGCGACCCGCAGGTCGCCGCGGACGAGGGTGAGGTCGCCGGCCTCGATCGCGGCGTCCGTCCCCGTGCCCATGGCCAGGCCCAGGTCGGCCTGGGCGAGGGCCGCCGCGTCGTTGACGCCGTCACCGACCATGGCCACCGAACGCCCCTCACCCTGAAGCCGCTTGACCACATCGACCTTGTCCTGCGGCAGGACCTCGGCGATCACATGGTCGGGGTCGATGCCGACCTCGGCGGCCACGGCCTCGGCGACGGCCCGGTTGTCACCCGTCAGCAGGATGGGGGTCAGACCGAGGGCGCGCAGGCGGCGGATCGCCTCCGGGCTGGTCTCCTTGACGGCGTCGGCGACGTCGAGGACCGCGCGGGCCTCGCCGTCCCAGGCGACGGCGATGGCCGTACGACCGGCCGCCTCGGCTTCCGCCTTCACACGCCGCAGGCCGGCGGGCAGTTCCATCGCCCACTCGGCGAGGAGCCGCTCCCGGCCGACGAGGACGGCGTGCCCGTCGACCATGCCCTGGACACCGAGGCCGGGGACGTTGGTGAAGTCCTCCGGTACGGGCAGCGTGCCGATCCTGGCGACGGCTCCGGCGGCGACGGCCTGGGCGATGGGGTGCTCGGAGGAGTGTTCCAGGGCACCGGCCAGCCGCAGGACGTCGTTCTCGTCCGTGCCCTCGGCGGTGTGGACGGCCCGCAGGGTCATCCTGCCGGTGGTGACGGTGCCGGTCTTGTCCAGGACGATGGTGTCGGCCTCGCGGGTGCTCTCCAGGACCTCGGGGCCCTTGATAAGGATGCCGAGCTGCGCGCCGCGCCCGGTGCCGACCATCAGCGCGGTCGGGGTGGCCAGCCCGAGGGCGCAGGGGCAGGCGATGATCAGGACGGCGACGGCCGCGGTGAAGGCGGCGGTGAGCCCGGCGCCGTTGCCGAGCCAGAAGCCCAGGGTGCCGAGGGCCAGGGCGATCACGACGGGGACGAAGACGCCGGAGATCCGGTCCGCGAGGCGCTGGGCGGCGGCCTTGCCGTTCTGGGCGTCCTCGACCAGCTTCGCCATCCGGGCGAGCTGGGTGTCGGCGCCGACCCGGGTGGCCTCCACGACGAGTCGGCCGCCGGCGTTCAGGGTGGCCCCGGTGACGCCGTCGCCGACGCCGACCTCGACCGGGACGGACTCACCGGTGAGCATGGAGGCGTCCACGGCCGAGGAGCCCTCGACGACCCTGCCGTCGGTGGCGATCTTCTCGCCGGGGCGGACGAGGAAGCGGTCGCCGACCCTCAGTTCCGCGACGGGCACGAGTTCCTCACGGTCGCCCCGCAGCACGGTGACGTCCTTGGCGCCCAGTTCCAGCAGGGCCCTCAGCGCCGCGCCCGCCCGGCGCTTGGAGCGCGCCTCGAAGTACCGGCCGGCCAGGATGAAGGCGGTCACCCCGGCCGCGGCCTCAAGGTAGATGTTCCCGGCGCCGTCGCTGCGGGCGATGGTCAGCTCGAAGGGGTGTGTCATGCCGGGCATGCCGGCCGTTCCGAAGAACAGTGCCCACAGCGACCACAGGAACGCCGCCGACACACCGACGGAGATCAGCGTGTCCATGGTGGCCGCGCCGTGCCGGGCGTTGGTCCAGGCGGCCTTGTGGAAGGGCCAGGCGGCGTACGTCACCACGGGCGCCGCCAGGGTCAGCGAGAGCCACTGCCAGTACGTGAACTGGAGAGCCGGGACCATCGCCATGGCGACCACCGGCACGGCGAGCACGACTGCGGCGGTCAACCGGTGCCGCAGGGGCCGGAGTTCATCCGCCTCGGCCTCGGCGGGTCCGGCGCCTGCTCGCGGTTCGGGCCGGACGGGCTCGGGTTCGCGCGCGGTGTAGCCGGTGGCCTCCACGGTGGCGATCAGGTCGGCGACGGCTATGTCCTCGCGGAAGGTGACCTTGGCCTTCTCGGTGGCGTAGTTGACGGTGGCCTCGACGCCGTCCATGCGGTTGAGCTTCTTCTCGATACGGGCGGCGCACGAGGCGCAGGTCATGCCGCCGATGGCGAGTTCGACCTCGGCGGCACCGGACGTGGTGCTGGGCATGTCTGCTCCTCACAGCTCGTGCATATACCCCTGGGGGGTATGTCAACGACTCATATGTATACCCCCACCCCGTATGGAGCGCAACAGCCTGACGCCCTCGATTCCCGCCAGGTCAGCGGGCGGCGGCATCACCCCGGGCTGGTCCCCGCGACGACGAACACCGGCAGGGCGAGAAACAGGCGGTCGCGTTCCGCGCGGGCCCGCTGTTCGGCCGTCCAGCCGGCCGCGTCTTCCCGGGGCACGGCACCGGAGGCGTGCGCCGCGTCCGCGAACCCGGCCAGCAGCGGAAGCATCGTCGTCCCGGTGAAGACGCCGGTGCGGACCTCCACCGACACGTCCTCGAAGCCCGCCGCCAGCAGCAGGTTCCGGCAGCCGCGCGCGGCGCGTGGCGCCGTGACCCGGTCCGCGCGGGCCCGCACGATGGTGCGGGTCAGGGCGGGGTCGTCGGAGTCGATGACGATCGTGTCCCAGTCGTGGCCCAGGACGACGGCCCGGCCGCCCGGGGCGAGCACCCGGCGCGCCTCCCGCAGCGCCCTGTCCGGCGCGGCGAGTTCGTGGAAGACCTTGTCCGCCCGGTAGCCGGCCACCGAACCGTCCCCCAGGGGCAGTGCGTACGCGTCGGCGATCCCGAACTCCGCGTCCGGCCACCGTCGCCGAGCGATGCCGATCACGCGATGGTCGGTGTCCACGCCGACCGCCGCGACGCCCCGCTCGGTCAGTTCCACCACCGCCCGCCCGGCACCGCACCCGACGTCCACGACCGCCGCCCCCGACGGCAGCCGCAGCAACTCGTAGGAGCGGGTCCGCAGTTCTGCCGCGCCCGGCAGCCGGTCGGCCGCGTCCAGCATGGCGACGAGGCCGTCCGTCTCTTCCGTGTCACTAGCCATGCCGCCCAGGCTCCGACTTAATGTCGGCATGAAGTCAAGCAGCGATGACGAGACCCTGAGCATCGGCGCCCTCGCGGAACGCTTCGGCCTGGCCACCCACGTGCTGCGGCACTGGGAGGCACGGGGACTGCTGACCCCGTCGCGCGACAGCGCGGGCCGCCGCCGCTACGGCACCGACGCGCTCACCCGGGTCGCCGTCATCCTGCGGGCCAAGGAGGCGGGCCTGTCCCTCGACACCATCCGCTCCCTGTTCGCGAGCAGAGCCCCGGAAAGCCGCCGGGACGTCCTCCGCCGGGAAGCCGACGCACTCCGCCTGCGCATCGCCGCCGCCCGGGCCTCGCTCGACCTCATCGAGTGCGCCCTGGCCTGCGGTCACGAGGATGTCACCCGGTGCCCGCACTTCCAGCGGGTCGTCACCGATCGCATCGGCGACGACAAGGGCCGTTCGGATGGAGGCCGAGCCCCCGCTACCCTTCCCCGTCGAGTCCCGCACCCCACCACCCCAGCGACAGGAGCGACCGCGTGACCAGTCGAGTCCTTCTCGTCTCGCCCGCGACGAGCGCGTCGCTGCGGCGGGCCCGCTTCGACGACGGCGGCTCGCTCGACGACAGCGGCGCGGCGCGGGCCCGTTCGGCGGCCGGGTCGCTGCCCTCCGCCGTCCGTGTGCTCGCCTCCCCCAGCGTGCGCTGCCTGGAGACGGCCGCGGCGCTGGGCCTGGACGGCGTGCCGGTACCGGAGTTGACGGGTCTCGATGTGGGCCGCTGGCGAGGCCGCACGCTGGACGAGGTGGGAGCCGCCGAGCCCGACGCGGTGGGCCGCTGGCTCACCGACCCCGCGTGCACACCGCATGGCGGCGAGTCGGTCCAGGACCTGTGCGGGCGGGTCGCGCGCTGGCTGGCCGACGCGCAGGGTGTGGAGGGTCGTACGCTCGCCGTGGTCGAGCCGGAGCTGGTGCGGGCGGCGGCGGTGGAGGCGCTGGGCATGCCCGTCGCGGTCTTCTGGCGCCTCGACGTGCCGCCCCTGACCGTGACCGAACTGAGCGGCCGGGCCGGGCGGTGGAATCTGCGGCTGGGCCGTCCGCTGTCCGCGCCGGACGCCGAATAGCCGTCTGCCGGCCGGGGATTGAGCCGAAGAACGCCAGAGGGCCCCCGGGTGGTTCCGGAGGGCCCCCTCTGCCGGCCAGGCGCAGTCGGTGTGCGGCCGGATGGCTCAGCCCTTCGCGCCCCGGCCGGGCGCAGTCAGTGTGCGGCCGGAACCGCCCGCCCCTTCGCGCCCGTGGCCGGCCCGGGAGTCAGCAGGCGCTCGGCCAACTCCCCGAAGGCCAGGCCGAATCCGGCCCACAGCACGGCCTGGAGGGCCAGGGCGGACAGGCGGAACCGCCACAGCAGTGTGGCCGGGAAGTCCTTCGGCACTTCATCGACGGCGGGCAGGAACGCGTAGGCCACGCCGATCACGACGGCGAACGCGGCCACCGCCACCACCGTCGCCCACCAGGTGCCCAGACCGGGCGACAGCCGCTTGCCGAGGAGGGTGGCGGCGATCGCCAGGAGGACGCTGAGCAGCATCATCAGGAAGTACAGGGCGGTCCGCCTGCCGATGGTGCCGGGGTCGCCGACCGACGGCGGGTTGGCCGGGTACTTCAGGAACGGCACGACGTACACGGCGAGCAGTGCGCAGCCGGACAGCAGCAGCGCCGTGGCGCGCGGGCCGAACCGGCCCACCCGGCCGAGCGCGAAGCAGAAGGCGAGCGCGGCGATGCCGCCGAAGGCGACGCCGTCGACGAGGACACCGGTGGCGAGCCCGGCGGTGGACTGCAAGGAGCGGGAGACGACCTCCCTCTCGTGTCCGTGCGCGTGGGCGTCCTCGAAGCCGATCGCCTTGTCGACGTTCGGCTCACCGAGGAAATAGGCGGCGATGAGGGCGAGCACGCCGGCCGCGAGGCCGGCGAGCATGCCCCGTACGAGGAGGTTCCGTACGGTTGCGGAGTTCATGGGTGCGCGCGGTCCCCTCGCGTCAGTGGCAGGGGAAGCCGAGCAGGTGGCGTGCGTCGTGCACCCATTCATGGACGTCCGTGCCGTTGACCACGGAGGTGGCGCCCTGTTCGGCGCCGACGAAGTAGAGCAGGACCAGCATGAGGATGCCGAAGAAGACCGCCCAGGGAGCTGTCGCCTTCAGCGGCAGCTTGGCGGGGACGGCGGGAGTGGTGGGTGTCGGCCGGGCGACGGTCTGCGCCATGGCAGGACCTCCTCTGGGAGTTCGCGTCCCATCTCGGTGGTGCACAGGACGACGGCCCCGGGTCTGACTCACGGGCGCCCCGTGGGAGCCCGCATACAGTGGCGCGACCGTGCCGGGTTCTCACCGGCTTCCGTCGTACCGTCGTCGATTCGGACCGACCGTACCGCGTGACCGGCGTCCGGCCAAGACCGCAGTCCGTACGGCCCGGGTCTCAGCGGTCCGCGCGCCGCCGCGGTGGGGTGAAGGCGTACAGGTCGAGGATGTCCGGCAGCGGAGCCACCCCCGGGCCGCCCGCCCGCACCCAGGTGACGATGTCCTCGGTCGCGTCCGGATCGTTGACGAGCCCCAGCCAGACCGGTCGCGCACCGGCGGCCCGGCCGGCGGCGGACGGCTGTACGACGATGACGTTGGCCTGGTCACAGACGTCGAGGCAGTCGGAGACACGGACGGGCACCTCGGCGCGCAGCCGCGCGGTCTGCGCCGCGTGATCGACGCCGGTCACCTTGGGGCTGCCGCAGCAGCAGTCCCGGCACACCACGACCCGGCACGGCGCCGCACCGGTTCCCTCCGCGGCCTGGCCTGCCGCTTCCTCCGCCGGCCTCTCGGGCACGCCGCCCCACTCCCCTCCCGGGGAGGTGCGCCCCGGTGTCACCTCAGAAGGCGATCATCCTTTCATCTCCCGCGACGCGCCGTCACCCGGCCGCCGTACGGCGGGTCACCCGTCGGCAGGAGCCCCGTAAGTCACTCGAAATGACTAATGACGGAACGTGAACCCCTTGTGCCGACCGGCCCGTCCCCCATTCGGAGTTGCAGCCGTACGAGGGACATGAGTCCGTTGGTGTCGTGTCCTGCCGGATCTCACTCAGGAGGAGACACATGGGCACCAACCACAACGGCCTGTCGGCCGAGAAGCTGAACGTCGTCTTCGCGGTCCGCGTCATCGAGGGCGGCGAGCAGGGCTTCCTGGATCTGTACGAGCAGCTCCGGAAGTCCGTGTCCAACACCCCCGGCCACATCGTCGAGCGGCTCGGAGAGCCCGTCGACGACTCCCGCCAGTGGGTCATCACCAGCGAGTGGCGGTCGGCCGAGGACTTCTTCGCCTGGCAGCAGAGCGCGGAGCACCAGGAGTTGGTGGCCCCGCTGCGCGAGTGGGTCGACCAGCGGCAGTCCATGCGGTTCCGTGTGATCAAGGAGACCAAGGGGGTGTCCGCATGACGGGCACCGTCAACGGCCCCGTCGCCGTCCTCGGTCTCGGCACGATGGGCGCCGGACTGGCCGGTCGCCTCCTCGACCAGGGGATACAGGTCCGGGTTTGGAACCGTACCCCGCAGCGCACCGCGCCGCTCTCCGAGGCGGGCGCCCACGCCGCCGCCCACCCCGCCGACGCCGTCGCGGGTACGAGCGCCGCCCTCTGCGTCGTGTCCGACGGCGAGGCCCTCGGCGCCGTGCTGCACGGCCCGGACGGCGTGCTGGCCGACGGCCCGTACCCCGGCGTCCTGATCTGCGCCAGCACCGTCGCCCCCGACGAGGTCGTGCAGATCGCCGGTGACGCGCCCTCGGTCCTGGACGTCGGCATGCTCGGCAACCGCGACCACGCCCGCGACGGAGAGCTGCGGCTGTTCGCCGGCGGCGACAAGCGCGTCTTCGACGCCGCCCGCCCGCTGCTGGAGACGCTGGGCAAGGAGGTCGTCCATCTGGGCGCACTCGGGTCCGGCATGCGGATGAAACTGCTCCTCAACCTGCTGATGGGCATAGAGGTGCAGGCGCTGGCCGAGGCCACCGAACTGGCGGGCGCCTGCGGCCTCGACCGGAAGCTGGTCCTCAAGACCATCGCGGGCAGCGGCTTCGCCTCGCCGGTCATGGCGTTCAAGTCCCGGCGCCTGGCCTCCGGCCGCTTCGACGAGCCGGACTTCCGGCTGCGGCTGATGGCGAAAGACCTCATGCTCGCTTCCAAGCAGGCGGCGACAGTCGGCCTGACTCTGCCGTTGGCGACCGCCGCGGCGGAGACCCACGTCCGCGCCACCGAGCAAGGACTGGGCGACCAGGACTGTGCCGCGGTCACCCGCGCACTCGCACCGAAACCGGAAACCGACACGTGATCATCGACATCCACGGGCATCTGTCCCCACCGGAAGCGGCCGAACGCTTCCCCATGCCCCCGAGCCTGACCGACGTCGACGGCATGCTCGCCGCCCGCGCCGAGGCCGGGATCGACCTCACCATCATCGGCAGCCCCGTCGGGGCCGGCGCGATGGCGCGGGTGCCGGGCGTCGACAACTACGCCCAGCCACGCGACCGGCTGCGCGGCTTCCACGCCTGGATGTCGGGGCTGATCCGCAGGTTCCCCGACCAGTTGCGCGGCTACGTGTACGCCAACCCGTTCGGCGACGACGATCACCTCGAAGGAGTCCGGGAGACCCTCGCGGACCCGGCCTTCGTCGGTCTGATCACCACGTCCAGCGTGCATGGGGAGCTGCTCGGCTCCCCGCGTGCCGACTCCTTCTTCGCGCTGGCCGCGGAGGCGGGGGTGCCGGTGCTGGTGCACGCCCCGGCCGAACCGGTCGGCACGGAACGGGTGGACGAGATCGGCTTCGTCGAGCAGATCGGCCGCTTCGGCGACGTCACGATGGGCATGGCCATGATCGCGTTCGCGGGATGGCTGGACAAGTACCCCGGTCTGCGGTTGATCGGCGCGACCGGCGGCGGCGCGATGGCGCTGCTGCCGGAGCGCCTCCAGACGGCGGCGCGCCCCCGGCACTGGGCCGGGGGGGCGCCGCCCTCCGGGCGGCCCCAGGCCGGTCCGCCCGGCTCCGCTGCGCCGAAGGCCGAGGACCGGGCGGCCGACGAGCCGGCGGCCAAGGCCATGCGGCCCGCCGCCGACCCGGCCGCCGCCCTGCGCCGCATGTACGTCGACACCAGCCCGTTCAGCCCCGCGCACCTGAGCCTGAACGCCGAAGTGCTGGGCCCCGAGCGGATGTTGTTCGGCACCGACTCGCCGCCGATGGCCGCGCCGCTGGAGGACTTCATCCACATGATCGAGAAGTTGCCGGTCGACGAGGCGTCCCAGCGGCTCATTCTCGGCGGCAACGCCCAGACCCTCTTCGACCTCAGGAGTCGTCCGTGACCACCACGCAAGAGGCCGTCGCCGCGGCCGAGCGGTGCACCCCGGAGTTCCGGCGCGATCCGCACGCGGTCTACGCCCATCTCCGCACAGCGGCGCCCGTCTGCCCCATGAGACCGCCGCACGGCAACGAGACGTATCTGATCACCCGGTACGACGACGCGCGGGCCGCCCTGTCGGACCCGCGGCTGAGCAAGGACATGTACGGGGCCATGGACGCCTACCGGAGGATCTTCGGTGACTCGTCCGTCGCGCTGGACGACAACATGCTCAACTCCGACGCGCCGAAGCACACGCGGCTGCGCCGGCTGGTCAACTCGGCGTTCACCCCCAGGCGCGTCGAGGCGCTGCGGCCACGGATCGAGGAGATCGTCCAGAACCTGCTGGACGAGTGCCCGACCCGGGAGCGCCTGGACCTGCTGCCCGTGTTCGCGTTCCCGCTGCCGATCATCGTGATCTGCGATCTGCTCGGCGTGCCGCCCGAGGACCGGGCGCGGATGCAGCACCTGTCCACCACGGTGGCGCAGACCGGCTTCGGCGAGGAGGCCAAGCGGGCCCAGCAGCGGGCGGAGGAGGATCTGCACGCCTACTTCACGGACCTCATCACCGCCAAGCGGGAGCGTCCGGGTGACGATCTGCTCAGCGCGCTCATCGCGGCCCGCGACAACGACGGCGGGCTGACGGAGAGCGAGTTGGTCTCCACGGCGTTCCTGCTGATGTTCGCCGGTCACAAGACGACCGCGTACCTCATCGGCAACGCCGTGCACCACCTGCTGTCCCATCCCGCCCAGCTGCGCGCCGTACGGGAGGACCCGGAGCTGATCCGTGCGGCGGTCGAGGAACTGGTGCGCTTCGACGGCTCCGTCGAGAGCGCGACGTTCCGCTACGCGACCGAGGACGTGGAGTACGGCGGGACACTGATCCCCAAGGGCGCCCTGGTCCAGATCGCGCTCAGCTCGGCCAACCGCGATCCGCTGAAGTTCGACGCGCCGGACGAGCTGGACGTGCGGCGGCCGGGCAACGCGCAGGACGCCCATATCGGCTTCGGGCACGGCAGCCACTACTGTCTGGGAGCCCCGCTGGCCCGGCTGGAGACACAGCTGGCCCTCACCCGCCTGTTCGACCGGTTCCCCCGGATGGCCCTGGCCGACCCCACCGGTGAACCGCGGTGGCTGGAAGTCCCGTTCCCGGCCTTCCGGGGCCTTGCGGAACTGCCGGTCGTCCTCGATCCCACGGGGTGAGCGGCAGCGGCACGCGGCAGACCCCCACCGCCCGGCCGGCGTGACCGGCCGGGCGGCGCCGTACCCGGTGCCGGGCAAACGAGACGCCCTAGGCGCTGGGCGGCAGTTGGGCCGGGCTGACCCGTTCGCCCAGCACGTCGGCCATGAACTGGACGAGCCAGCGCTGGGACGGGCTGCGGGACGCCTCGTGCCGGGCGTAGAGCGCGACCTCGATCGGCTCGGTCTCGAACGGGAGGCGCACCAGGCGCAGGCGATGGGACGCGGTGAAGACCTCCCCGACGTACTCGGGGACGATCGCGATCAGGTCGGTCCGCTCCAGCAGGTACGGCAGCATCGAGAAGCGGGTGGCGTCCACGGCGGCACGGTCCAGGAGCCCGTGGGTGGCGAGCACGGACCGGGGGACGACATGACCGCTGGGGCCGTACACCGTGGCGTGGTGCTCGGCCGCCAGCTCGGCCAGGGTGACGGAGGCGCCCCGGACGCGCGGGTGGTCGGCGGCGACCATGCCGACGTAGCGCTCGTGGAAGAGCGGGATGCGCACGGTGCGGTGGGAGGTCAGGACGGGCGTGGCGACGAAGGCGTCGAGTTCGCCGCAGCGCAGCTGGCCCTCGGCGTCGTCGACGTCCAGGGCGCGGACGGTGAACGACACCCGGGGCGCGCGTGCGCGGGCCGCAGCGACGAGGCGCGGCAGCAGGGTCACCTCGCCGAGGTCGGACAGGGCGAGGGTGAAGCGGCCCGCCATGGTCGCGGGGTCGAAGTCGTCGCCCTGGCGGATCGCTCCGTCGATGTCGGCCAGGGCGCGTTGCAGCGGCTCGTAGAGACGGCGGGCGCCGGCGGTCGGGGTCAGACCGCGGCCGGTGCGGCGGAAGAGGTCGTCGTCGAAGTGCCGGCGCAGTTTGGCCAGGCTGTAGCTGACCGTCGGCTGGGTGACATGGAGGGTCTCGGCGGTGGCCGTGACGCTGCCTGTCTCGTAGAGCAGCACGAAGACCCGGGCGAGGTTGAGATCGAAGCTGCTCATATCGATGGAGTCTATATCGCGGCGCGCCAACATTTATTGGTGGCCAGGTCGCGCGCTCCCTAGCGTGTGCTGCGTCACTTCCGAGAGGAACGCCTGTGCCGTCCGTGCGCCGCATCGCCCATGAGTTCCTGGAGCGCCAGGGACTGACCACCGTCTTCGGCAACCCCGGTTCGAACGAGCTGCCCTTCCTCACCGGCCTCCCGGACGGGTTCCAGTACGTGCTGTGCCTGCACGAGGGTGCCGCCGTGGGCATGGCGGACGGCTACGCCCAGGCGACCGGGCAACCCGTGCTGGTCAATCTGCACGCCGCCTCCGGCTCCGGCAACGCGATGGGCGCGCTGACGAACGCCGTGGCCTCGCGTACGCCCCTGGTGATCGTGGCCGGGCAGCAGGTGCGGCCGGCCATCGGACCGGAGGCCAACCTCGCCAACGTCGACGCCCCCGCGCTGATGAGGCCGCTCGTCGGCTGGGCCGCCGAACCGGCGTGCGCGCGGGACGTACCGCGCGCGCTCGCCCAGGCCGTCTTCGAGGCACGGTTGCAGCGCCGGCCGTCCTACCTCTCCGTCCCGTACGACGACTGGGCGGCCGACGCGGACGAGAACGCGGCGGCCGTGCTGGACCGGCGGGTCGAGCGCGCCGGGGTGCCCGGGAGCGAGCAGGGGCACCGGCTGGCCGAGGCGGTGGCCGGCGCGCGACGGCCCGCGCTCGTGCTGGGCGGGGACATCGACGCGGCCGGCCGCTTCGACGACGCGGTACGGCTGGCCGAGCGGCTCGGTGGCCCGGTGTGGGCGGCGCCGTCGCTCTTCCGGCTGCCCTTCCCCAACCGCCACCCGCTGTTCCGCGGTGTGCTCCCCGCCGGCATCGAGCCGATCTGCCAGGCCTTCGAGGGCCACGATCTGGTGCTGGTGCTCGGCGCCCCCGTCTTCCGCTACCACGAACATCTCCCCGGCCGGTATCTGCCGGCGGGCACCCGGCTGATCCAGGTGACGGAGGACGCGTCCGCCGCCGCGCGGGCGCCGATGGGCGAGGCGCTGGTCGCCGATCCCGGCGCGGTGATCGACCTGCTGGTGAAGGCGCTCGACGCGTCCGAGGTGCCCTCGGGCGACTACCGGGCCGTGCCGGCTCCGCGCTCGGCGGAGGGGCCGCGCCCGCATCCCGAGGAGGTCTTCGCGGCCCTGCGGGACGAACTGCCCGCCGACACGGCGTACGTGGTGGAGTCGACCTCGACCAATTCCTCGTGGTGGCGTCAGATGGACCTGCGCCGGCCCGGTTCCTACTACTTCCCGGCGGCCGGTGGTCTCGGGTTCGGGCTGCCCGGCGCGGTCGGGGTCGCCATGGCCCAGCCCGGCCGGCCGGTCGTGGGGGTGATCGGGGACGGCTCGGCCAACTACGGCATCACCGCGCTGTGGACGGCCGCCCAGCACCGGGTTCCGCTCACCGTGGTGCTGCTGCGCAACGGGACGTACGGCGCGTTGCGCTGGTTCGGCGGCCTCCTCGGTGTGCCGGACGCGCCGGGCCTGGACATCCCCGGCCTGGACTTCACCCGTATCGCGGAGGGCTACGGGGTGCCCGCCCGGCACGTCGACGGCGTGGACGAGTTGCGGGCGGTCCTCGCCGAACGCCCGGACGGCCCCCGGCTCGTCCAGGTCGACACGGCGCTCACCACGCCCTCCTGAGCACGTTCCGACCGCGAGCCTTGGCCGCACGGCGGTTTCACGAAGGGAATCCGATGACACTCCTGGACAGCGACGTCTGGAGCAAGAAGCTTTTCGGCGACGGCTGGAAGGACGCCACCCGCGAGCAGCCGGTCGTCGAGCCGGCGACCGGGGACCGGCTCGGCACCGTGGGCCTGGCCACTGCCGAGGAGGTGGGCCGTGCCGCCGCCCGGGCCGCCGAGGCGCAGCGGGCCTGGGCGGCCACCTCTCCGCAGGCCCGGGCGGCCGTACTGCGCCGCGCGGGTGAGCTGTTCACCGAGCACGCCGCCGAGATCGAGGACTGGCTGGTGCGGGAGGCGGGCTCTGTCCGGGCCAAGGCGGGTTTCGAGGTGGAGCTGGCGCGGGGCGAGTGCTTCGAGTGCGCGGCGCTGCCGACGTATCCGCAGGGTGAGGTGCTGACCTCCGAGGACCCCCGCTGGTCGTTCGCCCGCCGCCGTCCGGCCGGTGTGGTGAGCGTGATCGCGCCGTTCAACTTCCCGCTGATCCTCGGTCTGCGCTCGGTGGCTCCGGCGCTGGCGCTGGGCAACGCGGTGCTGCTCAAGCCGGATCCGCGCACGGCGGTGAGCGGGGGTGTCGTGATCGCGCGGGTCTTCGAGGAGGCCGGGCTGCCCTCCGGTGTGCTCCACCTGCTCCCCGGCGACGGCTCGGTCGGCGAGGCGGTCGTCGAGGCCCCCGAGGTGCGCGTCATCTCCTTCACCGGGTCAACACCGGTCGGGCGGGCGATCGGCGAGCGGGCCGGCCGTCTCCTCAAGCGGGCCCACCTCGAACTCGGCGGGAACAACGCCCTGGTGGTGCTGCCCGGGGCCGATGTGGGCAAGGCGGCCTCGGCCGGTGCCTTCGGCTCGTATCTGCACCAGGGGCAGATCTGCATGACGACCGGCCGCCACCTCGTGCACGAGTCCCTGCTGGACGAGTACACCGCCGCGCTCGCCGCGAAGGCCCGGGCGCTGCCCGTCGGCGACCCGGCCCGGGAGGACGTGGCTCTCGGCCCGATCATCGACCGGCGGCAGCTGGAGCGGGTGCACGGCATCGTCACCGAGAGCGTCGCGGCGGGCGCGACGCTGGCCGCGGGCGGCGAGATCGTGGGCTCCGGGTACCGCGCCACCGTACTGACCGGCCTGACCACCGACATGCCGGCGTGGCGCGAGGAGGTCTTCGGACCCGTCGCACCGGTCATCGGCTTCTCCACGCCGGAGGAGGCCGCGCGGATCGTCAACGACTGCGAGTACGGCCTGTCCGTCGGCATCCTCGGTGACGTCGGTACGGCGATGAAGCTCGCCGACCGGATCGACTCCGGCAAGGTCCACATCAACGAACAGACCGTCAGCGACGAGCCCAACGCGCCCTTCGGCGGGGTCAAGGCGTCGGGCACCGGCTCCCGGTTCGGCGGAGCAGCCGCCAACGTCGAGGCGTTCACCGAGACGCAGTGGCTCACCGTGCGGCCGGACATCGCCGCGTACCCGTTCTGAACCGGAGTTCAGCACCACTCTCAGCACCACCGCTCAGCACCCTCCCCATCTCCGTCTCCCGCAGCCGCTCACAGGGGGAACACCGCCATGGCATCCATCGCCTCGTCCAACGCGTCCGGCACCACCGCGGGGACCGGCACCGCCGGACGCAACCTCTGGACGGTGGTCCTGTGCTGGATCACCGTCCTGCTGGAGGGCTACGACCTCGTGGTCCTCGGCGCCATCATCCCGACCCTGCTCAAGACACGTCACCTCGGCATGACAGCGGGCGACGCGACCACCGTCGCCACGCTGTCGCTCGTCGGCGTCGCCATCGGCGCGGTGCTGGTCGGTCCGCTGGCCGACCGGCTGGGCCGGCGCCTGCTGCTCATCGGTTCGGTGGTGGTGTTCTCGGTCTTCACGCTCCTGGTGCCGCTCGCCGGCTCGGTCACGATGTTCGCCGCACTCCGCCTGATGGCCGGTCTGGGACTCGGCGCGTGCATGCCCGTGTCCCTGACGATGATGGCCGAGCACATGCCGGCGAGCCGGCGGGCGCGCGCCAGCACGCTGACCATGACCGGCTACCACACCGGTGCGGTGATCACCTCGCTCCTTGCGCTCCAGGTGACCGACGACTGGAAGGTCCTCTTCTACGTCCTCGGTGTCGCCGGACTGGTCGTCGCCGTCGTCCAGTGGTTCCGGCTGCCGGAGTCGGAGGCGTTCGTCCGCGCCCAGGAGGCGCCCGGCGCCGAGCGCGTTCCGTTCACCGAACTCCTCAAGCCGGCCTACCTCCGCGCCGGCATCGGGATCTGGGTCGCCTCGTTCATGGGCCTGTTGCTGGTCTACGGCCTCAACACCTGGCTGCCCAAGCTCATGAACGACGCCGGATACCCCGTCCCCACGGCCGTCACCCAGCTCCTCGTCCTGAACGTCGGCGGTGTGGCCGGCCTGGTGCTGGGCGGCTTCGTGGCCGACCGGCGCGGCATCAAACTCACCACGCTGGGCTGGTTCGCGGTCTCGGTGGGCATGCTGGCCTGTCTCAGCGTCAAGATGGACAGCGACCTGCTGCTCGACACCGTCGTCTTCCTCACCGGCGTGTTCGTCTTCTCGGCGCAGGTGCTGGTCTACGCCTATGTGACGAACTTCTATCCGGCCTCCGTCCGCGGCACCGCGCTCGGCTCCGCGTCCGGCATCGGCCGCATCGGCTCCATCGTCGGCCCGTCGATCACGGGCGCCCTGGTGTCCGCCGGGATCGGCCACCCTTGGGGCTTCTACTTCTTCGCCACGGTGGCCGTCCTGGCCTTCCTGGCCGTCCTCACCCTCCCGGCCCGGCCTCCGCAGGAGTCCACCACCGAGCCCACCACCTGACGGAGCCGGGCGCTTCACCGTCCCTCGGGGAACCCATCGCTGGTGATGAAGTAGAACACCGGGAGCACGACGAAGACGGCGACCGCCAGCAGCGGCGCGACGAGGACGCCGAGGAGCCCGGCGGCGCCGTACGTCAGGGCTCCCACCCAGGAGCGCAGGCGTCCGTGCCGTACGTACGTGCTCTCCACGTCCGGGGTCAACAGGTCAGGTCGGCGGGCCAGTTGGTGGTAGAAGGCCACCCAGCTCAGGCACATCACCGCCGCCAGCCCGGCATAGAGGGCGACGGCGACCCGGGCGTCGGAACCGGCGGGGTCCGCCTGGAGCGCGTCGGCGAGGACCGCGGTGGGGAACGACAGCGCCGCCGTGCTGAACAGCAGCAGCAGATTCGCGGCGTGCAGCCCGCGGTCCATGACGCGGACCCGTACGAAGGCCTGATGGTGGTTCAGCCAGATGACCGACACGTATCCGAAGGAGGCCAGGTAGCCGAGGTAGGCGGGCCACTGGGCCAGCAGGGCGTGGCCGAGGCCGCCCGGCCGGTGCGGTGGATCGGCGAGGCCGAGGGCCAGCAGTGTGACGGCGATGGCCAGCACGCCGTCGCTGAAGGCTTCCGCGCGGGTGGTGTCGGAGCGGGAGAAACCACGGAGGCGGGTGCGGGACACGCTGGCTCCTGGACGTGCTTGTTCACAACGAGACGGGAAGGGACGGGGCGGGGCCGGGACGGGTGCGTCAGGCCCCGCTGCCCGCTCTGAGGGGGCTCACCTGGGGCACGGACGCCTTTCCGGTGTTGGAGACCTTGCCGCCGGTCCAGCGGACCGAGAGCGAGGTGGTCTCGTCGGGCGGGGTGACCAGCAGCGCTTCCGGCGTGACGGTGGTGACACCGGTGATCGCCGGATCGGTGTAGCTCAGCCCCGCCCAGGCATCGGCCCCCGGGGCGAGCGTCACCCGCTGTTGCCGCTGGCCGGTGGCCCGCTCGGGGTCCGGGGTGACGGCCTCGCCCGCCGCGTTCACGAAGGCCACACCCGGGAAGCCGTAGAGGCTGCACGTGCGCGGGGACCGGTTGGTCAGCACGAGGGCGAAGTTCTCCTGGCCGGCCCCGGGGTGGTCGAGCCCGAGGGACGCCTTCAGGTCGGAGGTGCGGCAGCGTTTCGGGACCGGTGCGGCGGGCGACGCCGCCGTACCCGTGCGGGTCGGCTCGGCTGTGCTGGAGGTGCCGCCGCCGGCGGGCCCCGAGGCGGTCGCCGACGGCGTACGGGTGGCGGCGCCGGACGCGCGCCTGGCGCCACCGGCGGTGTCGTCCGCGCTGTGGCTCGTACACGCGGTCAGCACGGCGCAACAGGCGAGCACGGCGGGCAGGATGCGACGGTACGTCATGGTGCTTCTTCCTCGGGGCACACGGGCGCCGTGGCAGGTGTGTGCGCCGGCCCGGGGGCCGGCGCGGGAGCGGGCGACGGAGTCGTGTCAGTGACCGGAGCGGACGGACCGGACCGCGCGCAGGATCAGGTCGGTGACGGGGCCGGGGTCGCTCACGGACACCGCGTGCGGGGCGCGGACGGTGACGGTGTGGGCGCGGGCGCGCTCGGCCATCCAGCGTTCGGCGGCCGGCGGGATGTTGCGGTCCTCGGTGGCCACCAGGTACCAGCTGGGGATCTTCTTCCAGGCGGCGGCGGTGGCCGGCTCCTGGAGCGCGGCCAGGGTGATCGGGCGCTGGCCAGCGGCCATGACCTGGGCGGTCGGCACGGGGACGCCGGCGGCGAACTGGTTGCGGAAGAGGTCCTTCCTGATGACCAGTTCCTCGCCCTGGCCGCCGTCGGGCAGCGGGTAGTGCTGGCTGACGGTCGCCTGTCCCAGGGTGCTGCCGGGGAACTTGTCGGTGAGCTGGAGGGCGCTCTCCCCGGTCTCGGGGACGAAGGCGGCGATGTAGACCAGCGCCTTGACGCGCGGGAGGTCGGCAGCGGCCTGGCTGATGACGGCGCCGCCGTAGGAGTGTCCGACCAGGACGATCGGTCCGCTGACGCTCTCCAGGACGCTGCGGATGTAGGCGGCGTCGCTCGCCAGTCCGCGCAGGGGCAGGGCGGGCACCAGCACACGGTGGCCCTGCCGCAGCAGGCGCTGGACGACGGCGCGCCAACTGGAGCCGTCGGCGAACGCACCGTGGATCAGGACGATGGTGGGGTCGGCCGGGCGGCCGTGTCCGGTGGCCGGACGGCCGGCGTCGGCCGGCGCGGCGTGCGCGATTCCGGCCGTTCCAAGGGCGGCGGCGCCGGCCAGGAGGGACGTGGTCACGGTTCGGCGCGAGATCGGTGGGTTCATCGTTCGCTCTCGGTCAGGGGTGGACAGTGGATGCCGCGGGGCGACGGACGGCCGGCTGCCGGCCGTGGTCAGCGGGAGGTGGCCCGGACGGCGTCCTCGATCAGACGGACGACGTGCTCGGGGTGGGCGAGCATGACCAGGTGGGAGGAGTCCACCTCGACGGTGGTCATGCCGGCCCGCCGGTACCCGTAGCGCTCCACGTCGGGGTTGATGGTGTGGTCGGCGGAGGAGACCAGTCCCCAGGACGGCTTGGTCTTCCAGGCCGCGGCCGGGGCCGGCTCGCTGAACGCCTGGGCGGCCAGCGGGCGCTGGGACACGGCGAGGACGGAGGTGAGGCGGGGGTCGACGTCGGCGGCGAAGATGGCCGGGAACTTGTCGGGCTGGACCGACACGTCGGTTCCGGGCTGGTCCGAACCCTCGATCGGGAACGGGGTGTAGACGAGGGCGGCGGCCAGGTCGGAGTCGGGGAAGCGGCCCTGTAGCTCGCCGAGGCTCTCGCCCTCCTCCAGGGCGTAACCGGCCAGGTAGACCAGCGCGCTGACGTTGTCCTCGGTCCCGGCGACCGTGATGACGGCGCCGCCGTAGGAGTGGCCCACCAGGACGACGGGGCCGGGGATCTGGCGGACGATCGCGGCGACGTAGGCGGCGTCCCCGATCAGGCTGCGGTTGGGCACGGCCGGGGCGACGACGTCCAGGCCGCGGGCGATCAGCCGGGGAATGACCTCGGCGTAGCTGGACGCGTCCGCGAAGGCTCCGTGGACGAGGACGACGGTGGGTGTGTCGGTACGGGACATGGGGAAACTCCCTGGTCGGTGGGATGGGTGCCGCCCGCGCCCGGCTGTCGGGCGGATGGGTGGCTCATGGGCGGGTGCCGGGGCCGCGAGGCGTCCGGACGGGTCAGTGGTCCGGTTCGTGCGCGGAGCGCGCCACCACGCCGTGGGCGAAACCTCCGGTACGTCCGAGACCTTAGGGCGGGCGCAAGAGGGCGGATTGACTGTGTGCGCACCACCTGTGGCCTGAGCGCGCTCACCGGCCGCCGGCCCGTCCGACGGCGTCGTTCCGTCGGATCGCGGCATCCAGGCGGTCGGGGGGTCGGACGCGTGGTGGAGCCCCGGCGGCCCTGGGGCGGACGGGTCAGGCGGTGTGCAGGGCGGTGTGCAGGGTGTCCGTCACCTGGATGCGGGCCGCCCTGGACGCGACGGTGCCGCGGAGCACGTCGAACAGGACGAATCCGTGGATCGTCCCGTGGTAGCGGATGGACACGACCGGGACGTCCGCCTCCCTCAGGCGGGAGGCGTAGGCCTCGCCCTCGTCGCGGAGCACGTCCGCCTCCGCGGTCAGGACGAGCGTCGGCGGCAGGCCCCGCAGAGACCGGGTGGGTGCGCGCAGCGGGGAGACGGTGTCGTGCGTCCGGACCCGTGGGTCCGGTGCGTACTGCTCCCAGTAGTCGCGCATGGCCGCGCGGCTCAGGAAGTAGCCGTCGGCGAACTGGTCGTAGGAGGGGGTGTCCATCGCGGCGTCGGTCACCGGGCAGAGCAGCACCTGGTGCCGGAAGGCGGGACCGCCGCGCTGCCGCGCCAGGAGGGCGAGCGAGGCGGCGTGCTGGGCGCCCGCGCTGGCTCCGACGACGGCCATCCTGCTCCCGTCCAGCCGGCACGACGGGCCGTGCCGGGCGATCCACCGGGCCACGGTGTACGCCCGCTCGACCGCGCCCGGATAGCGGTTGTCGTCCGGCGCGTCGTACTCCGGGATGACCACGGCGGCGTCCGCTCCGAGGACGAGGTCCGTCACCAGGTGCCGGTGCGCGTACGCGTCGGTCAGCATCCAGCCCAGTCCGTGCAGGTAGAGCACGACCGGCAGGGCCTCGTCGCTGCCGGCGGGGCGGAGGATGCGCACTCGGACGCGGTGGCCGTCGCTGCCCGGCAGGGCCAGCCACTCCTCCTCGATGTCCGGCTCGTCCCCTCCGTCACCGGTCCACAGGGACGCCATCCGCGCCTTGGCGCCGGCCGCGTCCGGGTCCGAGGACGCGGGCAGTGTGTACGTCTCGACGAAGGCGCGTGTCAGCCGCTCCAGGACGGGCGCGGCCCCGGGGGCGGGAACGTCGTCTGGCAAGAGAACTCCTGCGCATGGGCCCGGCCGTTCGCGGGACCGGGCCGTCGGAAAGGGTGCCGGCCCCTCCCCCGCGGCCGGGCAGGCAGGCGTGCGGCGCCGGAGGCGGCTCCACCGACACGGCTACCCAGCCTAGGGCGCGTCGACCGGCACGCGGGCCGCGCCGCGGTTCGGACACTTGCCGCTGCGTGCACAGTTTCGGCCGGTCAGCCGTCCCCGCTCACGGCCTCCCCGGTCGGCCCGGTACGGCTGCGCCACTCGCGAAGTGACATGCGGTGGGCCGCGCGGAAACCGCGGCCGAAGTGGGTGACGTCGGCGCCCGACCCTCGCGCGGTCATCTCCGAGCGAGATGACTGACATCCCGAACGATCGCGCCAGATGAGGAAGGCGGCCGACGGCGGGGGCGTTGTGGCTGCGTGACGAAAGAAGGTGCACATGTCCACACCACGTGATCTCCGGCGTGGGACCGGCTCCGCGCAGGATGGGCACGGCGTGCCGGGCGGGCTGGTCGCGCTCCTGGCCGTCGCGTCCGGGATGACGGTCGCCAACCTCTACTACGCGCAGCCGCTGCTGTCGTCGTTGAGCGACGTGTTCGGGATCAGCGCGGCCACCGCCGGCACGCTGATCACTCTGACCCAGATCGGCTACGTCCTCGGCATGGTCTTCCTGGTCCCGCTCGGCGACCGGCTGGAGAAGCGCAATCTGATCACCGTCCTGCTGATGGTCACGACGGCCGCACTCGTGGTGGCGGGACTGGCCCCGAACTTCCCCGTGCTGCTGATCGCCGCGCTGATCAGCGGTGCCACCTCGGTGGTGGCCCAGATCCTGGTGCCCTTCGCCGCGAGCCTCGCGCCGGACCACGCCAGGGGCCGGGTCGTCGGCCGGGTCATGAGCGGTCTCCTCACCGGCATCCTGCTCTCCCGGACCCTCAGCAGCCTGGTCTCCGACGTCGCCGGCTGGCGGGTGGTCTTCCTCGGCTCCGCCGTCCTGATGGCCGTGCTCACGGTGGCGCTGCGCGCCGCCCTCCCCGACCACGCCCCCACCACCTCCGTCCCGTACCACCACGTGCTGCGTTCCACGGTCCACCTGGTGCGCGTCCATCCCCCGCTGCGGCGCCGCGGGCTGTACCAGGCGGCGATGTTCGGTGCGTTCAGCGCGTTCTGGACCACGGTCTCCTTCGTCCTGACCGGTCCACGCTTCCACTACTCACCGGTCGGCGTCGGCGTCTTCGCGCTCGTGGGCGCGGCGGGTGCGGCGGTGGCCCCGTTCGCCGGACACTGGGCCGACCGAGGACTCACTCGGCCCATGACCGGTGCCGCGTTCGTGGTCGCCGCGCTGGCCTTCGTGCTCGCGGGTCTGGGCGGCCACAGCATCGTCCTGATAGCCCTGGCCGCGATCCTGATCGACATGGCCGTACAGGCGACGCTCATCCTCGGGCAGCACACCGTCTACGCGCTCGACCCCGGCGCCCGGGCCCGTCTCAACAGCGCCTTCATCGCCATGTTCTTCGTCGGCGGCGCGGTCGGCTCCCAGCTCGGGGCCATGGTCTACCACGCCGGCGGCTGGGCCGGACTCACCGTCCTCGGAGCCGCGCTCCCGCTGGCCGCGCTCGCCTACTGGGCCTTCGAGCGGCCCCGGGCGGCGCAGCCGACCCCGGACGGGGAAACCCTCGACTGAGGGCGCCGAACGGCCCGGTCGACATTCCGTTCGTAGGTGCCTGACGCGGCCGTCCCGCCGTCGGGCGCACCCTACGATGCGGCACGGGCCCCGCCCCGGACCAAGCACCCCGCACCCCCGCACCCCCCGCACCCGCCCGAAGGAGCACACGATGGATCTGCGGCAGATGGAGGTCGTCGTCGCGGTGGCCGACGCGGGCGGCTTCACAGCGGCGGCGCGACAGCTGCACGTGGTCCAGTCGGCGGTGTCGGGCACGGTCCGCACCCTCGAACGCGAGCTGGGCACTCCCCTCTTCGACCGCACCACCCACCGCGTCGCGCTGACGCCGGCGGGCGAGGCGTTCGTGCCGGCGGCGCGCGCCGCCCTGCGGGCCGCGGAAGCCGCCCGGGAGGCGGTCGACGCGGTGCGGGGGCAGCTGCGCGGCCGGATCACGGTGGGCACGATGCAGGGGGTCTGGGCCGGACTCCACCATGCCCTGGCCGCGCTGCGGGCGGAGCATCCGGGGCTCGGCGTGCAGCTGCGGCAGGCGGCGGTCGCCGACATCCGGCAGGCGCTGCGCGAGGGCACGGTGGACCTGGCCGTGGTGGCGCTGGACCGCCAGCAGCAGCGCGGGCTGACCACCCGGCTGCTGTCCCAGGAGGAGATGGTGCTGGTCGCCTCGCCACGCCGGGTCGTGGGGGCCACGACGCCCCAGGGCGAGGTGGAACTCGCCGATGCCGCCCGGCTGCCGCTGGTGGACTTCAGCCCCGGCTGGGCGATCCGCCACTCGGTGGACCGGGCCTTCCGGGCCGCGGGCGTCGACCGGACCACGACGTTCGAGGTGAACGACATCGTGGCGGCGGCCGAGCTGGTCCGCAACGACCTGGGGATCTGCATCCTGCCCCGGTCGATCGCGCACCGCTTCCCCGACCTGACCCCCTACGGGTTCCGGCACCACGCACCCCACTGGAAGATCATGCTGGTGCGCCCTCCGGGTGAGGCGTCACCCGCGGTCGCGGCACTGTGGCGGCACTTCACCTGACCATTTCTGCCTGCGTTCTTCCTGGTGATCCCCGGGTGCCTGCTGGTTGGCTGGTGGCGGGCGGCACGACCATCACGGCGCCCGTGCCACCCATGCCGAGGAGAGCCAGTTGAGCTTGGTGCTGACGACCGACGCGGTGCCGGACGAGGAGAAGGTCGCGTTCTGGAACGACGCGGTGAGCAGGGCGCTGGTACCGGTCGCCGTCACCCCCCGCGACGGCAAGCGGTTCGACGGCAGGATCGCCACCGACTCCCTCGGATATCTGCGGGTCTCGCACATGGAGGCCGACGCCAAGCGGGTCAGCCGCACGGCGGCCCTGATCGAGCGTTCACCGGAGGCCCTCGTCGCGGTCGGCCTCCAGGTGTCGGGCACCGCCACCTTCATCCAGGACGGCCGGCGGGCCGAGATGGGCGAGGGCGACCTGGTGTTCTACGACACCACACGGCCGTTCTCCTTCACCTATCCGCAGCGGTTCGCCACCCAGGTCTTCCAGATTCCGCGCCATGTGCTGAGCGTCGCGGACGGTGACATCAGACGGGTCACGGGTACCGCCATCGACACGGGGCACGGCTTGGGCGCGGTGCTGCGGCCCTTCCTCGCCACGCTGGCCGACGCGGCCCCCTCCTACCCGCCGGCTGTCGGGCACCGGCTGGCCGGCCATGTCGTGGACCTGTTCGCCACCCTGATCACCGATCAGGCCGGACGGGACCCGGACGACGGCCGCGACCATCTCATGCTGAGCGTCCGCGCCCATATCGACCGGAAGCTCGGCGATCCCTCACTCTCACCGGAATCCATCGCCCGGGCGCACCACATATCCGTCCGCTATCTGCACCGGCTCTTCGAGGGCGAGGGCGTCACCGTCAGCCGTCTCATCCAGCAGCGGCGGCTGGAGGCGTGCGGGCGTGAACTCACCCGTCGCGGGCGCGTGACGCCGACCGTCTCGGCGGTGGCGCGGCGCTGGGGGTTCGTCAACCCCGCCCACTTCAGCCGGGCGTTCCGCGCCGCCTACGGGCTCTCTCCCCGGGAGTGGCGCACCCTGCACCTGGAGCGGGGCGAGGACGAGCAGCCGACAGGCCTGCCCCTCGCCTGACGCCCACGCCAGGCGAGGGCGGTGTCAGTCGCTGTCCAGGCGGGCGAGCCGGGAGCGGGCCGCGGCGACCCGTTGCGGGTCCGCGTCGCTGCCGAGGGCGACGCACCGCGTGAACGCCTCGCGGGCCTCGGCGGGACGGCCGGCTTCGAGGAGAACGTCACCGAGCGAGAGGAGATAGCGGCTCTCCAGGGCGATGTTGCCGCCCGTCCGGGACAGCTCGACCGAGGTCCGCAGGTACTCCAGCGCTTCCCCCCAGCGCCCCAGGCGGCCGTAGGAGGCCCCCAGGCCCGCGAGTGCGTTGGACCGCGTGAAGGCGGCGATGTGCGGTGCGACGCGGTCGCCGTCCTCGTCCAGTCGGGTCAGCACCTGCCGGTAGACCTCGATCGCTTCCTCGACGCGCCCGACGCCCCTCAGCCCCAGGGCGCGTGAGATCAGGGCCTGGAGCATCCCGTGCAGATCGCCGGCGGCCTCGAAGAGAGCGACGGCGCGGGTGCTGTGCTCGGCGGCCGGGCCGTCCTCGTCCAGCAGGTGGTGGGCCCAGGCGGCGTACCCGTGCGCCCACGCCTGCTGCCCGGCGTCGCCGGCCCGCCTGGCCGCGTCGAGCGCGCGGGCGCTGTGGGGAAGGCTGTCCCGGGGGCGGCCCTCGCAGATCATCACCGCCCAGGCGTGGTAGTTGAGCTGGGTCGCTTCGAGCAGTGGGCCGCCGAGCGCCTCGGCGGAGCGGGCGGCGGTGCCGAAGACCTCCGGCCAGTGCCCCCAGAAGATCCACTGGTCGGAGAACCAGTGCAGGGACTCGGCCACTTCCACGACGGTGGCGTGGTCGCCGTCCGCCGCGGCGGCGTGCAGGGCCGCCAGCCAGTTGGCGGCTTCGGCCTGGAGCCACTCGCGGGCCCGGTCGGCGCTGGAGAGGTCCACCGTGCCGCGCCAGGAGGCGGGTGGGGGTCCGTGACCGGGTTCGTACCACCGGCCGGCCACGACGGCCGTCTCCAGCAGCCAGCGGAACATCGACCGGCGGGCCCGCTCGATGCCGGCCTCGCTGTCCTCGGCGGCGAGGCGGCAGCGGCCGTACAGGCACAGCAGGTCGTGGAGCCGGTAGCGGTCCTCGGCGCTGGCGAGCAGGCCGGCCTCGACCAGTTCCTCCAGGGTGTCCTCGGTGTCGTGGACGTCCTGGCCGGTGAGCCGGGCGGCGCAGGCGGCGCCGACGTCCGGGCCGGGGACCAGGGACAGGCGGCGGAACAGGCGTGCGGCCGTGGGCGTGAGCTGCCGGTAGGACAGGTCGAACGCGGTCGCCACGCGTACGTCCCCGGCGGACAGCGCGTCCAGCCGCCGTTCCTCGTTCGCCAGCCGGTCCGCGAGCCGGCGCACGGTCCAACCCGTGCGGGTCGCCAGCCAGTTGCCCGCGACCCTGAGGGCCAGTGGCAGGTGCTCGCAGAGCCGGGCGACCTCCTCCAGGGCCTCGGGCTCGGCGGTCGCGCGGTCCTCGCCGACGAGGGAGGCCAGGAAGGCGGCCGACTCGGCGGGTTCGAGCCGGCCGAGGGGCAGCCGGTGCACGCCGTCCAGTCCGGTGAGCAGGCGGCGGCTGGTCACCAGGACGAGCGTTCCGCCCGAGCCCGGCAGCAGCGGGCGTACCTGCGCCTCGTCACGGGCGTTGTCCAGCACCAGCAGGCAGCGGCGGTCGGCGAGGACCTGCCGGTAGAGGGCGGGGTGGGTCTGCGGTCCCGCCTTGGCCAGGTCGCGGTCCGGCACGCCGAGGGCCTTGAGCACCCGGACCATCAGCTCGGAGGGGGCGGGTGGGCTGTCGTCGGTCCCCCTGAGGTCCACCACGAGCTGGCCGTCCGGGAAGCGGTCCGCGAGCCGGCGGGCGGCGCGCAGCGCCAGGGTGGTCTTTCCGGTGCCGGGCGGTCCGTGGATGACGACCACGACGGGCTGGTCGCCCGGGACACCGCCGCCCGCCCCGCCGGCGCGGTCCTCTCGGGGCGGTTCGCCCGCCGCGTGGGCACGGTCCTCTCGGGGCGGTTCGACCAGTGCCTCCAGGCGGGCCAGCTCGTCCGCGCGGCCCACGAAGTCCTCGATGCCGCGCGGGAATGAGCGGACGCCGACGGGGCTGTATCCGGGGGTGCGTCCGGCGCGGGCGGCGGCGAGCAGCCGCTCCCGGTCGGCGTCGTCCAGGCCGAGGCCGTCCGCGAGCGCGGCCACCGTCCGGCGTTGCGGCGCGGCCCGCCGCCCGCGCTCCAGATCGCCGATGCCCCGCTCGCTGACCCCGGAGGCCTCCGCCAGGGCCTCGATCGTCAACGACTTCGCCCGTCGCAGTGCGCGCAGCAACGGCCCGAATGCGACCTCCTGTGCGGACATGTCCGCCCTTTCCCCCGACTACGCTTGAACATTGTAATACCGCGCGCGCTCGGCCGTCGTTCACCGCCGCCGCGCTGATCGGCCTCCTGCCCTCGACCCGGTCACCGCTGCCGGTCGGACACCCGACGTGCGTCACGACACCTGACGTACGTCACGACACGTGACACCTGGTACACGCGTGGTTCCCGCGGCCCGCGGCAGGTGATAGACACAGCGGGATCACAGTTCCTGTCCGCCAACAGGAAGGTTTCTGCCGCATGTCTGCAACACGCCGTCAGGTCCTGGCCACAGCGAGCGCCCTGGGAGCGGGCATCGCCTTCACCGGGGCCCTGTCCGAGCTCTTCGCGGGCACCGCCGCCGCACAGAACCTGGGCCACGCCTGCTACGGTCCGCTCGTCTCCGACCCCAACGGCCTGCTCGACCTGCCGAAAGGTTTCCGCTACACCGTGCTCTCCCGCGAGGGCGACCAGCTCCGCTCCGGAGAGGGCAGAGTCCCCTCCAACCACGACGGCATGGCCGCCTTCGCCGGCAGAGGAGGCCGTACCCACCTCGTCCGCAACCACGAGAACCGCGTCACCGCGCCGATCCCGGTCCCGACCGTCAGCGGCCTCACCTACGATCCGGCCGGCAAGGGCGGCTGTACGGCGCTGACGCTCGACGCGCACCAGCGCGTGCTGTCCGAACGGGTCGCCATCGCCGGTACGGCCGTCAACTGCGCGGGCGGCCGCACCCCCTGGGACACCTGGCTGACCTGTGAGGAGACCGAGGACAAGGCGGGCACCAACGGCTACACCAAGGACCACGGTTTCATCTTCGAGGTCCACCCCACCGACCCGCACCGCACCGGCGCGGTCCCGCTGACCGCGATGGGCCGCTTCCAGCACGAGGCGGTCGCGATCGACCCGCGGTCCGGCGTCGTCTACGAGACCGAGGACGCCTTCCAGAAGCCGTTCGGCCTGTTCTACCGCTTCCTGCCGCACCAGCCGCTCGGCGGCGTCGGTTCGCTGCGCGCGGGCGGCCGGCTCCAGGCGATGCGGGTGCCGGGCGTGCCGGACCTGTCCCCCGTCCAGGAGCCGGGAACGCGCTTCGACGGCGTCGAGTGGGTGGACGTACCCGACCCGCTGGCGACCTCCACTCCCACCCGGTTGCAGGACTACGGCCCCGGCGGCATCACCCACGCGCAGAAGCTGGAGGGCTGCTACTGGGGCGGCAGCTGCGTGTACTTCGTGTCGTCCTTCGCCCGCGGCGCGGACGGCTCCGCGGCCGACCACTACGGCCAGATCTGGCGCTACGACCCGGCGCGGCGCCGGCTGACCCTGGTCGTCGTGTTCGGCCCGGACACCGATGTGCAGCTGCCCGGCGAGTCCCCGGACAACATCTGCCTCGCCCCCGGCGGCGGCCTGATGGTGTGCGAGGACGGCAACGGCGCCCAGCACGTCTTCGGCGTGACCCGCAAGGGCGAGGTGTACCCGATGGCCCGGGGCCGCCAGGCCCTCGCGTCAGCCACCGCGGCGGGCGGTACGGCGCAGGAGCCGGAGTGGGGCGAGTTCGCGGGGGTCACCTTCTCCCCCGACGGCGACACGATGTACGTCAACTGCTACACGCCCGGCACCACTTTCGCGGTGACCGGCCCGTGGCGCGGCTAGTTCCCTGCTGTCGTTGACGCCGGCCGCCGTACGCCGAGGTGCCGTGGGGTGAACCGTTCGGAGGTCCGCCCCACGGCACATCCGTGCCGGCACGTGTGCCGCCCGGCGACCAGGCCGGGCCGGGCCCGGAAAGGTTGATGCGTCAGCTTCATCAGCGCGCTCTTCGGCCAGGTTCATCCGATCAGGACCGGGAAAGCGCCCTCAGGACGGGTTCTCGTCCTCCAGCTTCTCCACCACGCGCTCGGAGATCTGGGCCAGCGTGCGCAGCTCCGCCGGCGTCACATGGTCGAGGAACAGCTCGCGCACCGCCTCCACGTGGCGCGGCGCGGCGGCCTCGATCATCGCGCGCCCCTCCTCCGTGATCACCACGAAGGCGCCGCGGCCGTCCTCGGGACACTCCTGGCGGACCACCAGTCCGCGCTTCACCATGCGGGCGATGTGGTGGGACATCCGGCTCTTCTCCCACTCCAGCGCCCGGGCCAGCTCCTGGAACCTGCGCCGACCGTCCGGTACGTCCGTCAGCTCGACCAGCACGGCGAAGTCCGTGGCCGACACATTCGACTCCGCCTGCAACGAGCGCGACAACCGACCCCGGAGCTTGTCATGCAGGCGGATGAAGTTCCGCCACGCCTGCTGTTCCTCCGGCGTCAGCCAACGCACCGCCTCGTCCATGAGAGAGAGTGTAAGCCTAGTTGATATTTCACCGAAGATTGCAGGAGGTAGCGGCGCCCATGGCAGCCACGCCCGCCCCACCGCTCGTCACACCGCCGAAGCTGGTGGCGACAGACCTGGACGGCACACTCTTCCGAAGCGACGGCACGCTGTCGCGGCGCACGCGAGCGGCGCTGGCGTCGGCCGAGGGGGCCGGAATACGGGTCGTGCTCGTCACGGGCCGTCCGCCACGGAGCGTGCCGGACCTGCTGGAGCGCGTCGGGCCTCACGCCGTCATCGCCGCGAACGGCGCCGCGGTTCACTCACCGGACGGGACCGTCGCTCACACCTTCCCCCTCCGGGCCGCCGCGGCCCGGCGGCTCCTGGACCACGTACGCGCCGCGATCCCGGGTGTCTCGTTCGCGGTCGAGTTCGACGGGGCCTTCGGGCATGAACCGACGTACCCGGCCTGGTCGTTCGGGGACAAGGCCGTCGAACTGATCGGGGCGGCCGAGGAGATCCTCGCCCTCACCTCCGGCAGACCCGCGCTGAAAATCCTGGCCCACCATCCGGCACTCGCGCTCGACGCCTTCTACGAACAGGCCCGGCGTGCCGCCGGGCCGGACGCCGAGACCACGCACTCCACCGGGCTGTCGCTGGTCGAGTTCAGCGCGCCCGGCGTCACGAAGGCCACCACCCTCATCACCTGGAGCGGCCGGCTCGGCATCGGCAGCCACGAGATCGCCGCCTTCGGCGACATGCCCAACGACCTGCCCATGCTCGGCGCCGTGGGGGACTCCTACGCCATGGCCAACGCCCACCCGGACGTCCTGGCGGCCGCGCGGCACCGGGCGCCCTCCAACGACGAGGACGGTGTGGCTCAGGTACTGGAGGCGTTCGTCGACGCCCTCACACACCGGTCGCCGACACCGTCACACGCCGATCGCCTCTGACCGCCCCACCCTCAGGACCCGACCCTCGCGACCCGCCCCTCAAGGCCTGCCCCCCAAGACCCGCCCCTCAAGCCGCCGGGGTGTCCAGGGCCCGCACCCTGGACACCCCGGACGGAGCCCACGTGCCTCCCGGCCGCGCCGCTCAGTCGTCCTCCGGGAACTCGCCCGACCACACGGCGGCCATGCGCAGCAAGGGCTCGGCCTCGTCCTGCCGGCCCTGACGTTGCAGGGTGCGGCCCAGCATCAGGTGGGCGTAGTGCTCCACCGGATCGCGCTCGATGATCGCACGCAACTGCTCCTCGGCGCGCCGCAGTTGAGCGGAGTGGTAATAGGCGCGGGCCAGCAGCAGCCGGGGACCGGTCTGTTCCGGGGCCTCCTCCACGACGGGGGCGAGCAGCCGCGCGGCACCGATGTAGTCCTTGGCCTCGAAGAGCAGCTGCGCACGCTCCCAGCGCTCCGTGGTGGTCTCCTCGTGCGGTACGCCGGCACCGTCGTCGAAGAGGTGCAGGGCGCTCGCCCACCGGTCGGGCGCCACGCCGTCGTTCGCCGTGTGCCCGATGAAGTTGTCGGTCATCGTTCCTCGTTCTCCTCTGCCGTATGCCTGCCGGGTGCCTGCCGGGCGCCTGGGCGTCAGGCCGCCGATTCGGTGGGGTGCGGGCGTTCCGCGTCGCGGGCCGCGCGCAGGGACGCGTGGGTGGGCGCGTCGGGCACATCGGCCGGCCGGTTCTTCGCGAACTCCTTCCGGAGCACCGGTACGACGTCCGTACCGAGCATGTCGATCTGCTCCAGCGCGGTCTTCAGGGGTATTCCGCCGCCGTCCACCATGAACAGCTGACGCTGGTAGTCCCCGAAGTGCTCACGGAAGGCGAGCGTCTTCTCGATGACCTGATCGGGGGTGCCGACGGTCAGCGGGGTCTGCTCCATGTACTCCTCCATCGAGATCCCGCCTCCCATCACCGGTGAGTGGTCGAAGAACGGGCGGAACTCCCGGACGGCGTCCTGGGAGGCGGGCCGCATGTAGACATGGCCGCCGAGCCCGACGACGGCCTGCTCGGGGGTGCCGTGGCCGTAGTGCGCGTACCGCTGCCGGTACAGGTCGATCAGCTTCTTGGTGTGCTCCTTGGGCCAGAAGATGTTGTTGTGGAAGAAGCCGTCGCCGTAGTACGCGGCCTGTTCCGCGATCTCCGGCGAGCGGATGGAGCCGTGCCAGACGAACGGCGGGATTCCGTCGAGCGGGCGCGGGGTGGAGGTGAAGCCCTGCAACGGGGTGCGGAACCTGCCCTCCCAGTCCACGACGTCCTCGCGCCACAGGCGGTGCAGCAGCGCGTAGTTCTCGATGGCGAGGCCGATGCCGTCGCGGATGTCCTTGCCGAACCACGGATAGACCGGCCCGGTGTTGCCACGGCCCATCATCAGGTCCACCCGGCCGTCGGCCAGGTGCTGGAGCATCGCGTAGTCCTCGGCGATCTTCACCGGGTCGTTGGTGGTGATCAACGTGGTCGACGTCGACAGGACGATCCGCTCGGTGCGCGCGGCGATCCAGCCCAGCAGCGTGGTCGGGGACGACGGCACGAACGGCGGGTTGTGGTGCTCACCGGTCGCGAAGACGTCCAGCCCGGCTTCTTCCGCCTTCTGCGCGAGGGTGACCATCGCCTTGATCCGCTCGTGCTCGGTCGGCGCACGGCCCGTGGTCGGGTCGGTGGTCACATCACCGACGGTGAAGATGCCGAACTGCATCGTCCTCAAGCCTTCCACGAAGTGGATGTATCAACTATCCCCGTGCAACACGGTCGCGCCCGCGCGTATTCCGCGAGTTAGTTGACACATCAATGAGGACAAGTAAAGGTTGTCGCGTGAAGCAACAGCGCGCGAAGGAGAGCCCCCATGTCTGACCTCGTCTTCGGTCTGGACACGTTCGGCGACGTACCGGAGGACGACTCCGGCGCTCCGGTCTCCGACGCCCGCGCCATCCGGCAGGTCCTGGAGGAGGCCGTTCTCGCGGAGGAGACCGGTGTCGACGTCATCGCTCTCGGTGAGCACCACCGCCCGGAGTACGCGATCTCGACCCCGGAGACCGTGCTCGCCGGTATCGCCACGCGCACCAGCCGTATCCGCCTGTCCTCCGGTGTGACCGTGCTCAGCTCGGACGATCCGGTCCGCGTCTTCCAGCGGTTCTCGACCGTGGACGCGCTGTCGAACGGCCGGGCCGAGGTTATCCTCGGGCGCGGCTCGTTCACCGAGTCCTTCCCCCTCTTCGGCTACGACCTCGCCGACTACGACGTGCTGTTCGAGGAGAAGATCGAGCTCTTCGCCAAGCTGCTGGAGGAGAAGCCGGTCACCTGGAGCGGCACCCAGCGGGCTCCGCTCGACGACGCCGACGTGTTCCCCAAGACCGAGTCCGGCCGGCTGAGCACCTGGGTCGGTGTCGGCGGATCACCCCAGTCGGTCATCCGCACCGCGCGCTACGGCTTCCCGCTCATGATCGCCATCATCGGCGGCGCCCCCCAGCGCTTCGCGCCGTACATCGACCTCTACGAGCGGGCCACCGCCCAGTTCGGTACGACCGCTCACCCGGTCGGCATGCACTCACCGGGCTTCATCGCCGACACGGACGAGCAGGCCCGGGAGCTGCACTGGCCGCACTACAAGGTCATCCGTGACCGCATCGGCGCGCTGCGGGGCTGGCCGCCGGTCCGCAAGGAGGAGTACGCGGCCGAGATCGAGCGGGGCTCCCTCTACATCGGTTCGCCCGAGACGGTCGCCCGCAAGATGGCCCACGCGATCAAGACGCTCGGCGTCGGCCGGTTCGACATGATCTACACCACGGGCGCGCAGCCGATCAGCGCGCGCCTGCGGGCCGTCGAACTGTACGGCACGAAGGTCGTCCCGATGGTCCGCGACCTCCTGGCGGGCTGACACCCGGAACGCCGACAGCAGGAACGGAGAAGAGACGCACAGCACCGCCGTACGCACCGTCGGCATCCTGGCAGCGGGGAAGGTCGGCACCGTGCCGGCGCGTCCGGCCCTGGCGGCCGGCCGTCGCGTGCTCATCGCCGGGGCGGGTGACCCCGCCAGGATCGCCCTCACCGTCGACGTCCTCACTCCCGGCGCCGTCCCGGTCACCGCCGCCGAGGCCGCTGCGGAGGCCGACGTCGTCATCCTCGCGGTCCCGCTCGGCAAGTACCGCGGCGTTCCCGTCGCGTCGGCGTTTCAGGCCACGACCCGCTGACCTCCTCCAGCGAGATCGTGCGGGCGTATCTGCCCGGACCGCGGGTGGTCAAGGCGTTCAACCACAGGGGGTACCACGACCTGGAGTACGGGCCCCGCCCTGGGAACGCCGGGGCGCAAGGCGATCGCGATCGCCGGTGACGAACCGGACGCCCTCGCCGTCGTCGCGGGTCTGGTCGACGCGTTCGGCTTCGACCCGGCCCTGGCGGGACCGCTCGCCGAGGGGGTACGGCTCGAACCGGACACCGAGCCGTTCGGCGCCGACGTCGGTGCCGGTGAGCTGCGCGAGATGCTCGCCCGCTCCCCGGAGTCGGAGCGCGGCCGGGCCGTGAGCGGCGCACGGGCCGCGGCCTCGGCACCGGCCGCTCACGCGGCCCGACCACCGGTCGGAATCGCTCACGTACCCCGCCCCTGGGGCCCTCGGGCCCGCACCCTTCACCCGCTCGGCTCACCCCGATGGCTGCCGTGCCACCCACCCGCCAGGGTCTCAAGAGAGAGCCCGGTGTCCACGCCGAAGGGGCCAGTGATGCGCCGCTATCCGCCCATCGCCGATCACGGTCTCACCGCAGACCCGCAGACCTGCGCGTTGGTCTCCCCGGAGGGTGTTCCCGACCGGCTCCGCTCTCCTGGTTCCGACTCGCCGCACGTCTTCGCCGCTCTCGGCGATCACGAGCGCGGTGGCCACGGTGCGCGAGGCACGCTCGCGTGGGGTGCGAGCGAACTGGCTGCCGTGATCCTGACCGTGGAAGCCCCCGAAGCCCCAGGAGCCCCGGGCGCCGCCGCCGGCGTGCGGGGCTAGGCCCGGCGATGGCGTCCCGGGACGACAGCGGGGACCTGTCCGCCACCGTGCTGGAGGCGCTGTTCACCCAGGCGCCCATGGGCCTGTACGTCTTCGACGAGCAGCTGCGGATCGTGCGCTACAACACCGCGGGGCGCGCAGTGCGCGGGCTGCCCAGCGACGCGGTGCTCGGGCGGCGGATCGACGAGGTCGCGGAGGGCTTCCACGATCCCGAACTCCTCTCGCTCGCCCGTCAGGTGCTCACGGGAGAGGCGCGGGTCCGGGGCCGTCTGATCCGCGGCCGGCCTCCGGGTGACCCGGACCAGGAGATGGTGATCTCGGTGTCGGCCTTCCGGGTCCGTCCCGGCGGCGGACACGTCCTGGGCGTCGCCGTCGTGGAGGACGTCTCCGCGCGGCAGCACACGGTGGACCGGCTGGACATCCTGCACGACGCCCATCACGCCATCGGCACGAGCCTGGACGTGCGGGAGACGGCGGACGCGCTGGCCGAGGTGGTGGTGGGCCGGTTCGCGGACGCGGTGTCGGTGGACGTGCTGGACGAGGCGGTGCGCGGCGCCGCGCTGTCCGGAGGACCGGTGGACGCCGACGTGCCCCTGCGCCGGGTGGCCTTCCGCTCGGTGCACGACCGTACGGCGCAGATCCCCTCGGGCGAGCTGACGACCTTCCCCTTCCCCACTCCCTTCACCCGGAGCCTCCAGGACGCCTCGCCCCGGCTCGTCACCCACCTGACGCCGGACGAGCCGTGGCTGGTCACCGATCCCGAGCGGGCCCGGCGGCTGACCGACGCGGGTGTGCACTCGCTCCTCATCACCCCGCTGGTGGTGCGCGGCACCGTCCTCGGGGTCGCCTGCTTCTACCGGCACCGTGACCCTCGGCCGTACGACGAGGACGATCTCTCCCTGGCCGAGCAGCTGGCCCAGCGTACGGCGCTCAGCATCGACAACGCCCGCAGCTATGTCCGTGAGCGCACCATCGCGACCGCCCTGCAACGCCACCTGCTGCCCCGCATCCCACCGGAGCTGGCCACGGTCGACACCGCCGCCCTCCACCTGCCCGGCACCCAGGGCGGCGGCGGGGACTGGTACGACGTCATCCCCCTCTCCGGCAGCCGGGTGGCCCTGACCGTCGGCGATGTCACCGGCAGCGGCGTCGAAGTGGCGGCCACCATGGGACAGTTGCGCACCGCACTGACGACGCTGGCGGTGCGGGACCTGGCGCCGGAGGAACTGCTCTCCTGCCTCGACGAGACCACCGTCTCGTTGACGCGGGACACGGGCGGGCCGGTCACGGCGTCCTGCCTGTACGCCGTGTTCGACCCGGTGACCCGTACCTGTACGGCCGCCAGCGCGGGGCACGCGCCCCCGGTGGCCGTCGGCGCGCTCGGCGAGCCCATGGTCTTCGAACCGCCCGCCGGGCCGCTGCTCGGCACCGGCGGCGGCGGGTACGAGGCGCTGCGCGTGGAGCTGCCGGACGGCAGCCTGCTGGCGCTGTACACCAACGGTCTGGTCCGCTCGGTGCCGGGCGCCCGGCAGACCCTGCTCCGCCTCCTGAGCCATCCCGACCGCCCCCTGCACCAGCTCGCCGACGACGCGGTGTACGCCCTCCTGCCCGGCCAGGGCGAGGACGACGCCGTCCTGCTGCTCGCCCGCACCCGCGGCCTGGAACAGGACCGCCTCGCCGAGTGGACACTGCCCAAGGACGCGGCCGTCGTCGCCACCGCACGCCGGCTCGCCGAACACCAGCTGGCGGCCTGGGGCCTGGAGGACCTGGCCTTCGCGACCGAACTGATCGTCAGCGAACTCGTCACCAACGCCGTCCGGTACGGCAGCCCGCCGATCCGGCTGCGCATGATCCGCGACCGGAGCCTGTTGTGCGAGGTCTCCGACGGCAGCAGCACCGCGCCGCATCTGCGCAACGCCCGCGCCATCGACGAGGGCGGCCGAGGCCTGGCGCTCGTCGCCCAGCTCGCCACCCACTGGGGCACCCGGTTCGGACGCCGGGGCAAGACCATCTGGTCCGAGCAGAAGCTCGACGGCGGCTGAATGCCGGGGGCCCTTTCGAGCCGCCGTGGCCGGTCCGGGCCGTGGCCGGTCCGGCGGTCCGGTGAACCGGGCGTTCCGGCAGGCGTACGGCATGCTTCAGCGGGAAATACCCGAACAGCGCGCCCGGTGCGGGTGCGGACGGGGAACGGACGGGGGAGGGAGCGGACGCATGCGTGCGACCGTGCTCGATGTGGTGCGGGGTGTCGTCGACCGACACGCGCCGGATGAACGGCAGTTGGTCGAGGATCTGGCGGGGCTGGACTACGGCCTGGTGGTACGGCGGATGCGGCGGGCGTCCTCCGGCGGACGGTCCGACCCGCTGGGCTTCGGCCTCGACGCCATCGCGGCCATGGTCACGCCCTTGGTCCTGCTGGTGGTCGACGAGGCGTGCCGCGCCGCCGTCGCGGACGGCACCGGGCGGCTGATGAACCGGGCCACGGCCGCCCTCGGACGGCTGCGCCCGTCCGCCCGCCGCCCGACCACCCCGCCCGAGGTGCCCCACCTCGACCGGGAGCAACTGGCGTCCGTACGGCGGCGGGTGCACGAGGAGGCGGTACGGCGCGGCTTCCCCGACGCCGACGGTCTCGCGGACAGCGTGGTCGCACGGCTGGCCCTGGCGGGTACGGAAGACCCCCGCGACGACCGGCCCGGTGAGCCGGGCGAGCCGGGCGAGCCGGGCCGGCCGGGCGACGGCGGTGGTCGTCAGGAGGACGGGGCGGTCCGGTGAGCGGAGCCACGGAGGCGGCCGTGCCCCGCCCGGCGCCCGCGCCGCCGGCGCCCGACCCGGGCGCGCTTCCCGCCGGAACCACCCTGCGCTTCCTCGTCCTCGTCGTCGCGATGGCGGCGGCCACGGTCGAGATGCTGACCGGCCTTCTGCGGCCGTACCCCGCCCAGAACGTCGCGTTCCTCTGCGAGTTCGCGGCGGGCTACGACCCGGGCGGCAACCTCATCGACAACGTGACGCGGAGCAACGCCCAGGCGGAGGCCATCAAGGAGTGCGCCAAGGGCGCCCCCATGACGCCGGAGTGGTACGGCCTGGCCGGCAGTGCCGTCGTCCTGCTGGCCGCCACGGCCGTGTACCTGCTGCTGCCGCGCTGGAAGCGGCGGCGGCACGGTCTGGTGCCGCTGCACGGCCGGGACCCGCAGGGCGAGGTCCGGGCCGAGGTCGCCCGGCTGGCCGGGATCGCCGGAGTGCGCGCCCTGCCCGACCTCGTGGTCGACCTGACCGCCCTCGACGCCGGCGCGGTCGTCTTCGGCCGGGCGGGCCGGCGCACCCTCTGCCTCAACAACGGCCTGCTGCACGTCCGCCGCTCCGACCCGGCCCGCTTCCAGGCCGTGCTCCTGCACGAACTGGCCCATCTGCGCCACCGGGACGTGGACATCGCGTACGCCGTGACGGCACTCTGGCGGGTCTTCCTCACCCTGGCCGCCGTCCCGTTCACCCTCGTGCTCGGCGGGAGCCTGGTCGCGGCGCAGTTCGGCTGGTTCATGGGCGTCGACGCCGTCTTCTGGCCCGCCGCCCGGCCGTACATGGTCCGGGAGATCGCGACCGCCGCCTTCCTGTTCCTGCTGGTCGTCCTGGCCCGCGCCGACACCCTGCGCCACCGCGAGCTGTACGCCGACCGGGGGGCCGTGGCCCTGGGCGCCGATCCCCGCGTCTGGCGGGCGCGGGCCGAGGGAGCCGGGACGCCGGGCCGCCCGGCGCGGAGCGTCTCGGTGCTGTGGCGCAGTCATCCCTCCTGGGCGGAGCGCCGACGCGCGCTGGAGGACCCGGCTGGCCTGTTCGCGCTGACGGACATGCCGTTGTTCCTGCTCGGCGCGGTGACCCTGGTCACCGGGAACGCGCTGACCGACCGGTGGGACGAGCGTCCGGCCGCCTGGCTCGTCGGGGGCCTGGCGGCGGCCCTCCTCGCGGTCTCGGTCTGGCGCGCGGCCCTGTACGCCGCGCACCGGGGCGGCCCCGGACCCTCGGGTGTGCGGGCCGGCTCGGCGCTCGGACTCGGCCTGGTCTGCGGGGAGTTGCTGTCCGGATCGACCATCGGCCCCGGCTGGTGGCCCCCGCATCCGGAACCTCTGCTCTTCCCGTTCCTCGGGGCCGTGGCCTACGTCTGCTGGCTGGCCCAGTGCGCCCGGCTGAGCCTGCGGGACACACCGGGCACGCCGCGCGCGCTGCGCGGAGCGGTGCTCGTCGCGGCCGTCGCGGGGTGCGTCGTGGCGGCGGCCGGTCTCGGCTGGTGGCTGGGCGGGGGCAAGCTGTGGCTGGCCGGGGACCTTTACCAGGCGGGCGGTCTGGAGCAGGACATCCGCCGGATGTTCCCCGGCCCCTGGAGCGGGCAGCAGCAGTACGCGGCGGTGCTGCCCTGGATCGCCACGGTTCTCACGAGCGCGAGCGTCGCGGGCTCGACCCCCGTGATCGCGGCGGCCGCGGTGGTGCTGTGGGTGTACCCGGCCGTGCTGCTGCTCAGACGGCCACGGGCGACGGGGCTGCGGTCCACGCTCCTCGCCGGACTGGCCGGGGGTGTGCTCGGCGTCGCCGCAGTCGCGGCGGTGATGGCGTACGTCCACACCTGGCGCCCTCCGCTCGGCGAGCGGGGCACGGCCTTCAGCGTCGTCTACATGTGGTGGCGGACCGTCGCCCTGTGGACCGGCGTGACCGTGACGGCGGCCGTCGTCGCCGTGACCACCCGCACCCACCGGCTGCCCCGCGCCCTCGCCGCCGCGGGCATCGCCCAGATCCTGGCGCTGGCGGGGCAGTTCGTGCTCCAGTCCGCCGACGGCTGTCAGGGCCCGCTGCGGGTCATGGGCAACACCTGCCACTGGCTGCCCGACGGGTCCTGGCCGCTGACGGAACTCCTGGTGCAGACGGCCGCGCCGGCGATGTTCGGCGCCGCCCTGGTCGCCGCGCCCCTGGCCCGACTCCCCCGCGCCCAAGGACCCCCAGCGCTCCCCGAGGCCGTACGGCGGTCCTGGCCGACCCGCGTCGCCGTGGGCGCCGTAGCGGTCCTGGCCGTGGCGTCGTCCGTCGTGGCCGTGCGTTCCGTGACGGGCGGCGGCGGTACGGCCCTGGCGGTGCCCGACCGTGGCCCGGCCGCCGGCACCGGCGAACGGGTGCGCAGCTTCCAGTTGCTGGCCTGGTTCAAGACGAGCGGCCAGGCCGACATCATCGCCCTGGCCTCTCGCTACACCGCGTTCGCGAAGTGGTTCAAGGAGTCGACGGACGCCGAGACCGGTGCCGTCAACGGTGACACCCTGCGCCCCGTCTGCGCCGGCCTCGCCCGCGACACGGCCACCGCCCGACACCATCTGGGCGTACCCGACCCCGAACTGGGCCGCGCGTGGACCACCCTGCTGAGCAAGAGCCGGGACGCGGCCCGCGAGTGCACCTCCGTGCTCGACTCGGAGACGGACGACGTGCGGCGCAACACGAAGATGCTGGAAGACCTCGTCGCCGCCTACGAACAGGCGAGCAAGGCCATCCCGCCCCTGACGAACCGCGTCACCACGGCGCTGGAGCAGTGGCCGCAATGGAAGAAGGCCGGCTGATCAGGCGAGACTGCCGCCGATGCCGTGGCTGGCGCCCGCCGCCCAGAACACCGGCAGGCGCAGCCCCTCGTGGGAGGGTGGCGTCCTCGGCGGCCCGGCAGATGATCCAAGTCCTGGGCGTCGCGCTGTCGTTCAGGGTGGCGTCTACGTGCCGTCGAGGGTGAGCCGGATGGGCGACGTGCCCGTGCCGTCGGAGGCGGCGGTCGGTGCCGAACTCGTCGGCGCGCGCTCCGGCGCGGGAGCGGAGGCCGACGAGTCGTGCGCGCGGGCACTGACGGCGGTGGCGGCGAGCAGCACGGCAACGAGGGCGGCGGGTGGTACGGGGGGCCGGTGTCACAAGGTGTCCAGTGTCGGTCGGGGAGGAGTTCGGCGGGCTCCCGGCCGCGGCACGGCCACAGGGTCCGAGCGGCACACACACATGGCGGCAGGTGCGAGAAGCGGAGAAACACGGTCCTCCTGCGGACGCCGCTTATGGGAGCGCTCCCATGGTGGGAGCGAGCTGACGCCCTGGCAATATCCCTGACCGCCAATAGCGTTGAGTCTCGGAGCGTGCGGTGGCGCAAAGGCACCCGTAGGCGGTCGTCGATCGGTGGATCGGGTCTCAAAGCTTGAGCACAAATTCCACACACCCCCTCTTCATATCGGTCCCGATGGTCTAGATTGACCGTGCTTCAGCTGATCGGACATGAGGCGACCAATTAATGATCTTTAGGTCCGGCGTTACGGCAAGCGAGCAGTCGCGTCCCCGGCGCCAGACGTGTGGATGATCAATTCGTGGAGCCCGAGAGGGAGCCTTGGGTGCGGGGGTCACCCGAGGTTTCGACGGGTTTCCGCGCGCCTTGAGTGTCTGAAACAGCCGGGATGGCATGTGCAGGGGGTGGGGGCCTCCTGAGGGGAGGAACAGTGCGGGGGGCGGGGGCCTCCCGAGGGGAGGAACAGTGTTAGGCGAACACGTCGAACCACTGGGACCTGGGGGGGTTCTGTGCGGCAAGGGGGACTTGTCAGCTCGTTTCCGTCGGCGCGCGGGCGTCTGGAAAACGGGGCAATCGGCCAGCCCGCGATCGACTGGGAGCAGCGGTATCGCCGTACCGTGATCATCAGCGATACCGTGGCCACCGCTTTCGTGGTGGCGGCGATCGGCAATTTCTTCGGGGCCCGGGACGCGGCCAACTGGCACGAGAAGTGGGGGATTCTCGCATTCGGCACCGAGTTGCTGGTGCTGGGGGCGCTTGGGGTGAGCCGGTCATGGGCTCCGGCCGTTCTCGGCCAGGGCGCCGAGGAATTCCGGCGACTCGGACGCTCACTGTTCACGGCGACCGTCGTACTGGCGCTCGGCGGGATCGCCCTCACCTCACGCAACATCAAACTCTGGATCTTCGTCGCGATCCCCGCGATCGCGCTCGTCACCATGACCGCGCGGTATGTGCTGCGCCTGTGGCTGCACAAACAACGGAAGGAAGGACGGTGCCTGAGACCGGTGCTCGCCGCCGGAAGCCCGGCCACCGTGCGCGACCTGATCAACCGGACCCGTAAGTTCCCGCACCTCGGCTGGCGCGTGGACGCGGTGTGCACGACGGACGGTCTCGGGCTCGACGGTGACGAACTGGACGGAGTGCCGGTCGTCGGTCAACTGGCGGACGTCGCCAAGCACGTCAGCCACGACGGCTACCGTGTCGTCGCGGTCACACCGGACCCGCACTGGTCACCGGTCCGGCTCCAGCGGCTGGCCTGGAACCTGGAAGGCAGCGACGCCGAGATGGTCGTGGCACCCGTGCTGATGGAGGTGGCCGGCCCCCGGCTGCACGTCGACGCGGTGCTCGGGATCCCGCTGCTGCGGGTCAGCATGCCGATCTTCACCGGGGGCCGCCGGGCGGTCAAAGAGGTCGTCGACAGGATGGGCGCGGCGATCCTGCTGGTGCTGTTCGCGCCGCTGATGGTGTTCGTCGGGCTGCTCGTGGTGGCGGACAGTCGGGGCGGGGCGTTCTACCGCCAGCGCAGGGTCGGCAAGGACGGCCGCGAGTTCACCATGTACAAGTTCCGCACCATGGTCACCGGTGCTGACGGGGCACGTGCCGGGCTGGCCCACCGCAACGAGGGCGCCGGTCCGCTGTTCAAGCTCCGCCGGGATCCGCGGGTGACCCGGGTGGGAGCGGTGCTGCGCCGGTACTCGGTCGACGAACTCCCGCAGCTTTTCAACGTGCTCACCGGATCGATGTCGCTCGTCGGTCCACGGCCTCCGTTGCCGGAGGAGTGCGCCGCGTACGGGCCGGACATCCGGCGGCGGCTGCTGGTGAAGCCCGGACTCACCGGTCTGTGGCAGATCAGCGGACGCAGCGACCTGTCGTGGGAGGAGGCGGTGCGGCTGGACCTGCGGTACGTGGAGGACTGGTCGCTCGCCCTGGACACAGTGATCTTGTGGAAGACGCTGCGTGCGGTGCTCTACGGGCAAGGCGCCTACTGATGCGCGCGGGCCGTCGTCCGGCCCGGCGCGCGGATCGCAGGCCAGGAGGCCTGCCTGGGGGGAGGAACGAGTCATGAGAGTCAGCGTTTTCGGGCTCGGCTACGTGGGCTGCGTGTCGGCCGCGTGCCTGGCCGGCATGGGTCACGAAGTCATCGGGGTGGACGTGAACCAGGTGAAGGTCGACCTGGTCAACGACGGCAAGGCCCCGGTGGTCGAGGAGCGGATCGGCGAGCTCGTCGCCGACGTCGTACGGACCGGGGCGTTGCGCGCCACCGGCGACGTCCGCGAGGCGATCATGGGCAGCGAGGTGTCACTGGTCTGCGTGGGCACGCCGTCGGAGCCCAACGGCAGCCTGTGCACCACGTACCTGGAGCGGGTCACCGAGCAGATCGGCGCGGCGCTGGCCGAGGGGGCGAAGCGGGGGGGCCGGCACACCGTCGTCTTCCGCAGCACCATGCTCCCGGGCACCTGCCTGAACCTGCTGGTACCGATCCTGGAGAAGTACGTCGGCGGTACGGCCGGGGTGGACATCGGGGTCGCGGTCAACCCGGAGTTCCTGCGCGAGGGCACGAGCGTGCGGGACTTCTTCGATCCGCCCAAGACGGTCATCGGCGAACTCGACCCGGCGAGCGGCGATGCGGTGACGGCACTGTACGACGGCTTGCCCGGCGAGGTGTTCCGGGTTCCGGTCCCGACGGCCGAGGCGATCAAGTACGCGGACAACGCCTTCCACGGGCTGAAGATCGGTTTCGCGAACGAGCTGGGCGCCGTGTGCCAGGCGCTCGGGGTGGACTCGCACCAGGTGATGGACGTGTTCCTGGCCGACCGCAAGCTGAACATCAGCCCCGCCTACCTGCGGCCCGGGTTCGCCTTCGGTGGCTCCTGCCTGCCCAAGGACCTGCGCAGCCTGGTCCACGCGGCCCAGCGGGCCGACGTCTCGGTGCCCATCCTCGCCCACGTGCTGCCCTCCAACTCCGACCATCTGCAACGCGCGGTGGAGCTGGTCGAGCGCACCGGCAAGCGCCGGGTGGGCCTGTTCGGGCTGTCCTTCAAACCCGGCACCGACGACCTACGCGAGAGCCCGCTGGTCGAGCTGGCGGAGCGGCTCTTCGGCAAGGGCTACGACCTGCGGATCCACGACGCCAACGTGAGCCTCTCCCGGCTGATCGGCGCGAACCGCGAGTACATCGAGACCCGGCTGCCGCACCTCGCGCAGCTGCTCGCGGACTCCGTCGACGAAGTGCTGGAGCACGCCGAGGTGTGCCTGGTCGGGACCAGGGACCCGGCCGTGCTGTCGGCGCTGCCCCATGGCGGCGGCCCGGTGATCGTCGACCTCGTCCGCCTTCCCGACGCCGAGGCGCGTCGGGCCGAACCGGGGTACGTGGGCCTTGCTTGGTGACCCGACCAGCGGCGACCGGCCGGACCGGCGCGCGCTGATCCTGGTGGAGAACCTGTCGGTGCCGTTCGACCGGCGGGTGTGGCAGGAGTGCACGACGCTGCGCGACGCGGGCTGGACGGTGCACGTCATCTGTCCCCGGGGGAGCAAGCGGGACACGGAGCCGGAGGCGGAGATCGACGGGGTGCGGATCCACCGCTACCCGTTGCGCGCGGCCACCGGAGGGCCGGCCGGCTACCTGCGGGAGTACGGATCGGCGTTGTGGCACACGGCCCGACTGGCCCGGAAGGTGGGCCCGGTCGACGTGGTCCACGCCTGCAACCCGCCCGACCTGCTGTTCCTGCCGGCCCTGTGGCTGAGGCGGCGCGGCGCGCGGTTCGTCTTCGACCAGCACGACCTGGTGCCCGAGCTGTACCTCTCCCGGTTCGGCCGCGGCGAGGATCTGCTCTACCGCGCCGTGTGCGTGCTGGAACGGCTGACCTACCGGGCAGCGGACGTCGTGCTCGCCACGAACGAGAGCTACCGGGACGTCGCGCTGCGCCGTGGCGGCCGACGCCCCGGGGACGTTTTCGTGGTGCGCAGCGCACCCGCGATCGAGCGGTTCCAACCGGTGCCGCCCGAGCTGGAGTTGAAGCGCGGCAAGCCTCATCTGCTGTGCTATCTCGGCGTCATGGGCCCGCAGGACGGCGTCGACTACGCCTTGCGCGCCCTCGCGAAGCTGCGCGACGAGTTCGGGCGGACCGACTGGCACGCGGTGTTCGTCGGCTCCGGCGACGCCTTCGACGCGATGGTGGAGCTGTCCCGGCGGCTCGGGCTCACGGAGCAGGTGCAGTTCACCGGGCGCGTTCCGGACGCCGACCTGGTGCGCTACCTGTCCACCGCGGACGTGTGCCTCTCCCCCGACCCACGGAATCCGCTCAACGACGTGTCGACCATGAACAAGGTCCTGGAGTACATGGCGATGGGCCGGCCGATCGTCTCGTTCGATCTGAAGGAGGCGCGCGTCTCCGCCGGTGACGCCGCCGTCTACGCGCCCGCCAACGACGAGGCCCAGTTCGCCAAGCTCATCGCGGTGTTGCTGGACGATCCGGAGAAGCGGGCCCGGATGGGCGAGATCGGCCAGGAGCGGATCAGCGGGCCGCTCTCCTGGCGGAACTCGCAGGCGTCGCTGCTCGCCGCCTACGCCGCTGCCTGCCGTGACCACGCTCCGGTGTCGGCGGGCGACCCGGGCCGGGCAGGGAAGAGGCCGCGCCGTTGAGCGATGACACGATACGCCTGGTCACGATCGGGCGGATACTCCGTCGGCGCTGGCGGTTCCTCGCCGTCCTCGCCATGGTGGGGGCGCTCGTCGGCTACGGCGCCTCTCTGCTGTTTCCGCCGCGGTACACGACATCGGCCTCGGTCCTGTTGCCCGGACAGTGGGAAGAGCGCGAACTGCTCACTCAGGTGGACATCGCGACCAGTTCGACGGTGATCGACCGCGCCGCGGCGGCGCTCGACTGGCCGGGCGTCAGCGGCGCCGAGCTGCGGGATCAAGTGACCGCCAAGGCCGCCGACGGGAACATCATCAAGATCTCGGGCACGGCCGACACCCCGGAGCGCGCGCAGCGGCTCTCCGACCAAGTGGCCGACCAGTTCGTCAAGTTCGCGGCGCGGATCGCGGGCGGCAGCACCGATTCCAAAGCGGCCACGGAGCCCGAGGTGCTGCGGAAGAAGGTGGAGGAGACCAACCGCCGCATCAGCGAACTGGCCGACGCGGCCGATCCGGGACAGACCGTGGAGAGCGTGCAGGTGCGCACCGAGCTCGAGAAGCTGCGCACGTCGCTCGAGGAGGCCATGACGAAGCTGGAGGAGGCCGATCCGGCGAACACCGTGGCCGGCATGGTCGTCATGGGGCCGGCGGCCCGCCCGACCGGCGAGGCGCCGCCGACCAGGACGCAGCTCGTCGCCGCCGGGGCGCTGCTGTTCTTCCTGCTCGCGGTCGTCGGCCATCTCGTCGCCGCACGGGCGAACCGCAGACTGCGCACCGAACCGGAGATCGCCGCGGCGCTGGGCTCGGCGCTCCTCGGCACCGTCGACGTGCCCGACGAACGGCGCGGCGGGCACCGGCCGGAAGACCGCGGCCCACGGGCCCTGATCCGCCGGCTCCTCGGCATCGACACCCGGTGGGACCTCCCTGCCCCGCAGACATCCGGCGACGAGGCCGGCCGACGGATCCGCTACCGGCGGGTGTGTGCACGACTCCGGTCCCGACTTCCCTCTCCAAGGCGGCTGTTGGCTGTCGTACCGGACGGCGACGAGATCGCCCGCCGGGCCGCCGAACAGCTCGCCGCCGAGGCCAGGAGCGACCCGCAGCTGCGGGTGGTGCGGGTCTCGGTGGACCGGCCGGTCGTGCCGGACCGCGACACCGAGTCCGGCGCCCTGGTCGTGCTCAGCGCGGGGAGCTGGACCGCGGAGGAGCTCGCCGGCATCGCCGAGGCGTGCGCGGACGGCCGGCACGAGGTCGTCGGCATCGTCGTCGCCGGCATGGTCCGGACCCGTCCGACGAGGACGGCCGGCCGTCCTTCGGACGAGGCCACCTTGGCGCTGGCGGTGCGCGGCCACGCGACGGGAGGTTCAGCGTGACGACGAGCACGACACCGGAGTCGTCGGCCACCACCCCGCTCCTCGACCTGCACGCGCTGGTGGTCGCGGTCCGCAGACGCCGCCGCCTGTGGTGCGCCATGGCGCTCCTCGGACTGCTGGCCGGCGCGGCCGTGGCGGTCCTGATGCCACCGCCCCCGACCGCGGTCACCAAGGTGCTGGTCGCGCACAAGGAGGACCAGCCGAACGACACCGGAACGCTGATCCGCACCGACGTCGAGGTGTTGGGGACCACGCGGATCGCCGAAAAAGCCCTGCGGTCCCTCCACTCGTCCGAAGACCCCGAAGACTTCATGCGGGACTACCGGGGCACCGGCGTCACCAACAACCTGCTGAAGATCACTGTGACGGGCGCCAGCGACGCGGAAGCGGTGGCCCGGGCCGGAGCGCTGGCCGACGCGTTCGTCGCGGACCAGGTGCGGAGGATGCGCGCGACCGCGAACGCCGAGGCCAGGGCCCTGCTCGACCAGCGTGACCGTATGAAGGACGAACTCGCCCAGGTCAACAAGGACATCGGAGACCGATCGCCGGAAACGGAGACCGACCCGGAGGAGTCGGCGAGCATCGAGTCGCTCTTCGCCCGCCGGGCCGAACTCACGACGCGGATCGCCGATTTCAACCAGCGCGCCGAGGAGGCGCGTGTCGGCACGCCCCAGGTCATCGCCGGCACGGAGATCGTGGACGCCCCGCGCCCGGTGAAGCACTCCCTGCCCAAGGCCGCCGCCACCGACGCCGCGATCGGGTTCGTCCTCGGCCTCGTCCTCGGGTTCGCCCTCGCCGCGGTCGGCGTCGTGGTCGCGGACCGCCCCGTGCTGCGCCGGGACATCGCGGCGAACCTCGGCGCCTCGGTCATGGCGGAGCTGCCCCGCCGGTCGGGCAGGCTCTTGCAGCGCCGACGGACCCGGCTGACACGCGAACGGCTCACCGCGCACCTCGCCCGCACCGTGCGCGGCTCCACGGAGCCGGTGTCGCTGCTGGAACTCGGCTGTGCGCGCAACACCAGCGTGATCGCCCTCGACCTCGCCAGGGCGATGGCGGCGGAGGGCGCGGTGACCGTCATCGACGGTCTGCCCGGCCCGCAGCTCGCGGACCGCCGCCCGAAGCCCGGAGACCCGACCGTGGTCAGCGGCGAACGTGCCGCGGCCGTGTCGCCTCAGGAGCGCCGGCTCGGCGTCGGCTCGGTGGCGCCCGGCACGGCGTGGACCGACCTCCGGTACCTCGGCACGCAGACCGTGCTCGTCGTGCGTGCCGGGCACGGCAGCGCCGCATGGCTGCACACCGTGGCGCGGCAGCTCGCGGACCAGCACATCGCGGTGATCGGTGTCGTGCTGATCGACCCCGATCCGCGGGACCGGACCGACGGCACGTTGTGGGACGGGCTGCACACCGCGCTGCGCGGCCGGGGCGAGCGGCCGGCCCAGCAGAACACCACGGGCCGGCGGCGGACGGAGCGACAGCCGATGTGGGCCGCGCGGGGCGCGGACAACGACCAGGAGGCGCGGTAGGACATGTGTGGCATCGCAGGTACTTACCGCTGGCCGGACGGCAAGATCGTGACCGACCGGCTCACCGATACCCTCGCCCACCGCGGTCCGGACGGGGCGGGCCGGTACAGCCACTTCGTCGGTGACGGCGACGTGCACCTCGGGCACCGCCGGCTGTCCATCATCGACCTGTCCGACACCGGGGCCCAGCCGATGGCCAAGGGCGGCCTCGCCCTGACGTACAACGGTGAGCTGTACAACGCGCCGGAGCTGCGTGCCGAACTGGCAGCCGCCGGGGTCCGCTTCCGCGGTACCTCCGACACCGAGGTGCTCCTCGAGGCCTGGCGGCGCTGGGGCACCGACTGCCTGCCCCGGCTGCGCGGCATGTTCGCGTTCGGCGTCTTCGACGAGCGGACCGGTGACCTGGTGCTCGCCCGCGATCAGCTCGGCATCAAGCCGCTGTTCCTGCTCCGGCGCGGCGAGGGTCTGGTGTTCGCCTCCGAGCTGAAGGCGCTCGCCGCCGTGACCGGCGGGTCGCTGGAGGTGGACCCTGCGGCACTGGTGGCCTCGCTGCTGTACTACTGGGTGCCGGACTCACGGTGCGCGTTCCGCGAGGCGGAGAAGCTGCCGCCGGGGAGCTGGCTGAGGTGCCGGCCCGACGGCCGGGTGGAGCGCGGCCGGTTCTGGAATCTGAAGGACGTCGCCGCCGAGGGCCGGGAGCGGGCCCGCTCCGGCGAGCGGCCGGACATCGCCGCCGTCGTCGAGGAGTCGACGCGGCGCCACCTGCTCTCCGACGTACCCGTGGCGACCTTCCTCTCCGGCGGCCTCGACTCCAGCTACCTGACCGCGCTGGCGGCCCGTCACCAGCCCGGGATCTCCGCCTACACGATCGGGTTCCGCGCCGAGGACGCCAGGTTCGAGGCGATGCCGGACGACCTGCGCTACGCCCGGCAGGTGGCCGAGCGGTTCGGCGTCGACCTGCACGAGATCGAGATCGCTCCCAACGTGCTCGACCTGCTGCCGCGGATGACCTACCACCTGGACGAGCCGATCGGCGACCCCGCCGCGATCAACACGTTCCTGATCTGCTCGGCCGCCCGGGAGGCCGGCGTCAAGGTGATGCTCTCGGGGATGGGCGCCGACGAGCTGTTCGCCGGGTACCGCAAGCACCTGGCCAACCTGATCGCGCTGCGCTACCAGCGCGTGCCCCGGCCCCTTCGGCGCGGGGTGTCCGCGGCCGTGGACCGGCTGCCGGTCGCCACGTCCCGTCGCGGGTACCGGTCGGTGCGCTTCGCGAAGCGGTTCCTCTCCTTCGCCGAGCTGCCGGAGGAGACCGCGTTCCGGCGCAGCTACACCATGTACGACCAGGATGAGCTGCTCGCCCTTCTCGATCCGGACCTGGCGGGGACGGTCGAGGACGTGCTGACCGAACACGCGGACGTCTATCAGGACAACGACCTGGACGACTTCGTCAACCGCATGTGCCTGACCGACGCCCGGATGTTCCTGCCGGGCCTGAACCTCGCCTATACGGACCGGTCGAGCATGGCCGCGTCGACCGAGGTGCGGGTGCCGTACGTGGACGTCGAGGTGGTGAAGGCGGCGTTCGCCGTGCCCGGCGAACGCAAGATCGCCGGACGGCAGGGCAAGGCCGTCCTCAAGGAGGCGGCCACGTCGGTCCTGCCCCGGGAGATCGTGTACCGGCCCAAGGGCCTGTTCAGCGCGCCGCTGCGCGCCTGGATGAGCCGGGACCTGGCACCGCTGGTGCGCGAGGTGGTCAACGACGGCATGCTCGTCCGCTCCGGGTTCCTGCGCCGCGACGCGCTTCAGCGGCTCGTCGCCGAGGACGCCGCCGGGCAGCGGGACTTCTCCAAGCATCTGTGGCATGTGCTGACCCTCGAGTACTGGTATCGCGACGCGACCTCTGGGTCCGGGCAGAGCACTCGGTTGACGGCTTAGGAATCAGAGGAGTTCGAGTGAAGCAGGTTGTACAGAACTACAAGAGCGGCGAGTTGGCGGTGCTCGACGTTCCGGTGCCGGGGTGCAAGCCGGGCGGTGTGCTGGTCCGCAGCGCCTACTCGCTGATCTCCACCGGGACCGAACTGATGAAGGTCTCCGAGGCCGGCATGTCGATGCTGGGCAAGGCCCGCTCCCGCCCGGACCAGGTGGCCAAGGTCATGCAGAGCGTGGCCACCAACGGGGTGCCGGCCACCTACCGCAAGGTGATGGGCAAGCTGGACTCCTACACGCCGCTGGGCTACTCGCTGTGCGGGGTGGTCGAGCAGGTCGGCACCGGGATCGACGATGTGAAGGTCGGCGACCTCGTGGCCTGCGCCGGCAACGAGCATGCCTTGCACGCGGAGCTGAACTGGGTGCCGAAGAACCTCTACGCCCGGGTTCCGGACGGGCTCGCGCCCAGGCACGCGGCCTTCGGCACCGTCGGGTCGATCGCCTTGCAGGGCGTCCGCCGAGGAGAGCCACAGCTGGGCGAGGTGGCACTGGTCATCGGCCTCGGACTGATCGGGCAGCTGGTGGTGCAGCTCCTCGCCGCCTCGGGAGTCCGCGTCGTCGGCGCCGACCCCGATCCGGTGCGCTGCGAGCTGGCCGAGCGCCTGGGCGCCGCGGCCTGCGGCGACCCCGCCTCCGCGGCCGTGGAGACCGCCGTCGCCGAACTCACCGGCGGCCACGGCGTCGACCAGGTGTACCTGGCCGCCGGCGGCGGCAGCAACCAGCCCGTCGAACTGGCCGCCAAGCTGAGCCGGGACCGCGGCCGGGTCGTCGACATCGGCAAGTGCCGTCTGGACCTGCCCTGGAACGCGTACTACGAGAAGGAGCTCGACGTCCGGTTCTCCCGCAGTTACGGCCCCGGGCGCTACGACCCGGAGTACGAGCTGGAGGGGCGCGACTACCCGATCGGCTACGTCCGCTGGACCGAGCGCCGCAACCTGGCGTGCTTCCTCGATCTCCTCGCCCGCGGCAGCGTCGACGTGGCACCCCTGGTCTCCCACGTCGCCGACTTCGACGACGCCGTAGAGACGTACCAGAGCCTGAAGGACGGCGCCCTGAAGGCCGTGGCTGTGCTGTTCCAGTACCCCCGACAGGAGGGGAAAGCGGAGGAAGCGGCAGCCCCGGCGGTGGCCGTGCCCGTGGTGAACGTGAAGCCGAGTCCGACCCGGGCCGCCAACACGCCGGTGCGGCTGGCGTTCGTCGGCGCCGGCAACTACGCGACGTCGATGCTGCTGCCGCACCTGGCACAGCGCGACGGCGTCGAGTTGTCGACCGTCGTCACCACGACGGCGCTGTCCGCGGCCAACGCGCAGCGGAAGTTCGGCTTCGCCCAGGCGACCACCGACCTCGACGCCGTGCTGGGCGACGAGTCCATCGACGCGGTGTTCGTCGTCACCCGGCACAGCTCGCACGCCGAACTGACCCGCAAGGCGCTGCTCGCCGGCAAGACCGTGTTCGTGGAGAAGCCCCTGGCCCTTACCGAGGAGGAGCTGGCCGGCGTCCTCGCGGCGGTGGAGGAGTCCGGCAACGACCGGCTACAGGTGGGCTTCAACCGCCGGTTCGCGCCACTGCTGCGGGAGGCCAGGCAGCGGTTCGGCGCCCGGACCGGACCGGCCAACCTGCGCTACCTGGTCAACGCGGGCCGCCTCGACCACGGCAGCTGGTACCTCCAACAGGGCACCGAGGGCTCGCGGTTCGCCGGCGAGGGCGGGCACTTCATCGACACGGCGAGCTGGCTGCTCGACGCCGACCCGGTCTCGGTGTACGCGGTCGCCCCGTCCGGCAACGAGGACCTCCAGGTCGTGCTGCGCTACCCGGACGGGTCCACCGCCACCATCGGCTACGTCACCAGTGGCCCGGCCGGTTTCCCCAAGGAGACACTGGACCTGGTCGCGGACGGCAAGGCGCTGCGGCTCGACGACTTCGTCCGTGCCACTGTGTACGGCCGCAAGCGGTGGGTCAGTTCTCGGCTGCCCAAGGCCCGCGACAAGGGCCAGAACGCCGAACTGGCCGCGTTCGTCAGGGCCGTGCGGACGGGTGGGCCGATGCCGGTGCCGCTTCAGTCGCTGGTCGCCACCACCGCGGCCACCCTCGCCGTGCAGACCGGCCTGACCGGCGGTGCGCCGGTGACGTTGGCGAGGGCCCGATGACCATGAGCGCCGGCTGGTACCTGCGGCGGCTGTCCCGGATGGGACCGCGTGAGGTCGGCGGCCGGGTGGGCGACGCGGTGCGCAGGCGACGGTGGCGGTCGGCGCGGGCGCACTGCCCGAGCGTGACCGGCGCCCGGTTCACGGCGGTACTGCCCGCCGGGACGTTCGCCGCAGTACCGCCGGACGCCGCGAAACGCCTCATCGCGGAGGCGGACCGGCTGATGGCCGGGCACGCCGAGTACTTCGGGGTGGTCCGTGACGACCTCGCCGACCCGGACTGGTGGTACGACCCGAAGACCGGGCGCCGGGCTCCGGGGGCCTACGCCTTCGACGTGCCGTACCGGAACGAGGACGCGGTCGGGGACATCAAGCAGATCTGGGAGCCGTCCCGGCACCAGTACCTCACCGTGCTCGCCGCCGCCTACGCGATCACCGGGAAGGAGCGGTACGCCGAGCGCGTGGCCGAGCACCTGCGGTCGTGGTGGACGGCCAACCCACCACTGCGCGGCGTGCACTGGATCAGCGGCATCGAGCTGGGCACCAGGCTGCTGTCCTGGGTGTGGATCCGCCGGCTGCTCGACGGCTGGCCGGGCGCGGCCGGGCTGTTCGAGGACAACCCGGTGGCGCTGAACCAGATCTGGCACCACCAGCGCTGGCTGGCCGCCTTCCCCAGCCGGGGGTCTTCGGCGAACAACCACGTCATCGCCGAGGCCGCCGGGCAGTTCGCCGCGGCCTGCGCGTTCGGGTGGTTCCCGTCCTCGGCGCGTTGGCGATCCGACGCGCTGCGGTCGCTGGAGCGGCACCTGCGCGGCAACACCTTCGGCTCCGGCCTCAACCGCGAGCTGGCCACCGAGTATCACGGACTGGTGCTGGAGCTCGGTCTGGCCGCGGTGGCCGAGGCGGATGCCGCCGGAGTGCCGGTCCCCGCGTCGATCCGGCTGGTGCTGCTGCGGATGACCGACGCGCTCGCGGCCATCGTGGACAACCGGCTGCGGCCGCCGCGCCAGGGGGACGCGGACGACGGGCACGGTCTGGTCGTGGACGGCGCGGGCACCGACCGCTGGGCCTCGCTGCTGGCCACGGGGGACGCCGTGTTCGGCCGGCTCGCCTGGTGGCCGGGAGTGACCGGCACCGATGTGCGCACCCCGCTGCTGGCCGCGCTCATCCGGCCGTACTCGAAGAACGGAACCGCACCGGCCGTGTCCCGCCCGGCAGGCCGACCGGCCCACTTCGCCGACGCGGGGCTCACCATCCTGCGCGGCCCGGAGGAGATCTGGTGCCGCTGCGACGGTGGTCCGCACGGCTTCCTGTCCATCGCCGCGCACGCCCACGCGGACGCGCTGTCCGTCGAGGTCCGGCACGACGGGGTCGACGTGCTCGCCGACCCGGGGACGTTCTGCTACCACGGGCAGCCCGAGTGGCGGCAGTACTTCCGGTCGACGCTCGGCCACAACACCCTGCAACTGGACGGCGGTGACCAGTCCGTCTCCGGCGGCCCGTTCCTGTGGACCCAGCATGCCCAGAGCCGCGTCCTGGTCGCGGACACCTCCGGCGAGGGGGTGACCCGCTGGTGCGCCGAGCACGACGGTTACCGGCCCTCCGTGCACCGCCGCCGGGTGGAACTGACGGCCGCCGAGCGGGAGTTGAGGGTGATCGACGAGGTGCGCGGCCCGCGCCGGGCCGTGCGGCTGGCGTTCCACCTCGGCCCGGCGATCGCCGCGGACCTGGTGGGGAACCGGGCACGGCTCACCTGGACCCGGGACGGCGAGGACCGCTCCGCGGTGCTCGTCCTGCCCGGGGAACTGTCCTGGCGTGCGCATCGCGGCGGGACCGAGCCGCCGCTGGGCTGGTACTCCGAAGGATTCGGGCGCAAGGAACCCACCACCACGCTGGTCGGCACCGGTGTTGCCGACGGCGTGCGGGGGTTCACCACCGTACTGACGTTCCGCGGTTAGGGGGGAGGGGACCCGTGGGGATCAAGTGCCGGCGTCGGGCGTTGCCCGCGGCACCGCTGGCGCTGGCCCTCCTGGCGGCGACCGGCTGTACGAGCTCGCCGGACACACCGGGGAGACCGGCCGCCGCGCCGTCCCGGTCCGGGGCCGCGTCAGGCGTGGCCCGGGTGTGCGCCAAGCCCGAGGCCGGGCCCGCCGAGGCGCCGGCGGGCGCGGTGACGGTCGACCCCGACGTGGTCGGTGACCTGGCTGAGAAGACGAAGAGCAATCCCCCTGGCACCACGTTCTGGCTGCGACCGGGCACGCATCGGCTCGAACCGGAGCGCTACGCCCAGGTCATGCCCAAGAAGGGGAACCGCTACCTCGGCGCGCCGGGCGCGGTTCTCGACGGCGGGAAGAAGAACGCGTACGCGTTCAGCGGCACCGCCCGCGACGTCACCATCCGCTACCTGACCGTGCAGCGCTTCGTCGCACCGACCGACGAGGGCGTGGTCAACCACGACATGGCCGACGGGTGGGTGATCGAGCACGACACGATCCGGAACAACGACGGCGCCGGGCTGATGGCCGGGGCCCGCCAGCAGGTCCGCGCCAACTGCTTGCGCGACAACGGCCAGTACGGAATGAACGCGTACAAGACCGGCAACACCATCCGTGACCTGGTGGTCGAGGGCAACGAGGTCGTCGGCAACAACACCGGCGACTGGGAGCGGCGCAAGCCCGGCTGCGGCTGCACCGGAGGCATCAAGTTCTGGGCCGTCGACGGCGCCGAGGTACGCGGCAACTGGGTGCACGACAACCGCGGGGCCGGGTTGTGGGCGGACACCAACAACAACGACTTCCGCATCGAGGACAACCTGATCGAGGAGAACGACGGTGCCGCGCTGATCTACGAGATCAGCTACAACGCGGTCATCCGGAACAACACGATCCGGCGGAACAACTGGGTCGAGGGCCGCAGGTCCGCCGAGCACGGCGACGACTTCCCGTTCGCGACCCTCTACCTGTCCGAGGCCGGTGGCGAACCACGCGTCGAAGCCCGCACGGACAAGATCGACGTCTACCGGAACGTGCTGGAGAACAACTGGAACGGGATCACCCTGTGGGAGAACGCCGACCGGTTCTGCAACAGTCCGGCCAACACCTCGTCCGGTGACTGCACGCTGCTGGTGAAGGACAAGGACCGCTGCGTGAAACCGGCGATCGCCGGCGCGCCGCTGTACGCGGACTGCCGGTGGAAGACGCAGCGGGTGGACATCCACGACAACCGCTTCGTCCTGGACAAGTCCGTCGTCAAGTGCGCGGAGAGGTGCGACCGCATGGCGGTGCTCGCCAACTACGGCACCTATCCGGACTGGTCGCCGTACAAGGGCAAGCGGGTGGCCGAGGCGATCACCCTCAAGCAGCACAACCGCTGGCACGACAACACCTACCGCGGACCGTGGCAGTTCGTCGTCGAGGACCCGAGCCGGGTGCTCGACCCATGGCAGTGGCAGGGCCCGCCGTACCGGCAGGACGCGGGCAGCACCTTCCCGAAACGGGCTGGTGGTTGAGATGGACCGTGACCCCGCCACCACACCGAAGGCCGTCGGGATCGTCTGGCTGCTGCTGGGCCTCAACACGCTCGGCTCCGCCGGGGCCAAGACCATCGTCCAGCTGCCTCGCTCCCTCATCCAGCTGGTCACCATGGGCTCACTGGTCGTCGCGTTCGCGCTGGCGCTCGCGCTCAACCCACGGCTGCGCATCAGACCCAACGCCTTCGTGTTCCTGCTCACCCTGCTGCTGGTGCCGAGCGTGATCTCCAGCGTGCACCTGGAGTCCGGGTTCGGCGCGCTGTTCCGCTGCACCCGGCTGGCCCTCTTCGTCAGCACACTCTGGCTGGTGAGCCGCTGGTGGGACGGCAGTCTGACGTTCGTCCGCCACCACATCAGGATGTACTTCGCGGTGCTCGTGTCGGTGGCCGCGGGCCTGGCCATCTCACCGGGCGCCGCCATGCCCGAGCTCTACGGCGGACGCCTCGTCGGCGCGCTGTGGCCGCTCACCCCGCCGCAGATCGGGCAGTACACGGCGGTGATCACCGGGCTGACCGTGCTGCTTCTCCTGGGCCGCCAGGTCGACAAGGCCGGTGCGGCGGTGGTCATCGTTCCGTCCCTCGTCCTGCTCGCGCTCACCCACACCCGGACGGCCACCGTCGGCCTGCTCGCCGGGTTGGCACTGGCGATCGGCTCGCTCATCCTCACCAGCGCCGCGGCCCGCCGCTTCTTCACCTGGGCGGTGCTGTGCGCCACGGTGGCCGCGGTGGGGTTCGCCTCCGCGCTCCAGGCGTGGTTCCTGCGCGGACAGAGCAAGGAGAACTTCTCGAGCCTCACCGGTCGGGCCAAGGTCTGGAACGCCCTGCTGGCGGCGCCCCGGACGACCGCGGAGCAGCTCTTCGGCAAGGGCCTGGGCGACAAGTCGTTCGGCGGGCTGCCGATCGACAACAGCTGGCTGGCCGTCTACAACGAGCAGGGTCTGATCGGTGTCGCCCTCGTGGCGGCCGTCATCCTCGTGCTCGGCGGCGTCGCGCTGCTGCGGCCGCCGTCGCTGCCGAGGGCCTGCGCGCTGTTCCTGATCAGCTACGTCGCGATCTCGTCGTACACGGAGGCCGGCCTCGGCGACGCCTCGCCGTATCTGCTGCATCTGGCCCTGGCCGCCTCGCTGCTCACGGCGCCCGCCGCGGCCACGCCGATCTCCACACCCCCAGTCCCACGACCAGGTATCCCGCGCTGGGCCCGGGATCGGGAGGTGAGCTGACCATGCACGTCCTCGTGGTGCACAACCGCTACTCCTCGGCGCAGCCGAGCGGCGAGAACCGGGTCGTCGACGAGGAGGTGGAGCTGCTGCGCGCGGCCGGCCACCGGGTCGAGGTGTTCGAGCGGCGCAGCGACGACATCGCCGGCCGGTCCCTGCTCGGCAAGGTCGCGGTGCCGCTGCTGGTGCCGTGGAACCCGGCGGTCCGCTCAAAGCTCACCGCCAAGCTCCGCGCCGAGCGGCCGGATGTGGTGCACGTCCACAACGTCTTCCCGCTCCTGTCGCCCGCGGTCCTCGCCGCCTGCGCCGACGCCGGCGTGCCCGTCGTCGCCACGCTGCACAACTACACCCAGATCTGCCCGCCCGGCACGCTGCGACGGAACGGCCGGCTGTGCACCGAGTGCGTCGGCTCGGCGACGCCGCTGCCCGCCGTCCGGCACGGCTGCTACCGGGGCTCCCGTCTCGCGACGGTGCCGCTCGCGGTGAGCCTGTCGGTCAACCGGCGGCGGTGGTGGTCCGGCGTGGAGCGGTTCTTCTGCATCTCCGAGGCGCAGCGCGACGTCCTGGTGCGGTCTGGCATGCCGGCCGAGTTGCTGACGGTGAAGCACAACTTCGTACCCGACCCCGGCGCCTGCCGGGTGGGCGACGGAGAGCAACTGCTCTTTCTCGGCCGGCTCGCGGAAGCCAAGGGGGTGCGGCTGCTCATGGCCGCGTGGGACGAGGTCGCGGCGGACGGCGGTGTGGGCGTGCCGCTCGTGCTCGCCGGCGCGGGGCCGCTGGAGCGAGAGGTGACCGCGTGGGCGGCGGGCAGGGACGACGTGCGGTACTCCGGTCTGCTCGACCCGGCCCAGGTCCGGCAAGCGGTCGCGCGATCGGTCGCCGTGGTGGCTCCGTCGGTGGCCATGGAGACGTTCGGCCTGGTGGTCGCGGAGGCGATGGCGGCGGGGGTGCCGGCTGTCGCCGCCGGTCACGGCGCCTTCGTCGAACTCGTCGAGGACGGGGTGACCGGGCTGCTGCACCGGCCGGGCGAGCCCGCCTCGCTCGCGTCCTGCATACGCCGGATCGCGGCCGGACCGGACGGCAACCGGGAGATGGGGCAGGCGGCCCGGCGCCGTTACGAGAAGTGCTTCAGCCCGGCCGTCGGGCTGGAGCGCCTGGAGGAGGAGTACCGCGCCGCGATCGCGGGGCGGACGCAGTCCATGGGGGACGGAATCAATGGGGGGCACTAGATGACACGATGCCGACTCTGCGGCTCGGCGACGCTGGCGAGCGTCGTCGACCTGGGGGCGACGCCGCCGTGCGAGAGCTTTCTCGCCGCGGACCAACTTGACCAGCCGGAGCCCACGTACCCGCTGCACCTGCGGGTCTGCACCGACTGCTGGCTCGCGCAGATCCCGCCGCTGATCACGCCGGAGGAGACGTTCAAGGAGTACGCGTACTTCTCCTCGTACTCGACGTCCTGGGTGGAGCACGCGCGCATGTTCGTCGCCGACGCCGTGCGGCGGGTGGGGCTCGGCCCGGGCGCGTTCGTGGTGGAGGTCGCGAGCAACGACGGATACCTGCTGAAGCACGTGGTGGACCGGGGGATCCGCTGCCTCGGCATCGAGCCGTCGGTGAACGTCGGCGCCGCGGCGCGCGATGCGGGTGTGCCCACGCTCACGGAGTTCCTGAGCCCGGACACCGGTGCGGCGGTCCGCGACGAGTACGGCCCGGCGAACCTGGTCGTGGCCAACAACGTGTACGCGCACATCCCCGATGTCGTCGGGTTCAGCCAGGGGCTGCGCGCCCTGGTCGCGGACGACGGCTGGGTCTCGATCGAGGTGCAGCACCTGCTGACCCTGATGGAGGAGAACCAGTACGACACGATCTACCACGAGCACTTCCAGTACTACACGGTCGCTTCCGCGATCCGGGCCCTGGAGAGCGGCGGACTCGCGCTCGTGGACGTCGAGTTGCTGCCCACGCACGGCGGCTCCGTCCGGCTGTGGGCCCGGCCGGCCGAGGTGGCGGGCGAGCCGACCTCGCGGGTGGCCGACGTGCTGGCCCGGGAGAAGGCCGCCGGGCTCCAGGAGCTGTCCGGGTACACCGAGTTCTCCGCCCGGGTGGCCAAGGTGCGCCGGGACCTCCTCGCGTTCCTCGTCGGGGCGGCCGAGCGCGGCGAGACGGTCGTCGGCTACGGCGCCCCGGGCAAGGGCAACACCCTGCTCAACCACTGCGGCATCCGGCCCGACCTGCTCGCGTACACGGTCGACCGCAACCCGTACAAGCACGGCAGGTTCACCCCGGGCACCCGCGTCCCGATCCTGCCGCCGGAGCGGATCGCCGCCGACAAGCCGGACTACGTGCTCGTCCTCCCGTGGAACCTGCGGGCCGAACTGGTCGAGCAGCTGTCCTACGTGCACGACTGGGGTGGCCGGCTGGTTTTTCCCATCCCGGAACTGAGCATTGTCGAGGTCGCGTCTTGAAAGGTCACAGCATGAAGGTCGTCCTGTTCTGCGGCGGTTACGGGATGCGGATGCGCAGCGGAGCCTCCGACGACGTGCCCAAGCCGATGGCGATGGTCGGCCCGCGACCGCTGATCTGGCACGTCATGCGCTACTACGCGCACTTCGGGCACACGGAGTTCATCCTGTGCCTCGGGTACGGGGCCCACCACATCAAGGACTTCTTCCTGAACTACGAGGAGACGACGTCCAACGACTTCGTGCTGCGCAACGGGCGGACCGAGCTGCTGTCCACCGACATCTCGGACTGGACGATCACGTTCGCGCAGACCGGCATCGAGTCACCGATCGGGGAGCGGCTGCGCCGGGTGCGGCACCACCTGGACGGCGACGAGATGTTCCTCGCCAACTACGCCGACGTGCTCACCGACGCCCCGCTGCCGGAGATGATCGAGAACTTCGCCCGGCGTGACGCCGGTGCGTCGATGATGGTGGTGCCGCCGCAGTCGTCGTTCCACTGCGTCGACCTGGGCGAGGACGGTCTGGTCGGAGGCATCACCGCGGTGAGCGAACTGCCGCTGTGGGAGAACGGCGGCTACTTCGTGCTCCGCCAGGAGATCTTCGACCACATCCCCGAGAACGGGGACCTGGTCGCCGACGGATGCGCCCAACTGGCCAAGAGCGGCCGGCTGGTGGCGCACCAGCACCGCGGCTTCTGGAAACCGACCGACACCGTGAAGGAGCGGGCCGCACTCGACGCCGCCTACGCCCGGGGCGACCGCCCGTGGGCCGTGTGGGAACGGGACAGCGCGGCGGTGAGCGCGTGATCCGGCTCGGGGCGGGGCGCCTGGACCGGATCGTCGCGGTGGGCGCGCACTGTGACGACATCGCCATCGGCGCCGGCGGCACGCTGCTGACGCTGTGCCACGCGCGGCCGGGTGTCCGTGTCGACGCGCTGGTACTCTCCGGCGGCGGCAGTGAGCGCGAGCAGGAGGAGGCGGCCGCGCTCGCCGCCTTCTGCCCGGGCGCCGACCTGCGGCTGACTGTGCACAAGCTGCCGGACGGCCGGCTTCCCGCGCACTGGGAGGAGGCCAAGTCCGCCGTCGAGGAGCTGCGCGAGCGGACCGACCCGGATCTGGTCCTCGCCCCACGCACCGATGACGCGCACCAGGACCACCGCGGCCTGGCGCGGCTGATACCGACCGCGTTCCGCGACCACCTGGTCCTCGGCTACGAGATCGTCAAGTGGGACGGCGATCTCGGCCGACCGGCCGCCTACCAGCCGCTGTCGCCGGAGATCGCCGAAGAGAAGGTCCGGCTGCTCCAGGAGCACTACCCCTCGCAGCGGCACCGGCCCTGGTACGACCGGGAAGCCTTCCTCGGCCTGGCCCGGATCCGCGGCATCGAATGCCACGAGCGCTACGCCGAGGCGTTCGCCGTCACCAAACTCACGCTCGACCTGGGGGACTGAACCTTGCGCGTACTGCTCACCGGGCACCAGGGCTACCTGGGCACCGTCATGGCCCCGGTCCTCACGGCCGCGGGGCACGAGGTCGTCGGCCTCGACGCCGGCCTGTTCGCCGACTGCGTCCTCGGCCCGACGCCCGCCGACCCGCAGGGGCACCGGGTGGACCTGCGCGACGTCACGGCCGACCACCTGGCCGGGGTGGACGCCGTGATCCACCTCGCCGCGCTCTCCAACGACCCGCTGGGATCGCTGGCGCCGGAGCTCACCTACGACATCAACCACCACGCGTCCGTACGGCTGGCCCGGCTGGCCCGCGACGCCGGAGCGCGGCGCTTCCTGTACGCGTCGACCTGCTCGGTCTACGGCGCCGCCGGCGGCGACCACCTGGTCGCCGAGGACGCCCCGCTGCGCCCGGTGACGCCGTACGCGGAGTCCAAGGTGCGGGTGGAGGACGACCTGCACGCCCTGGCCGACGGCGACTTCACCCCGGTGTACATGCGCAACGCCACCGCCTTCGGCTACTCGCCCCGGCTGCGCGCCGACATCGTGCTCAACAACCTGGTGGGCCACGCACTTCTGTCCGGCGAGGTCCTCGTGCTGTCCGACGGCACTCCCTGGCGCCCGCTGGTGCACGCCGCCGACATCGCACGGGCCTTCACAGCCGCGCTGACCGCGCCTCGGGAAGTGGTGCACGACCGGGCGTTCAACATCGGCAGCGAGACCAACAACGTCACCGTCGCCGAGATCGCCGGGCAGGTCGCCGAGGCGGTGTCCGGGGCGAAGGTGGTGATCACCGGGGAGACCGGTGCCGATCCACGGTCGTACCGGGTGGACTTCTCCCGCTTCCGCGCCGCGGTGCCCGGCTTCGACTGCGAGTGGACGGTGAAGCGGGGCGCACTCGAACTCGCCGACGCCTACCGGAAGTTCGGCCTGACCCGGGAGGACTTCGAGCAACGCTTCACCCGCCTCGCCGTGCTGCGCGCGGCGTCCGGGTCCGGCGCCGTCGACGACACCCTGCGGTGGCGCCCGTGACCGGGATCGGCGAGGAGATGTACGCGCTGGTGGAGCGGATGTACCCGCTGTGCCGGAGCATCACCGGCGACGGTGTGCGCGCCACCCTGGACATCGTCGGGGAGTACATCCCGCTCCAGAGGCACGAGGTGCCGACCGGCACGCAGGTGCTCGACTGGACCGTGCCGCAGGAGTGGAACATCCGCGACGCGTACATCGCCGACACCGCCGGGAACCGGGTCGTCGACTTCGCCGCGTCCAGCCTGCACGTGCTCGGCTACAGCGTGCCGGTGTCGGCGACCATGCCGCTGGCCGAACTGCGCGGACATCTGCACACCCTGCCGGAGCACCCGGACCGGGTGCCGTACCGCACCAGTTACTACAAGCCGGAATGGGGGTTCTGCCTGGCCCAGGAGACCCTGGACGCGATGCCGGACGGCGAGTACGAGGTCCGCATCGACTCCACCCTCGCGGACGGCCACCTCACCTACGCCGAGCACGTCGTCCCCGGGCAGGTCCCCGACGAGGTGATCGTCTCCTGCCACGTCTGCCACCCGTCGCTGGCCAACGACAACCTGGCCGGCATCGCGGTCGCGACGTTCCTGGCCCGGGCGCTGGCCCGGCGAACGCCGTACTACACCTACCGGTTCGTCTTCGCGCCCGGCACCATCGGGGCGATCACGTGGCTGGCCCGCAACGCCGAGCGGGTGGATCGGGTCAAGCACGGTCTGGTGCTGGCCTGCGCCGGTGACGCGGGTCAGCTGACGTACAAGCGGAGCAGGCGCGGCGACGCGGAGATCGACCGGGTGATGCGGCACGTACTGGCCGCCTCCGCACGCCCGCACCGCGTCACCGAGTTCACGCCGTACGGCTACGACGAGCGGCAGTACTGCTCGCCCGGGTTCGACCTCGGCGTGGGCTCGCTCACCCGGACCCCGTACGCGGGCTATCCCGAGTACCACACCTCGGCGGACAACCTGGACTTCGTCTCCCCGGAGGCGATGGCCGACACACTCGCCGTCTGCCGCGAGGCGTTCGCCGTCCTCGACCGCAACCGGCAGTACGTCAACCTGAGCCCCTACGGCGAACCGCAGTTGGGCCGACGCGGCCTGTACGACGCGCTCGGCGGCCGCAGCGACACCAAACAGGCCCAGATGGCCATGCTCTGGGTGCTCAACCTCTCCGACGGCGAGCACAGTCTGCTCGACGTCGCCGAGCGGTCCGGGCTGCCCTTCGACACCGTCGCCGCCGCGGGCGACGCCCTGCACGGCGCCGGGCTGATCAAGGCATGACGCCGATGACCACCGAGGGGGAGAAGACGAGGCCGAAGGCGGCGACCGCCGGACGGGCCCTCGCCGGGCGGCTGTCCTGGGGGCTCGCCGACCAGGCGGCCTCCAGCATGTCCAACTTCGTGGTGGGCATCTACGTGGCCCGCTCGCTGGGGGTGACCGCCTTCGGCGTGTTCAGCCTCGCCTGGGTGACGTACGGCGTGGTGCTCAACGTCTCCCGCGGCCTGGCCACCGACCCACTCGTGGTGCGCTTCAGCGGTGTGCCCGACGCGTCCTGGCGCGGGGCGGTGACCAGGTCGTCGGGGGTCGCGCTCGGTGCCGGTGCCGCCCTCGGCACGGGCTGTCTGGTGATCGGCCTCGCTGTCGGCGGTCAGGTGGGGCCCGCCTTCGCCTGCCTCGGCGTCGTCCTGCCCGGGCTGCTGCTACAGGACGCGTGGCGGTTCGCGTTCTTCGCCGCCGGCGCCGGGCGGAAGGCGTTCGTCAACGACCTCGTGTGGGGCGTCGCACTCGTCCCCGCCATGGTGGTGGCGGCCCGCGTGGGCAGCGTGTCCGCCTTCGTGCTCGCCTGGGGCGGATCCGCCGCGGTGGCCGCGGCCTACGGCTGCTTCCAGTCCGGCATACGGCCCCGTCCGACCGGAGCGCGCGAGTGGCTTCGCGCGCACCGCGACCTCGGTAGCCGGTACCTGGTCGAGAACGTCAGCAACAGCGGCGCGAGCCAACTGCGGGCGTACGGGCTCGGCGCGATCGTCGGGGTCGGCGCGGTGGGCGTGGTCCGGGGCGCCGAACTGCTGCTCGGCCCGTTCATGGCTGTGCTGATGGGCCTGTCGCTGGTCACCGTCGCGGAGGCGGCACGAGTGCTGCGGCGGGCCCCGCACCGCCTCGGCGCGTTCTGCCTCCTGCTGGGCGGCGGGCAGGCCGTCGCCGCGCTGCTCTGGGGCGGCGCGCTGCTGCTGGTGCCGGACCGGCTCGGCGAACTCGTGCTCGGCGGCGTGTGGAGCTCCGCCTCCGAGCTCATCGTCCCGGTCACGCTCGGCGTCGCGGGTGCGGGACTCGGCACCGGCGCGGCAGCCGGGCTGCGCGCGCTCGGCGCGGCCCGGCGCAGCCTGCGCGCCCAGCTGTTCGCCTCCGCCTGCTACGTCGGCGGCGGGCTCGGCGGAGCGGCCGTGGCCGGCACGGTCGGCTCGGCCTGGGGCGTCGCCGCGGCGACCCTCTGCGGCTCGGCCCTGTGGTGGCTGCAACTGCGGTCCGCCCTGCGCGAGCACCACCAGAACACCCTTCGCGAAGTGAGGACGCCATGACCCCGCACCCCCGGCTGAGCATCGGCCTGCCCGTGTACAACGGAGAGGAGTACCTGGCCGAGTCGCTCGACGCCCTGCTCGGCCAGACCTACGAGGACTTCGAGCTGGTCGTCTCGGACAACGCCTCCACCGACGGGACCGAGGACATCTGCCGCAAGTACGCCGCGCAGGACTCCCGCATCCGGTACATCCGCCTGCCGCGGAACATCGGCGCCGCGCCGAACCACAACCACGTGTTCACCGAGTGCCGCGGCGAGCTGTTCAAGTGGGCGTCACACGACGACCTGTACGCCCGCGACCTGCTGCGGCGCTGCGTGGAAGCGCTGGACCAGCGGCCCGAGGTGATCCTCGCACACGCCGACCAGGCGGTCATCGACGAAGACGGCCAGGTGAAGGTCCCGTACGCGTACACGCTCGCGACCGCCTCGCCGCACGCGCCCGAGCGCTTCCGGAGCATGCTGTTCGAACCGGGCGGCGACGACTTCTACGGGGTGATGCGGGCCGACGTACTGCGCCGGGTCAAGCCGCACGACAGCTACCACCACGCGGACCGCGCGTTCGTCGCCGAGATCGGCCTCCACGGGCCCTTCCACCAGGTGCCGGAGCTGCTGTACTTCCGCCGCGACCATCCCACCCGCGCCGAGCGGGCGAACCCGTCCAAGCGCTCCCGGTGCGTCAACCTCGACCCGCGCCGGGCCGGCCCGCTGCACCCGACGCCCCGGCTGCTCGCCGAGTACGTCTGGGGCTTCGTCTCGGCGATCCGGCGGGCGCCGTTGTCCCCGGCCGACCGGCGCGCGTGCTACCGCCACCTGGCCGCGTGGATGACCAGCCGGGCCCGGCCGGGCGCCGGTGAGCGGGTCGAGGACCGCGCCCCGGTCGACCCGGCCAAGCTCACGGTCTCGGTCGACGCCCTCGTCGCCGGCCGTGAGGGGCGGCGGGCATGAAGACCGCGCCACGCGTCGGGGTGTTCGGCCTGCTCGGCTCCGGAAACCTCGGCAACGACGGGTCGCTGGAAGCCGTGCTCGGCTACCTCCGCGCCGAGCACCCCGAGGCCGTCGTGGACGCGCTGTGCGGCGGACCCGAGGTCGTCGCGGCCCGGTACGGCATCCCCGCGACGCGGCTGCACTGGTACCGCGGGGAGTACCGGACCGCGTCGCGTGCCGGCGCGGTCCTGACGAAGGGTCTGGGCAAGCTCGTCGACGCCGTCCGCACCGCCGCCTGGGTGCGCCGGCACGACGTGGTGATCGTGCCGGGCATGGGTGTCCTGGAGGCCACACTGCCCCTGCGGCCGTGGGGCTTCCCGTACTCGCTGTTCCTGCTCTGCGCGACCGGCCGGCTGCTGCGCACCCGGGTCGCGCTGGTCAGCGTCGGCGCCGCCGAGATCGGCAACCGGCCGACCCGGGCCCTGGTGCGCTGGTCGGCGCGGCTGGCCGCGTACCGGTCGTACCGGGACGCCCAGTCCCGCGACGCGATGCGGGCGATGGGCGTGGACACCGCGCGCGACGAGGTCTACCCGGACCTCGCGTTCGCCCTGCCGACGCCGGGGGCGAACGCCCCCTCGGGCTCGCCCGGTCCGGTCTGTGTCGGTGTCATGGACTTCCACGGCGGCAACGACGACCGCGCCCGGGCCGAGGAGATCCACCGGCGCTACCTCGACGGGACGACCCGGTTCGTCCGCGCGCTGGTCGAGGACGGCAGGCCGGTCCGGCTGCTCACCGGCGACGAGTGCGACGCGCCGGTGGTCGCCGCGATCCTCGACGCGGTGGACTCGCCGCTGGTCACCGCCGCCGAGGCGGCCTCGCTGGCCGACCTGATGAAGGAGACGGCGACCGCCGACACCGTGGTGGCGACCCGGTACCACAACCTGGTCTGCGCGCTGAAGGCGGGCACTCCGACGCTCGCACTCAGCTACGCCGTGAAGAGCGACGCGCTCATGGCGCAGATGGGGCTCGGCGCGTACTGCCACCCGGCTCGCGAGGTCGACGCCGACCGGCTGCTCCGGCAGTTCCGGGAGCTGGAGCAGCGATCGGCCGAGCTGCGGCGGACCCTCGCCGAGCGGAACCTCGCCGTCGCCCGGCGACTCGACCACCAGTTCACCGCCTTGACCACGGCACTGTTCCCGGCGGCAGGCCACGCCCCCGCCCGGCAGGAGGCTCCATGAAAGCGACCGAAGTCCCGCAGATCGCCGGCGCGTACCTGTTCGAGCCGACGCCGTACGCCGACGAACGCGGCTTCTTCTGCCGCACCTTCGACGCCGACGTCGTCCGCTCGGTGGGCCTCGACCCGGACGCCTTCGTCCAGGACAGCCTGTCCCGCTCGGTCCGGGGCGTCCTCCGCGGCCTGCACCTGCGCTCCGGCGCCGGCGAGTCCAAGCTGGTGCGGTGCTCGAACGGGAAGATCTTCGACGTCGTCGTGGACCTGCGGCCGGACTCGCCGACCTACCTGGGCCGGGCCTTCTTCGAGCTGTCCGGAGAGACACAGGCGACCCTGTACGTCCCGGCGGGGTGCGCGCACGGCTTCCAGGCGCTCACCGACACCGCCGACACCTCGTACCGGATCGACCGCCCGCACGATCCTGCCGAGGACGTGACGATCGCCTTCGACGACCCGGAGCTCGCCATTCCCTGGCCGCTGCCGGTCACATCGATGTCCCAGCGGGACCGGGAGGCGCCGAGCCTCGCCGAGGTCCTGAAGCGAATGGAGAGGTGAGGCCGGCGTGGACAACTCTGCTGGAGAATTCCCCCTGCCCCGGTCGCGGGCGGCGAACGAGCGGCTGCACGCCCTGATCCCCGGGGGCGCGCACACCTACGCCAAGGGCGACGACCAGTACCCCGAGAACCTGGCCCCGGTCATCAGCCACGGCCGCGGTGCCCACGTGTGGGACATCGACGGCAACCGCTACGTCGAGTACGGCTCCGGCCTGCGGTCGGTCAGCCTCGGCCACGCCCACCCACGCGTGACCGAGGCGGTGCGGCGGGAACTCGAGCGCGGCAGCAACTTCGTCCGGCCGTCCGTCGTGGAGTTGGAAGCCGCGGAACGCTTCCTGGCCACGGTGCCGACCGCCGAGATGGTGAAGTTCGCGAAGAACGGCTCCGACGCCACCACCGCCGCGGTGCGCCTCGCCCGCGCCGCCACCGGGCGCCCGCGGGTGGCCCTCTGCGCCGACCACCCCTTCTTCTCCACCGACGACTGGTTCATCGGCACCACACCGATGTCCGCCGGTATTCCGGCTGCGACCACCGAGCTGACCGTGGCGTTCCCCTACGGGGACCTGACCGCCACGGAGGAGCTGCTCACCCGGTACCCGGACGAGGTCGCCTGCCTGGTCCTCGAACCCGCCACCCACACCGAGCCGCCGCCCGGGTACCTCGCCGGCCTGCGCGAGCTGGCCGACCGACACGGCTGCGTCCTGATCTTCGACGAGATGATCACCGGCTTCCGCTGGTCCGAGGCGGGCGCCCAGGGCCTGTACGGCGTCGTCCCCGACCTCTCCACGTTCGGCAAGGCGCTGGGCAACGGATTCGCCGTCTCCGCGCTGGCCGGGCGCCGCGAGCTGATGGAGCAGGGCGGGCTGCGTCACTCCGGCGACCGGGTGTTCCTGCTGTCCACCACGCACGGCGCGGAGACGCACTCCCTGGCAGCCGCGATGGCCGTGCAGACCACCTACGTCGAAGAGGGCGTCACCGCACGGCTGCACGCCCTCGGCGAGCGCTTGGCCGCCGGTGTCCGCGACGCCGCGGCCGCCATGGGCGTCGGCGACCACGTCGTCGTCCGGGGCCGGCCCAGCAACCTGGTCTTCGCCACCCTCGACGAGCATGGGCAGCCGTCGCAGCAGTACCGCACCCTGTTCCTGCGCCGGCTCCTCACGGGCGGGGTGCTGGCCCCGTCGTTCGTGGTGAGCAGCGCGCTCAGCGACGCCGACATCGATCACACCGTCGACGTGGTGGCCCAGGCATGTGCGGTGTACCGGAAGGCACTGGACGCCGCCGACCCCATGCCGTGGCTGGCCGGCCGACCGGTGAAGCCGGTGTTCCGCCGTTTGGCGTGACGTGATGTGACATGACGTGACGTCAGGAATGCTCATGACGACCGGCGTCGGCTGTCCCGTCGACCAGGCGGTCGGCCATCCGATCGACCAGCCAGGCGGTCGCCGGTGTCACCGCCAACGCGGTGCACCAGCCGCCGAGGACGTCGGTCGGATAGTGCGCGCCCAGGGCGACCTGCGCCCAGCCCATGATGGCGCCGGCCACCAGCGCCGCGGCGAGCACGAGTGACGTGCCGGCCGTCCTGCCGAGGCCGAACCGGCCGGTCGCGAGCAGCGCCACGATGAGGGCGAGTGCGGTGAAGAAGGCGGTGTGCCCGCTCGGATAGGACAGGTTGCCGTCGCCGTGGATGGTGCGTCCCACCAGGTGCTTGAGCAGGGTCGCCGTCCCCACGGTCACGGCGGCGCCGGCAACGACGAGCACCGCCGCGCGAGGACGCCGAAGCAGCAGGCAGCCCGCCACGGCGGCCACGACCAGCGTCGCCGCTCCGGCGGGTTCCCCCAAGAAGTCCATGGCCAGAGCGACACGCCGCCACGGCGGCCCCACACTGTCCGCCGTCGGCTGGATGATCCACCTGTCCACCCTGCCGGGCTCCCTGTGGCCGGCGTACAGGACTCCGAGCACGACGACCACCAGCGCGGCGACAACCGCGATCGGCCCGAGCCACGCGCGCGGCGACCGAGGCAGCAGCGGGGCCGCTGACCGGCCGGTCACACGCCCACCGGGTCCGGTCGACCTGCGGTGGTTCGCCGTGTTCTGTCCTTCATCCGACCGGTGGGCGGCCATATGTCAAAGGCTTCCTTTTTCCCCTGCCCCAGACCCTCTTGAAGACTGCCCGGCCTGCTTGCGGCCACCCTAACCAACAACGCGTCTGCGGCACACCGCAGTTGGAAGGCGACACGTCGGGGATGACGCCCTCCCGCGGGCCTCGTAGCAGTTCGTGCGGGCTGTGGGCACCGCGGCAGTTGAAGGCGGCCAGGAGAGTCGCGCCGGCTCTGTCCACAGGCCCTTGACCCACGACGAGAAGGCGTTTGCCACCGAGTGTGGTGAATCTGCGAGGGGCCCCACCGTCAGGAGACCTGCTCACGCTGTGAGCGCCAGGACAGAAGCGTCAGCGCCTTAGCCGGCGCACCCAGTCCTGCGGCACTCGGCCTGCCGGTCCCGGGGCCGGCTGTTCTGCGGGGTGGCTCCCGGGCGGTGCGAGCTCCAGGCCGAGGTCAAGGATGTCCTTGTTGGCGAAGTCCCAGAACCAGTCCTCGCCGGGCTCGAAGCTCTGCACGACGGGGTGTCCGGTGGCCTGGTAGTGGGCGGTTGCGTGCTGGGACGGCGAGCTGTCGCAGCAGCCGATGTGGCCACAACTGGTGCAGCGCCGGAGGTGGAACCACCACCCGCCGGTCGCCTCGCACTCGACGCAGCCGGTGCCGCTCGGCGGGACGGTGGGGTCGATGGTGACGTCGGCAGTCATCGGCGCTCCTTAAGCTTGGGGTCGGGGGTGGTGAGGGGAAGCAGGACCTGGAAGCGGGTGTCACCGGGGACGGATTCGACCTGAAGGGTTCCGTGGTGTTTGTTGACGACGATCCATCAGGCGCGAGGCGCCCTAGCGTCGCCGCAGATCCCGGGCAATGGCCCAGGATACCGAGCGGTCTCTAACGTGCCCTGATCGCATGTGGTATTGCAGGGCGCCGCTCGGACAGCGCCTCACCACTTCGGCGATCGCATCGGCAGACTCGGCGTCGACGTCGATCCACGGCCTGCGATCGACGTCGAAGACCGTCGGCAGTCCCCGCGGGCACTCCGCCTGGTGGAGGCAGAGGTGCGACTCGTAGCTGACAGCGATGTCAGGGCCGTCGTAGCGTTTGGCGCCGGGCCGTGATGTGCGGTCCTCGCCGGCGGAAGGTCGCGTGGTCATCAGTCGCTGACTTTGCTCTTGCCCGAGTAGAGGAGCGCCTGGTAGTCGGGGTGGCGAGCGATCCAGCCGCCGTAGAACGGGCAGACCGGCAGGACGGCGAGGTTGGCGGCGCGCGCCTCGTCCAGCGAGGTGCGGACGAGCGCTGCGCCGATCCCCTGCCCTTCATAGCCGGGATCGACCTCGGTGTGCACGAAGGCGATGAGGCGCTTCGTGCGGATGTACTCGGCGAAGCCCGCCACTTCGCTGCCGATGCGAGCCTCGTATCGGTTCGCCGCTGCGTTGTCGACGATCTGCACGGTCGGCGTCGGGCGGTTGCTCATGCTGCTGCACTCCAGTGCTCGGGTCTCAAGGGTTCTGGTTTCCCGCGGCGGCCGTGGGTGTGGTGGGGGTGGCCGCCGTCGGGGAGGGTCAGGCGGTGGTGGCGAGGGCTTCCTTGAGGCTGGCGACGGCCAGGAGGACGGCGTGCTTGGCGGCCTCGGTGTCGTGGAGGGCGTTGACCATGACGAAGTCGTGGACGATGCCGCCGAAGCGGGCGTTGGTCGCGGCGACGCCGGCCTGGCGCAGCCGGGCGGCGTAGGCCTCGCCCTCGTCGCGCAGGACGTCGGCCTCGGCGGTGATGATCAGGGCCGGCGGGAGACCGGCGAGGTCCTCGAGGTCGGCGCGCAGGGGGGAGACGGTGATCTGGGCGCGTTCGTCCTCGCTGAGGGTGTACTGGTCCCAGAACCACTTCATGCCCTGACGGGAGAGGAAGTAGCCCTCGGCGAACTCCTCGTAGGAGGCGGTGTCGAACGCGGCGTCGGTGACCGGGTAGAACAGCACCTGCTTGGCGAAGCGCACGTCGCCGCGTTCCTTGGCCAGCAGGGTCAGCGCGGTGGCCATGTTGCCGCCGACGGAGTCTCCGGAGACGGCGATCCGGCTGGGGTCGAGGTGGTTGTCCGCGCCGTTGCTGACGACCCACTGCGCGGCGGCGTAGCTCTGTTCGAGCGCGACGGGGTAGCCCACCTCGGGAGAGCGGTCGTACTCGGGGAAGACCACCGCGGCGTTCGCCCCGACGGCGAGGTCACGCACGAGCCGGTCGTGGGTGTGCGCGTCGCCGAAGACCCAGCCGGCGCCGTGGACGTAGAGGATGACCGGCAGGGTGGTCCCGGCCGTGCCCGCCGGGCGCACGATGCGGACCTTGACGCTGCCCGTGGGGCCGCCCAGCACCTCCAGCCACTCCTCGTCGATCTCCGGTTTGAAGATCGGGGTGTCCTGCACCTGGTCGACGGTCTTGCGCCCGTCCTCCGGGGTCATCTGGTAGAGGAACGGCGGCTCTGAGGTGGCGTCCACGAACGCCTGCGCGGCAGGCTCCAAAGCGATGTTACGAGGGTTACCAGCCATGATGTATTCCCTGATCGATGGGGACTGCGAACACACACCAGCTTGGTCTGCCGTCCCGACGGAAGCCCCTCGGATCAAGGCGGAAACTCCTCAGATCCGGACGGGATCCCTCGGCTCGCAGCAAAGTACGCTCGCCCGGGCACCCCGACCCCAAGACCGGACCACCTGAGGTGCATGGCCCCGCGCCAGCTCGCGCCGCAGCGCCGCGGGGCCTCACGTTCAGTCGCGGGCGGCACTTTGGCGGAGGCCTTACCGGCTGCCTCGACGGCGGAAGCCGCAACGTGTGCGGCGGCCCGGGATGCCTTGCCTCGAAGTCGATCTCCTGACCGGTGGGCGGTCCAGTTCGATGGCGTTCATGCCCGCCACCACCGCCTGACCCTCCCCGACGGCGGCCACCCCACCACACCCACGGCCGCCGCGGACCTTCGTGGACGCCGACGCTTGGCGTGGTCTTCCCAAGGCCTCGCGCGCAATCTGAGAGCTGCCGCAGCAACCGCCGGCAGGTTGACGAGGACAGTCGGGTGCCGTGGATGCCGGCAAGGTCAATTCTGTGCAAGTACGGCGCCGCGAGGTGAGCCGCGTTCGCGGCTCGGGCCAGGCCGCTGGCTGTCCGAGCCGACGGCCGCTGCACAGCTCACCTGCTACTGGACGATCGCTTATATCCATCGGACGGTGAGCAATGGATCGTCCAAAGGATCCGGCGTAGCTTCGTGTCCGTAGGAACGCCCACGCCCCTTCAAGGAGTCCCCTTTGAACGCAGTACCCCGGATGACCACTCCCTTCGCCCACAGTGCGACGGCTCTTGAGGTGATCGCCGGCGTCGATCTGGCAGGGCGCCGTGCAGTGGTCACCGGAGGCACCTCTGGCATCGGCGCCGAGACCGTCAGGGCCCTCGCCCTGGCCGGCGCAGAGGTCACCGTGGCCACCCGCCGCCCCGAGACTGCCGGATCACTCGTCCGCGAGCTGTCCGGCATTCCGGGCGCAGGGCTGGTTCGTGCCCAGGCGCTCGAACTGTCCGACCTCTCCTCCGTGCGGAACTTCGCCAAGGAATGGCAGGGCCCGTTGGACATCCTCGTCGCCAACGCCGGAATCATGGCCCTGCCGCAGCGCCTCACCAGCGCCGAAGGCTGGGAAATGCAGCTTGCCACCAACTACCTGGGTCACTTCGCGCTGGCCAGCACCCTCCTGCCGTCGATGCAGGCATCGGGGTCGGCCCGCATCGTGATCGTGAGTTCGGGGGCGCACCGCGCCTTCCCGTTCGACTTCGACGATCCGCAGTTCCAGCAGCGGCCCTACGATCCCTGGGCAGCCTACGGACAGTCCAAGACGGCCGACGTTCTCCTCGCGGTGGGCGCGCGCCGCTGGTGGGCCGATGGCATCGCAGCCAACGCGGTCAACCCCGGCTACGTGCTGACCAACTTGCAGCGGCACCTCGACGACGACACCATGCGCTCCTTCGGTGTGATGGACGACGAGGGCAATGTGAAGCCACTGCCGTATTACAAGACTCCTCCGCAGGGAGCCGCGGGATCGGTGCTGCTCGCCGCGTCTCCGTTGGTGGCCGACGTAACCGGCCGCTACTTCGAGAACAGCCAAGAGGCCGAGGTCGTCGCCGGAGACCAGGGGGAAACCAGCGGCGTTGCCGCGCACGCCGTCGATCCGACGGCCGCGGACCGGCTGTGGGACTACGCCACTGACGCCATCTCCCGGTGAGGTGAGCGGACCGGCTGCGCACCGCTGCGCCGGTGGCGGAGCCTACGTGCAGCAGGCAGGGCTGCCTCGGCACAGGTGTCTGCGTCCTCTGCGCGATAGGTATCCTCGGCAAGTAGAGCGCGCGGCCGCTGTGCACTGTTGACAGCGCTTCCCAATGACCAAGGCTGGCCCCGCATGGACGTATCTTTCGGCGGCTCTCTCGGCACTGCCGCCTATGAACACGTACGCGAACTGCTGCACCCGGCGATACTCGCTCACAGCATCCGAGTCTGGCTGATCGCGGACCACGCAGTCGGCAGCCTTTCGCCCCTCTCGGCGGAAGAGCGAGAAGCCCTGGCCGTAGCGTGCCTCTTTCACGACGCCGGTACAGCCGATCTCCACGACGGCCCTCAGCGGTTTGAGGTTGAGGGAGCTGACGCCGCTTCGGAATTCCTCACCGAGCGCGACGTCGACCCCGAGCTGCGCAGGCAGGTATGGGAAGCTGTCGCCCTGCACACTTCTCCGGGTATTGCCGAGAGGATGGGCCCCTTGACGCGTTTCGTCCGTCTGGGAGTGACGGTCGATTTCGGCAGCGGCACCGGGGTGATCTCGGAAGAGTTGCGAGCCGCATTGCGTCAATTCCCGCGCGCTGACATCGAGGTCGTGCTCGGCGATGCCGTCGTGGCCCAAGCCGTCAGGCGCCCGAACAAGGCTCCGGCGTCAAGCTGGCCCGGAGGACTGCTCGCTGCGCACCTTGCCAGTCCTGGGCATACAGGGGTGAACGACGCCTTCTAGGGCCGAGCTGGGCGTTTGGCCGCGCGTGCAGGGCAGCCGGTGCAGCAGCCGACGTGTTCACCGCTAGAGATCCTTTGCATGCGCACTACTGGTTCGGCAAGGGTTACACAGTGGCTCCCGCGCCAAGCGGGTGGAGTGCAGGTGCCTCCTTCTGTCGTCACCGGCCAAAGACCAGACCAAGAAGTCCTGATCCGTGGGGTCCATGCCCATTACTGAGGGGCGTCGGGCAGGTCGGCGAGGCAGTCTGGTGAACACCCGACGCTGCTCGACCGCGTCCGGGGTCGAAGTCCGGAATGGCGATGACCACGGGCGACGCACGGTTGAGCAGCATTTACCAGTCACATGGGGAGTCCGCTATGGGTGTTCGTGTTGCCGTGATCTACTACAGCGCAACAGGCAACGTGCATCAACTGGCCCAGGCCGTCGCAGAGGGCGCAGCAAGCCGCAGCGCGGACGTCCGCCTGCGCCGCGTACCCGAGCTGGCGCCCGACAGTGCGATAGACGCCAACCTGCCTGGCGGGCTCACACGGACGCGACCAAGCACCAAGTGCCCGAGGCGACGCTGGGGGACCTTGAGTGGGCGACCGCCTACGCCTTCGGCACGCCCACCCGGTTCGGGAACATCGCGTCGCAGCTGAAGCAGTTCATCGACGCGACCGGAAGCCTGTGGCAGGCCGGCGTGTTCCACAACAAGCCGGCCACCAGCTTCACTTCGGCGATGAATCGTCATGGTGGCCAGGAATCCACCCTGCTCGCCCTGAACAACGTCTTCTACCACTGGGGCTCGATCCTCGTGCCCCCCGGCTACACCGACCCGCTCCTGTTCGCCTCGGGCGGCAACCCCTACGGCACCAGCTGGCCCAGCGGTGGCGGTGAGGGCCCCGACGAGGCGACGTTGGAGGCGGCCCGTTACCAGGGTCGTCACCTCGCCGACATCGCCGATCGCCTCCGCGGCTGATCCCACGAGGCGGCCCGGCACCTGCCGAAGTGAGCGGGAGCTTCGCAGCTCCTGGTGACACCGCCCGCCTTCATCGCAACACCAGTCCACATCCGCAGCGGCCGCTTTCCCGGCCGACCGCTGCTCCCCAGGGAGAGTGTCAGCCATGGCAAAGGTCATCCGTATCCACGAGCACGGAGGGCCCGACGTGCTGCGGATCCAAGCCGCTGAGGTCGCGGAACCCGCACGCGGGCAGGTGAAGATGAGGCAAGAGGCTGTCGGCGTCAACTTCTTCGATACCATGCTGCGCGACGGCAGCGTGGACAGTCCGCTGCCGCTGGTGCTGGGATCCGAAGCCTCCGGCGTGGTGGAAGCAGTCGGTCCTGAGACGACAGGATTCGCCGTCGGTGACCGGGTCGGCTACTTCGCTTCAGCCGGCGCCTACGCGACCGAGCGGCTGATCGATGCGGCTTCCCTCATCTCCTTGCCGCAAGACATCAGCAACGAGCAGGCTGCGGGCTTTCTGGCCAAGGGTCTGACAGCCTGGATGGGCATACGCGCCCTGCACAGCATCACCCCTGGCGAAGTGGTGCTCGTGCAAGGCGCATCAGGGAACGTCGGCTCGATCCTTTCGCGCTGGGCGAAGGCATCGGGCGCGACGGTCATCGGCGTCGCCGGGTCGAAGGACAAGCTCGACAAGGTGAAGGCGGGTGCCGACCACGCCGTCTTCGCGCAGGACCCGGAAGCCCTCGCCGCGATCCGGGCAGTTGCTCCGGACGGCGTCGACGTGGTCTTCGACTTCGTCGGACGGGCGACAGCACAGCTCTCCGCGGCGGCCGTCCGCTCCGGGGGGAAGATCGCCGCGATCGGTGCCGCTTCCGGCGAGTCGCACCTGGATGCCGCCGAACTCTCCCGCCGGGGAGTCACGGTCGTGAGCGGTGGCGTTCCCCAGTACGTCAACTCGTCCACGGTCGGCAAGGCGTCGGGGCAGCTGTTCCAGGCGATACGGGACGGTGTCTTCCACGACCTCCATGTGTCCCGGTACGCCTTCACCGACGCCGCCCGGGCCCACGAGGACATGGCCGCGCGGAAACTGGCCGGTCCGGCCGTGCTGATCGTGTGAGGTGACGCCCGCTCCTACTCGATGTCTCTGCCGAGCAGGCGATTACCGCGTCGGCAGGTCCTGTGCTCTTCAGCAACTCCCCTGCCTCGTGGCGGGCCGTCCCTCCCACAAACCAAGGAGCCTCCTTGATCGACGAAGCCATGGGTGATGACGTCTACCAGCCGGACGGGTCGGAGGTGCAGGACGACATCGGCGTCCTGGACGCTCTGGACACCCTGGATTACCGGGGCGGTGAAGAGGCTCTGGACGAGGGGTATTCGCCCCCGGAGCGACCCTGGGGTGTCGAGCACAGCGGGGTCACCGCATCAGAGCAGCATCGGGGGGAAACCCTGGACGAGCGCCTGGCGGAGGAAGTGCCCGACGCCGTGGTCGAGATGGGCGATGGCATCGGTGATGCCTGGGACACCGACGGTGAACCGATCGACGACGAGGTCGGCTACGAGCGTGCAGGGCGCCTGCTCGCGCCCGACGAGGGAGCGCACGAGGTCACCGACTCCGGTCTGCTGGCGTTCGACCGGGGGCTGGATGGTGCGGGCGCTTCGGCGGAGGAAGCGGCCATCCACATCGTTCCGGAGTCCGAGTTCTGATCCGGTGGCGCCGGCGCCACCGTCAGGTGCGGCATGCGCCGGATGCGGCGGACGCCGGCCAGCCGGTATCGATGGGCGATCACTCGCCACGCAGAAATGATTCAGCGGGCGCAGCCAGGGTCGCGACGCGCCCTGAGAAGGCCGGCGCCGTGATGTGACGGCTCCCGCTGCGCGCACCTTCGGCATCCGCTGAGATCGCCGGCTTCGGCGCACCTGGTTGATGGAGAGGCTCAACAGTGTCCCAGCACGAACCACCGCGGCTTGCCGACCCCACGAGGGATGAGGCAGGGGCCGGCGTGAAGCACGCACGAGGCACACTCCCGGCCTGTCATGGCTTGCCGCATACGGTCCAGCGATCCGTATCGGCGGACCACGGGCGAAGTGGCTGGGCAGCGGTCAGCGCGGTCGCTGCCGCGTCCTTCGCCCTGGTCCTGTCACAGTTCGTCATGATCGCTGTCCTGCCGGACGTCGTCGAGCAGTTCGACGTGTCAGCCGGTCGAGCGGGCCTGACCGTCGTGCTGCCCGGTCTCCTCGCGGCCATCGCGGCACCGGTCCTCACCCTGGTGTTCGGGCAGCTGGACCGGCGCCTCGTCCTGTGGGGACTCACCGGGGTCGTCGCGCTGTCCGATGCGCTCGCAGCCACCGCCCCCAACTTCGCCACCCTCACGGCGGCACGGCTGGTGCTGGGCGCCGCCATCGGCGCCTTCTGGACCATGGGCGTGGGAGTGGGCCCCCGTCTGGTGCCACCACAGCAGGTCACCCGGGCCACCTCCCTGGTGATGGCCGGCATCTCGGCGGGCACCGTGGTGAGTCTCCCTGTCGGCAACATCATGGCCCAGTACTGGGGTTGGCGGTCCGCGATGGCTACCGCGGGCGCCCTGAGCATCGCCGTCCTCGTGGTGCAACTGCGTACCCTGCCGAAGATGCCCGCGTCGAGTGCGCTCCACGCCGGTGACGTCTTCGGGCTCCTTCGCCGTCCCCGCGTGCGGATGGGCCTGCTGCTGTCCGCGCTGTTGTTCTTCGGACACTTCGGGGCCTACACCTTCGTCTCGTCGTTCCTGACAGATCAAGCGGACTTCTCCGCCTCGACGGTGGGTGTGCTCCTTCTCCTCTACGGGATCGCGGGCTTCATCGGCAACTTCGCAGCCGGGGCGACCCTGGACCGCGGCATCCCCGTCACCTTGGGCACAGCAGCCGCCCTCCTCGCCGTATCGGTGATCATCCTCGGACAGTGGCACACCCAGCCCGCGGCCGTCGTCGCCCTGTGCCTGTGGGGGGTGGCCTATGGCGCCATTCCCATCTCCCTCCAGACCTACATGATGCGCGGAAACACAGCTGAGGGCGGCTTGGCGCTGTTCGTGACCACGAGCCAGCTGTCGCTGGCGACGGGTTCCTTCATCGGCGGTCTGGTCGTGGACAGTTTCGGCCTGCCCACCGACTACACCCTCTTCGCCGTACCCGCGGTCATCGCGGTCCTCCTCACCGCCACGGGCCTGCGCGGTCTCCTCAACAATCCGGCGCCCCCACCAGGCCCAGCCGTACAGCCAGCAGCATCGGAACCCGGCAGAGAATGAGAATCCAGTGAGCAAACCCCACCAAAGCGAAGTCACCCTGATCATCAACGGCGCCGAGAAGTCGGTCATGGTCGAGAACCGCGTCACCCTGCTCGACCTGCTGCGGGAGCACCTCGGGCTCACCGGTACGAAGAAGGGGTGCGACCACGGCCAGTGCGGCGCATGCACCGTGCTGCTGAACGGGCAGCGCATCAACAGCTGCCTGAAGCTGGCCGTGTCCGCGTCCGGCGCGACCGTCACGACCATCGAAGGAGTCGCCGACCTCACGGAAGGTGACGACCTGCACCCGCTGCAAGAGGCATTCGTGGCCAACGACGCGATGCAGTGCGGTTACTGCACCCCGGGGCAGATCTGCTCCGCGCTCGGAGCGCTCGCCGAGGCGGACGCCGGCTGGCCGAGCCATGCCACCGCCGACGTGGCGGCAGGAGTCGAGTCGGCGTCCGCTCTCACCACGGACGAGATCCGCGAACGCATGAGCGGCAACCTGTGCCGATGCGGCGCACACCACGGAATCGTCGCCGCGATCTCCCAGGCCGCCACGGCGGGGGGCAACCGGTGAAGACCTTCGCCTACCAGCGGGCCACCAGCCTCGATGACGCCGTCGATGCGGTGAGCGCTGATCCGGATACGCTCTACCTGGCGGGCGGCACCAACCTCGTCGACCTGATGAAGCTCGGAGTCCGCCGGCCCCGAGCCCTCGTGGACATCTCCCACCTGCCGCTGGACCATCTCACTCACCGTGCGGACGGAGGAGCTGTCATCGGGGCCACCGCGACGAACGCGGTCGTCGCCGGCGATCCCGACATCCGCAGGAACTTCCCGGTGCTGGCGGAGAGCATCCTCGCCGGTGCCTCCGGGCAGCTGCGCAACAGCGCCACCATGGCGGGCAACCTGCTGCAAAAGACCCGATGCGCGTACTTCCAGGACGTCAGCAAACCTTGCAACAAGCGCAAACCCGGCACCGGCTGCCCGGCCAGAACCGGCGCGCATCGCGACCTCGGCATCCTCGGTGTGTCCTCCTCGTGCATCGCCACACAGCCCTCGGACATGGCTGTGGCTCTGTCGATCCTCGATGCCGTCGTGCACATGCGGGGCACCGCCGGCAAACGAGCTGTGGCATTGCAGGACTTCTACGTCCCGCCGGGCAGGACCCCCGACCGGGACACCGTTGTGCGGCACGGCGAACTCATCACCGACATAGAGGTGCCCGCTCTGCCCACCGGCGCGGTCTCCCGCTACCACAAGGTGCGCGACCGGTGGTCGTATGCCTTCGCCGTGGTCAGCGCCGCGGCAGCGGTCGTCCTGGAGGACGACGGGCGCATCGCCCAGGCGCGCATCGCCTGGGGCGGTGTCGCGCCGCGGCCGTGGCGTGCCTCCATCGCCGAAGCCGAACTGCGCGGCCACAAACCGTCCAAGGAACTGTTCGAACGGGCCATGCGCGCCGAACTGCGGCATGCCACCCCCTTGCCGCAGAACGCGTTCAAGGTGGATCTCGTCGCTGATGTGACGGGTGCGCTGCTGGAAGACCTCGTCCGCGGCGCCGAGGACCGGAAGGTGACGCGATGAGCGCGGTCGGTGCCCCGTTCGAACGCCAGGACGCACGGGCGAAGGTCACCGGAGCAGCAACCTACGCCTACGAACACAGCATTGACGGCGTTCTGTACGCGTGGCCGGTCACCTCGACCATCGTCAGGGGCCGGGTCACCGATCTGGACACTCACCGCGCGACGAGCATTCCGGGCGTGGTGGCAGTCCTGCACGCAGGCAACGCCGCCCGGCTGAAGTCCCCGATCGATCTCGGTCCCGTGCAGCAGGCGGCCGTGCCCGAGCTGTACGTCCTGCAATCGGAGAAGATCGCCTACCGGGGGCAGATCGTCGCCGCGGTCATCGCGACGTCGCTGGAGGCTGCCCGAGAGGGCGCGGAAAGCGTCGTGGTGCACTACGACGAGCACCCGCACGACGTGGAGCTGCGCCCACGCGACCCCCGCGCCTACGTGCCGGCCATGGTCGGTGACCTAGGACCCGGCAACGTCGTCCGGGGTGACGCGGACAGCGCCCTGGAAACAGCGGAGGTGGTGCTGGACGTCGCCTACACCACGCCCGCGCAGCATCCGCATCCGATGGAGCCCCATGCCACCATCGCCGGCTGGACAGAGGGGCGGCTGACCCTCTACAGCTCCGAACAGGGGCCGTCCAACACCAGCCAGGCCTTCGCGGCCCTCTTCGGGATGAGCGCTGACGACGTAGAGGTGGTCTGCGACTACGTCGGCGGCGGGTTCGGCGCCAAGGCATCGCCGCGCCCGCCCGCCGTACTGGCGGCGCTCGCGGCGAAGCTGGTCGACCGGCCCGTGAAGGTCGCATGGAACCGGTCCCTGATGAGCGTGCATGCGACCTACCGATCACCGACGATCCAGCGGGTCCGGCTCGGGGCCGACAGCGACGGCAAGCTCCACGCCATCGTGCACGAAGCCCAGCACATGACGTCCGCGTTGTCCGACTACGTCGACCAGACCGCCAGCTCGGCACGGATGATGTACGCGGCCGAACACGCCCGCACCACCGCCACCGCGGTACGCCTGGACGTTCCCTCGCCGGGCTGGATGCGCGGGCCCGGAGAAACACCGGGCATGTTCGCCCTCGAATGCGCCATCGACGAACTCGCCTACCAGCTGAACATGGATCCCATCCAGCTGCGCATCCGCAACGAGCCCACGGTGGATCCCTCCGACGGCAAACCGTTCAGCAGCCGGAACCTCGTCGCCTGCCTCACCACAGGTGCCGACCGCTTCGGCTGGGCGAGCCGCGACATCCGACCGGGCATCCGCCGTGACGGCCGGTGGCTCGTGGGAACCGGAGTGGCAGCATCCCGCTATCCCGTCTTCACGGTGCCGAGCCGCGCCTCGGCCACCGCTGAAACCGACGGCACCTTCAGCGTCGCCATCGGCGCCGTCGACATCGGCACCGGTTCCAGGACGGTGCTCACCCAGATCGCCGCGGACGCACTGGACGTCCCGATCGAGCGCGTGCGCCTCGACCTCGGCCGAGCCTCGTACAGCGCGGCTGCGTTCGCCGGGGCTTCTCTTGGAACTGCCTCCTGGGGATGGGCGGTCGACAAGGCCGGCCGTGCCTTGAAGCAGAGACTTCAAGCCGGTGCGCAGCTCGGCGTCACGGTGGAGGTCGACACGACCGAGGAGGTGAGCGCCATGAAGGACGTCAGCCGCAACGCCTACGGAGCTCAGTTCGCCGAGGTCGGGGTCCACGCCGTGACGGGCCAGATCCAGGTGCGGCGGATGCTCGGCGTCTTCGCTGCCGGCCGCATCATCAACCCCCGAACCGCCCGCTCCCAGCTGCGCGGCGGAATGATCATGGGTATGGGGGGCGCGCTGATGGAAGCCGCCGACATCGACACGACCTACGGCGACTTCGTCCAGTCCGACCTTGCCGGCTATCACTTTCCCGCGCACGCCGATGTCCGTGACATCGACATCGTCATGCTGCCCGAGGCCGACGACGAGCTCAGCCCCCTCGGGGGCAAGGGAATCGGCGAGATCGGCGTTGTCGGTGCGGCAGCCGCCATCGCCAACGCCGTGCACCACGCCACTGGCAAGCGGTTCCGAGACTTGCCGCTGCACCTGGAGGATGTGAGGACATCCCTTGCGGTGACCAACCACAGGTGAAGGCCCGCGCGACAGGTTCAGTGCGTCTTCACCGCGAGGCGCCTGACCCTGTCCGCTCACCCCGGTAGCCCCTCCACTGTCGGTGATCGGCAGGTCGCCGACCCCATGCACGGCAGCGACCGAACAGACTGTGATCTGCTAGGGCTTGCAGCACGAACAAGGAGCAACAACATGAAGGTACTCGTAACCGGCGCATCGGGCACCGTAGGCAACCTGGTGGTGCGTGCGCTCGCCGGGCAGAAGGTCGCCGTGCGGGGTGTCGTGCGCCGCCAGGAGAGCGCCGCGGCGTTGCGCGCGCAGGAGCTGCCGGGCGTGGAGGTCGTGGTCACCGACCTCGCGGACGACAACGCCGTACCCGCGCTGCTGGACGGCATCGACGCGGTGTTCCTGGTGACTGCCAACGTGGCCGATCAGCTCGCCCAGGAGCGGCAGGTCATCCGGGCAGCGGCCGCGGCAGGGGTGCGGCGCCTGGTCAAGCTCAGCGTCGGCGGCGCCTCGCCCGAAGCGCCCCTGGCCCTCGCCCGCATGCACCACGCCGCGGAACGGGAACTGGCAGCCAGCGGCCTTGTGTACACGGTGCTGCGGCCTGCGTTCTTCATGGACAACCTGCTTCAGTTCGTCCCCTGGATCGACGCCTCCGGGCAGCTTCCGCTGCCGACGGGTGACGGGGCGATGGCGATGATCCACTCGCAGGACATCGCTGACGTCGCGGCAGTCGAGCTCACCTCCGGCCGCACCGACAACCGCGACCTGGTCCTGACCGGTCCGGAAGCGCTCACCGTCGACCAGGCCCTCGGCCGAGTGGGTGAGGTCGTGGGCCGACCGCTCAGCCACATCGACGTCACTCGAGAGGAGTTCCTGCGCCGATACATCGCGGACGGCAACACGGCCGAGTATGCGGAAGACATCGCCACCCTCTACGACGGCATCCTGCGGCAGGGCTACGGTGCGGCCATCACCGACACCGTCGAGAAGACGACGGGTTCCGCACCGCGCACGATCGACGACTTCGCCCGTGACCATGCCGCGGACTTTTCGCAGGCTCCGACCACGAACGACTGACAGCCGGATGAGCCCTCGTGCGGCAGCGCCGGCATCAGCCGGGCAAGCGCTGCCGCACGTCCCGCAAGCGTCCTTCTTCGCGTCTGCCCAAAAGCGTGCGGCACCCGCGCCATGCGTGCCGGGTTACTTGTCGAAGGCTCGGTGGAAGAGGGCTTCGCCTTCTGCCGTGGCCAGGTTCGTACCACCGCATACCGGGACCACACCGTCCTGGGCTGTCACGAGGTACCTCTGACCGACCTCGAACACGAGGGTCTCACTCCCGCCGTCGGCTCCGTCGTTGGTGAGCTGGGCGGTGTCGGCGTCACCGCCGCGGAACCAATGGTCGATCCGAAAGACGACCTGGTCCTTCTTCTGGCTGGTGACCGACCCCTCGAAGGCGACCTGGAACTTGCGCAGCAAGTCGACCGTGGGCTCCATGCACTTGGCGTCACCGCCGGTTTCCAGGGTCAAGGCCAGCGGGGTGTCGGCGGGCACCTGATTGCTGTCCGCACCGTGGTCGGCTACCGCCTTCCAGGTCGCACCGCCACCCACGAGCAGCAGGGCGACTGCGGCCGCCGCGAGCGCAAAGCGGCGACGGCGGTGTACCGGTCGGTCCGCGGGCATCGGGATGGCGACGGATGCGGGGGTGGTGTGGTCGGTGGTCACAGCAGCCTCCACGAGAAGGTTGACGTCGGGTGGCGGAGCCGATGCAGTCGCCGCCGGGTCGGCCGCCCTGAGCTGGGCCAGCAGCTCGTCGTCGTTCATCGATCGCTCCTTTCCTCGTCCGTCCCATGTCCGCCAACGGGTTGGCTCTTTCGCTCCAGTTGGGCAGCGAGCCTTCTCTTCGACAACTCCTCCCAGGCCCAGAGAAGAGGCCGCTGTGGTCGGTGCTGTCCGTCGGCAGCGGCTGCGGCATCGTGGCCAGCCGCTCCTCCAGCCGGGCCCTGCGCCGCAACGAGCGCTGGGCGTTGGCCAGGGCATCCGCGGGCCACGCCGTAACACCACGGCAGGACCTCGTCCGGGCTGATCGGTTGCTCAGGCCGCGGCTGGACCACCGATCGCCTTCGGTTCGCAGCGCTCAGCTGTCATAGGCTTCCCGAAGCAGCTTGCGGACGAGCCGGTTGTCGTACAGCCCTCGATAGGCGTGGATGAGGCCGTCTTCGCCCACTTCCAGACGGTCGTCTCCGTGAAATTCGATGAGGCGACCGGTACCGACCGGCGTCCCCTGGAACTGCCAGGCCACCACCATGGCAGGTCGGTCGACCTCGATGTACAGGCCGATCCGCGTGAACGAGGAAGAGCCGTTGGGGAAGGTGCGTGCCATGTCCATCACGTGCTGACGGACCGCCTCCCGGCCGCGCCTGGTCTCACCCAGGGCAGGCTCGTCATACAGCAGATCCTCGGCGCACAACTGCGCGACCGCGTCACCGTCCAGTTCGGTCCATGCCTTCTCCCAGCGAGCGCAGAGCGCCGTGAAGGCCTCGATGCGGGCGATGCCGTCACCAGTCATGATCGTAATCACTTTCTTGTAGCGCTGTGGGGTGGCACGGGCGACCGCCCTCCGACGGGAACGCCGGACGTTCGCCCCCGCCGGGCAGCGGAACGTGCTCATAGAGGGGTTTCACGTAGCGAAGACCGGGCCTGCTGCGTCACCGGGTCGCGGTGGATGGGGCCGTGCGACAGCCGCAGGGGCGTTCCGCTGCCACCGTGGCGCAGGGCGATGATCTCCCCCACGATGGACAAGGCGGTCTCCTCAGGGCTGCGGGCCCCCAGATCGAGCCCTATCGGGGAACGAAGCCGGGACAGCTCGAGGTCGGTGACGCCGGCCGCGCGCAATCTGCCGAGGCGGTCCATGTGCGTGCGTCGAGACCCCATGGCGCCGACGTAAGCCACGGGAAGCCGCAGCGCGAGTTGCAGCAGGGGGATATCGAACTTCGCCTCGTGGGTGAGCACGCACAGTGCTGTGCGGTCGTCCGTGTGGGTGGATGCCAGGTAGCGATGTGGCCACGTCGCAACGACGTCGTCGGCATCCGGGAAGCGTTCGGAGGTCGCGAACACAGGGCGGGCGTCGCAGACGGTGACGTGATGACCGAGAAGCTTCCCGGCGGGGACCAGCGCCGCGGCAAAGTCTGTCGCACCGAAGATGATCATCCGTGGTGCGGGAACGCTCACCTCCACCAGCAGAGCGACCGACGCATCGCAGTACGACCCGTCTTCGCCCACCATGACGATGCCTGTGCGGCCCGCCGCGAGATGAGTACGGGCCGCCGCAACGGCGGCCCCGTCCAGTCCGGGATGGTTGTCGAAGCCACCGTGACGCACCCCATCGGCCGTGATCGCCAGTCCTTGTCCCACGAGGGCGGCCGGTCCTGCCACCATACGGACGACTGCCGTAGCCGCGTCGCGTGCGGCAGCCTGCACAGCGGACGCGAAAGCTGCCCGTTCAGGGTCCGTTCTGCGCATGGGGCTGACCAGGACGTCGATGCTGCCACCGCATGTCAGACCCACCGCGAAGGCATCGTCGTCACTGTATCCGTAGCTTTCGACGACGGCCTTGCCGTCCTGGAGAGCTTGTCGGCACAGCTCGTAGACGGCGCCTTCCACGCATCCGCCGGAGACTGATCCGATGGCGGTGCCGTCCGACGCGACAGCCAGGGCGGCTCCCGGTGCTCGTGGTGCGCTTCCGCTGATCGCCGTGACCGTGGCCACCGCGAAGTCGCGTTCCTCGTCGATCCATCGCGCCAGCTCTGCGGCGATGTCCAGCATTCATACTCCTGACCTGGGCAGGGGCGAAGGGGTCAGTTTCGCGATGCCCACCCGCTTGCCCTCCGCCTGCCTGTCTGCTCGTTGAGGTGTCTCGGTGGTGGACACAGGTGCTCGATCCGCTCGCGAAGCGGGTGCGACTCCGGTCCATGTGCAAGCGGCTGGGAGCGGTACCGACGAGAGGAAGCGGCAAGGAGGCAGTACGACGGGAGGGAGAGACGAAGCAGCCGCGAAGGGCGCCTTGACCCGCAGATGTGCAGCGGGCCGGCTTCCCGACCGTGCCCAACTGCCTGACGAAGCTACGCAGTCTTGAAACGGTGCTGGTAGGCGCGCGGAGAGACTCCCAGGCGGGCGATGAAGGCGCGCCGCAGCGTCTCCATGCTGCCGAAGCCTGACATGAAGGCGGTATCGGTGACGGATTCCCCTCGGTCGAGCAGGGATCGCGCCATGTCGAACCGCACCTGTTCCACGAACTTGGCGGGGGTGGTCTGCAACTCTTCCCGGAAAAGGCGGGAGAGGTGGCGCGGGCTGACCGCAGCGCGGCCGGCCAGGTCGGTCAGGGTGTACTGAGCCGAGGGGTCCGCCACGATCTCTTCGGTCAGCTTGCGCACTACGGGGTTGCGGGGCGCGGTCGCGGCCTCGCCGACGGGCTCGGCGGATCGGGGTAGGTAGACCACCAGATCCCGGGCGACAACGCTGTGCACCTTCTCGCCCTGGTCCTCCTTGAGAAGGTGCAGAGTCAGCGCGATCCCGGCGCCCTCTCCGGCGGAGGTGATCAGGTTGCCGTCCGAGACGAGTTCGCTGTCGTGGATGATTTCGGCCCGCGGGTACAGCTCCTGGAGGCGCTGCGTGTGATGCCAGTGCGTTGTCGCCTTGCGGCCGTCGAGCAGACCGGCGGCCCCCAGCACGAAGGCACCGGTGCAGACGCTGGCGACCCGCCTGGCACGGCCGGCAAGGTGGCGTGCCGCGGAGATGTGTTCGGGGGTCAGGGCCCGGCTGGGCAAACCGCAGCCACCGGTGATGATCGCTGTGTCGAGAGGCCCCTCGTCGTGAGCATTGGAGTCGGCCTGGAGGGACAGCCCACTGCCGGTAGTCACGTTCTTGCCATCCGGCGAGCAGACGACGAGCTCGTAGTTTCTGCTGGAGTGACGGGACTCGGCGAAGACCTCTGACGGCGCGGCGACATCGAGCATGGACACGCCGTCGACCACGAGAAGAGCAACCCTACGGGTAACAGCCGTGTCCGGAATCGATCCGTTCATGGGCCGATCGTAGGAATCGATTCGTGGACGTGTCAATTGTTTAGAGGCGATACTCACGCGTCCACGGCGCCGCACACCAACCACATGACGGCACCCGTTGCGCGCAGATGAGACTCAGCAAGCCGAGCCACTTCCGACGCCTCGACGGGCCGGAGTGTGTGATGCATCAACCTTTGCAGAGTTGAAGAATAAGTAACTCTTCGCGTTGGCTGACAACGACCGAGGAGCGGGCCTGGCGGGGCTCGCTGCGCATGCACGACGCGCTGGTCCACCGCACGGGTCGGTCCCTGCAAGGAGAGTTCGGGCTGTCCGGCGCCGACTGCACGGTCCTCGCTGAACTGACGCGAGTTCCTGGTGGCCGGCTGCGGATGGCCGAGCTCTCTCGGACCCTCGGGTGGGAGAAGAGTCGACTGTCGCACCACGTCGCGCGCATGGCGAAGCGGGGACTGGTCGAGCGTGCAGAGTGCGCTGACGACCGGCGCGTAGCCTATGTGGCGGTGACCTGCGCAGGGCGGGAAGCGATCACCGCCGCGGCCCCAAGGCACGTCGAGGACGTCCGAGCGTTGTTCCTCGACCACCTCACCCCGGGCAGAGGACCCTGCTGGCGGAGATCAGCGACTTGGTCCTGGAAAAGATCGGCGCCGACGACTGAGGACCGTGCGGTCCCCTTACTCCCCCGCCCGTGTAGCGGGGCGGCGCAGCTCCCGAAGTCCCATCCGCGGGCGTGGGAGCCCTCACGGCCTGATGAAGCCTTCACGACCCAGCCACGTGTGACGTGATGGGGGCCTCGGCCGGACCTGCGCCGACCTGGCTGCGGAGCTCGGCATCCCGGCCTCCAGTGCCCGCAGCCGCCTCTATCACGGTATCCGTGCACTGCGCGGCATCCTCGACCAGAACGGATGGTTGGCACCGTGAGCGACGTCTGCACCGCGATCCGCGAAGAGGTCACAGAACTGCTCCTGCTGGGCAGGCGGTTGCCTGCTCCCATCGCCCGCCATGTGGCATCCTGCGACGGCTGCTCTAGTGAGGCGGAAGGGGTGCGGCAGGTCATCCGGACCTTCGAGCGGGCTGATTCCCCCTCGTGCTGGGTCTGCCCTGCCGCAAGCCGCAGGAGAGCCGGTCGCGGTCGCCAACGCGGGCGTCGTCCTGGCTGCCTGTACGGCCTTGGCCACGGTCGTATCACCGTCAGAACAGCCCTCGCACGTCCGTTGCCGAGGTGCATGTGACGCAAGACGGTGCGATGGTCTCGCACTCCTGGGACACCGAGATCCCCGTTTGTCGGCCGACCGGACAGTAGGAGCGCCCACGAGTTCGACTCGAAAGCATAATGGGTCGCATGCAACCTATAGAGCGTCCATCCGCTCTGGATCCCCTCGAAGAAATCCTCGCGCTCGTCGACGTCCGCGCCGAGCGAGCCTCGACGCTGACTGGTCATGGGGACTGGGCCTTGCGCTTCCCCGCCCCCGACGGCGCGAAATTCAACTCCGTGCTGGTCGGATCATGCGTGGTCGACACGGACGGGCTGGATCACCCCGTCACCCTCCGCGCAGGCGACTCCTTCCTCCTCACCCGCCCGCAAGAGTTCGTCCTCGGCAGCTCACCGCACGTCAGCGTGCAGCCGGCCTCTCCCCTGTTCCGGGCGACAGGGGGCGCCGGCGCGCAGGCCGGCCCTCCCGACCAGCCGGTGACCGCACGTCTGGTCGGCGGCAGCTTCACCTTCGGCCGGCGCGCCCGCGAACTGCTGCTCGACGCCCTTCCCCCACTGGTCCACCTCCCCGCCCATGCGGAGGGCGCGGCGATGCTCCCGCACTTGTTGACCAGGATCGACCTGGAGGCCCGTACCGGCGGCCTCGCCTCGAGCCTGATCACCGAGCATCTGGCCGTCGTCCTGCTCGTCGACGTCGTCCGCTACCACCTCACCCGGCAGCCGGACCGCGCCGGCTGGCTACAGGGCCTGAGCGACCCCGTGGTCTCCGCGGCTCTGCACGCCATCCACGCCGATCCTGCCCGACGCTGGACGGTGAGACTGCTCGCGGACGTCGCGCACGTCTCCCGCTCGACACTCGCCGCACGCTTCAAGTCCGTAGTGGGACAAGGACCGCTGGAATACCTCACCCGGTGGCGCATCGAACTGGGAGCACACCGGCTCACCACCACCGACCAGACCGTCGCCACCATCGCCGATGCCGTCGGCTACGGCTCAGAAGCGGCCTTCGCACTCGCCTTCAAACGCGAGATCGGCACACCACCGGGCATGTACCGCCGGGAATCCCGCAAACTGGACAGCATCGATCCCGCCGTAACACGTACGCGCGGCAGCAACGAGGGCGACCCCCTGACGTCGGATCCCTACATCGATGATGTCCCGCCGCGTGGTGCAGGCGGTGCACGCTAGCCGCAGGCCCTGTTATCGAGCCGGTTTGTACCGCCTCGGGCCCGCAGCCGTCATCCGGGACTGGAGTGTCCGCGACGAGCCCCCCAAGCAGCAGGTCTCAGACTTGTAGCCGTCGTCTCCGGATTCCCGGCCGAGGGGGCGTCGCGGCGTGCAGGGTCTGGACTCGCACACCCTCGAATTCCCCCCGATCGGCTACGGTCACGCCCCCCTGATCACGTCAGAAAACGGTGGCCCGGAGGGCGGTAAGGAGGACATCAGTTTGCGGCTTGGGTGGCTCATTGGCCCTTCTCTACGAACATGTTGATCAGGCCATGGGCTGTGTTGTCGGCGGAGTCGATCCCGGGCATCTCGTCGGTGACGGTCTCGGCGCTGCGGGGGAACATGGCCTGCTCGTACTCGGTGAGCGCCGTCTCGATGTCGTCGGGGTGTGCGGCGAGGGCTTCACCGAGTTCGGCGCCGTCGAGCATGGCCAGGTTGGCGCCCTCGCCGTTGGGAGCGGAGAGGTGGGCGGCGTCGCCGAGCAGGGTCACCCCCGGCACCCGGTCCCACCGGTGCCCGCTCGGCAGAGCGTAGAGGGGGCGCAGGACCGGCGCGACGTCGCTGTCGGTGATCAGCGCGGTGAGCTCCGGCGCCCAGCCGGCGAACTCTGCCGCGATCCGCGCGGTGGCCGTGGCGGCATCGGCGAAATCGATGGCGGCGAACCAGTCCTGTGGCTCGGACAGCCCCACGTAGGCGTGCAGAGTGTCGTCCTTTTCCCGGTGAGCGAAGATCTCCCTGCCCGGCGAAGGAGCAATCAACATCCCGCCGCCGACCGCTTTCGCGGCGGCCGGGTGCCGTGTGCCGGCGTCGAACAGGTAGGTCTCGACGACCGATTTACCGATGTACTCGGGTGTGGCGGTGGACAGCAGCGGCCGGACCCGTGACCACGCGCCGTCCGCGCCGACCAGCAGGCTGGTGACGACGGTGCCGCCGTCGGCGAACGTCACCTCGTGGCGACCCTCGCCGAGGGCACGGGTGCCGCTGACCTTGTGCCCCCACCGCACGGTGCCTGCCGGGAGTGAGTCGAGCAGGACCTGCCGCAGGTCGCCGCGCTGGACCTCGGGGCGTCCGCCCGTGCCGTCGTCGGCTTGGTCGAGCAGGACAGTCCCGTCCCGGTCGAGGACCCGCAGCGCCTGGCGGCCCTCCAGAACGATGGCGCGGAACTCGTTCATCAGACCGGCCGCCTCGAGCGCGAGCTGCCCGTTGTAGTCGTGGATGTCGAGCAATCCGCCCTGCGCGCGCACCGAGGGAGAGGACTCCGCCTCGTAGACCGTGACCGGGATTCCGTGAACGTGCAGGACGCGGGCCAGCGTGAGTCCGCCGAGTCCGGCGCCGATGATCGTGACGGGGGTGTGCATGGTGGCTCCTTCGGGATCGAGCCGCCCGGTGAACTCCGGCCGGCCGTCTCTGGAAAGGTGCCAGCCCTCGCCGACGAGCCACCGACATCCGACCGACAGCCCCCGACAGTCCTCCGACATGGCCCCGACACCACAGATCAGCTGGTTGTCAGGTGGACACCCTCCCTGGTTGAGCCCGCAACCAAGTGGGCGCGATGAGCGGGGGTGGCCGTTTTCCAGGTTCTGGCCGCGGTTTCGTGAAGCCGAAGGTCAACGACGGGAAGGCAGGACAGGTCTGACAGCGGCGTTGGTGTTCGGGGCGTGCGATACCCCGAGGCCCGGCGGTCAGCTCAGGGGAATCACTGTGCGCGGGTCGTTCTTCCTCATCAGCGCGCCGTTCGGCGTCACCAGCAGTTGAACCTTGCCGGGCTTCAAGGATTCCCGGACGGCCGAGGGCTCTCCGAAGTAGCCGCGCAGGGTCCAGGTCACTCCGGGCGGAATGGTGACGGTGTCGGGGTCAAAGGCGAAGAGATCGTCCGTCTCGCCGCCGGTGGTCATGCGTTTCCACTGGGCCAAGCGGCTGCACAAGCCGTCGTCTGCCGTGTCACAGACATAGGCCGGATTGCCGTCCGGCCCCTCAGGCACGGCCGTCTGCGGCACGGACACGACGAGCCGGGACAACACCTCGGCCAGGGACCCGCCGCGGTCCTTCTGCAAGTTGGTGACATCGATCTCGACGTACAGGAAGGTCTGTCCCGGAGGTGCCGTCTTCCCGTCCGGCTCCGTGGGAGTGGTGTGCGCACCCGCGCCGGCCACACTGAAGCGGAACCCGTCCGGACTCGTCAGCGGAGTGACGGGGCGGTGGGCGGCTGACGAGCGGCTGCTGTGCTCAGCTCCGGAGGCGCCGGACCGATGGCCTGACTCCCTTGGGTCCGTGGACGACGACGCATCGCAGCCCGAAGCCAGCACGGTTGCCGCCAGCAACACGGACATGACTCCCCGACGGAACTTCATCCCGGGCCTCCCCCCTGATGGATCGTGCGTGGCACAGGCAGTCGCTCACTCGTCCCATGCTGTCAATCACTGGCCGTCCGCGTCCGGTGGTTGCCCACATTGACATCGGCCCGGCGCCGGGGCCGCGGGCTCTTCAACGACCGTGCCGCTTCAGAAGCGCGCGATGCCATACGTCTGGGGCGGATTGGGGCGGACCACCGATCCACTGCGCGCAGCCTGTGCGTAAGTCTGATGGGTGATCCTCGGGTCGCGATGCCCCAGCCACTCAGCCATGTCTGTCACCGGAACGCCTACAGACACAGGTCATCTCAGCCCGGCAATCACTCCCTCCGAAACGCAGCCCAACCTGCGTCCTTCAGATGTCCGCCCCGCCCGTGGCTCGCCACCGCGCCGCCGAGGGCACCCGGGGCCTTCAGGGCGGTACGTCGGCCGCCGTGCTAGGCCTTGCTGGGGTGCGCCCGCAGAGGTCAGGCCGGACACTGGCGATGTAACGCAATCGGCAGCCCTCTCCCTGCTCCGGCTGTTGCGGAGCCATGCGGTGTGAAGCCGCGACCGCGGCAGTGCTGGGATCGCGTAGGATTCCTTAATCGAACGTACTAGTCTGTCCGATTAAGGAGGTGCGGTCATGGCGACGCGGATCAGGAAGACGAAGTCCGAGGAGAGAATCCTCGCTGCGGCGGCTGAGCTGTTCTACTCGCACGGGCTGCGCGGTGTCGGCATCGATCAGGTCCTGGCGATGTCCGGCGTCGCAAAGTCGACACTGTATGTGCACTTTCGTACCAAGGAGGAGCTGATCGCGGCCTATCTGCGGAAGACAGACGACTCCTGGATGGCGCAGCTACAGACGGCCGCCGCGCGCGCGGGCGATGGCCCCAGAGAGCGTCTCGTCGGACTGTTCGACGCCCTGACAGACGCTTTCGACCGCCACGGCTTTTTCGGCTGCCCGTTCGTCAGCGCGGCGGTTGAGACGGACCTGGACTCGGAAGCCCGAGCCATCGCTGTACAGCACACACAGCGTCGTCAGACGTGGCTGACCGACCTGAGCGAGCAGGCAGGTGCCGAGAATCCCGGTGCACTTGCTCGACACATAGGACTCCTGATCGACGGCGCCCTGGCGTCTGGTCGCCTTCTGCAAGACCGGTCCGTCGTGGACGAGGCGAAGTCCGCAGCACGCCGCCTCGTCGCCGACCACACCTGACCGCAACACACGCTGGAGCACCCTGCCCCATACGCGCTGCTCCGGCCCATGAGGCGTCGCGCGACATCGGCGTCCGCACTCGATATCCGATACACAGAAGAGGCACAGTCATGCACGCGTTGGTTCTCGAAGAGTTCGACACACCACTGGTCCTTCGCGAGATCGAAACGCCCGCCCCAGGACCGGGCCAGGTGCTGGTCAAGGTCAAGGCCAGTGGCGTCAACCCGCTGGACGCCAAGATCCGGGCCGGCAAGGCACCCCACGCCAAACGCACGCCTCCGGCCGTCCTGGGTCTGGACATGGCAGGCGTCATCGAGGAGGTCGGCAGCGGCGTCGACGACTTCGCCCCCGGCGACGAAGTCTTCGGTATGACCGGAGGCGTCGGAGATGTGCAGGGCTCCCTCGCCGAGTACGCAGCGGTGGACGCCCGTCTCCTCGCCCGCAAGCCGGCCTCTCTCACTATGCGCGAGGCCGCAGCCCTGCCTTTGGTCTTCATCACGTCGTGGGAAGGACTGGTGGACCGGGCGCGGGTTCACGCGGGACAGAAGGTTCTCATTCATGGCGGAGCCGGCGGTATCGGCCATGTGGCCGTGCAGATCGCCCGAGCCCGCGGTGCGGAAGTTTTCGCGACCGCGTCCCCCGCACGGCTGGAGGCCGTCGAGCGCCTGGGAGCCACTCCCATTGACTACACGACCACTCCCGTGGACGAGTACGTGGCCAAGTACACCGGTGGAGAAGGGTTCGATGTCGTCTTCGACACCGTCGGCGGCGCCGTGCTCGACGCCTCCTTCACTGCGGCACGCATCTACACGGGCCACGTGGTCAGCGCTTTGGGCTGGGGAACCCATGCCCTCGCGCCCCTTTCGTTCCGCGGGGCGACCTACTCCGGCGTCTTCACCCTGCTGCCCCTGCTCACCGGACGCGGGCGGGAACACCACGGAGAGATCATGCGTGAGGCTGCCGCCCTCGCCGACGCGGGGGCACTCAAGCCGATGCTCGACCCAAGGACCTTCCAGCTCACCGACATCGCTGACGCTCACGCGGCCGTGGAAAGCGGCGCCACCCAGGGCAAGATCGTCATCGACATCGACTGACAGCGTGAATCCGTAGTGACCGGACGACGGTGGTAGTGGACGCTGCACACCAATTGGCCAGTGTTCACTGCGGCCGGCCGAGGTGCTGAGTTCGCTGCTCCAGACCGGCCGAGCGTTGCGCGTACCTCGACCGGGTCGGCATCGGCGTCGAACAGCCCGGTACGGGCTATGCGTGCATCCGTCGAAGCCCAGGCCGTCGAGGAGCGCGACCATGAGGGCGTCGTCCGGATCGTCCCCGAGATCGCGACCGCTTCGCGCCCGGTGGTGCTCGCTCGGCGCCCTGTATCAGGTCGCCGAGTACGGTGACCGCGTGCGCGGCTCACGCGTCACGGGTCCCGAGTCGCTGTGTACGTCGGCCGTGCATTGCCAGATAACTCGGCGCTCCCCGATGACGGGTAACCGGCGCCGAGATCGACGGGTAACCGGTCCCGAGATTGACGGGTAACCGGTCCCGAGATCGACGACCGACGGCCGTGCTGAACCTCAAGCCGACCGCCGCGTGCGACGGTCGGCCTTGTTCCGGTCACTCCGCAGGCTGGAGTTCCGAAGTCTCCGCGCGCTTGGCCGCAACGACCGGCTCGTGCTTCGGCTTGCCGGCGTTGACGGCAAGGAACGCGACCAGGGCCGCCGCGGCGAGGAATCCGGTAGCCCACCAGTAGGCAACGGAGTAGCCGTGCACCAGCGACGGGCCGGGGAGGGAGGCGGCGCCGTGATGGGAGGCGACGTATCCGGCGGTGGCGCTCGCGGCGATGGTGTTGAGCAGCGCGGTGCCGATGGAGCCGCCCATCTGCTGCGATGTGTTGGTCATGGCGGAGGCGACCCCCACGTCGCGGGGCTCGACACCGTGGGCGCCCAGGCTGAAGGCGGGCATGAACGCCGTGCCGATACCGGCGCCCACCACGATCTCGGCCACCGCCATGTATGCGAACGAGGAATTGACGTCAAGCAGGGCCAGCATCAGCACACCGACGCCGGACACCGCGTAACCGGCGCCCATCAGCAGGCCGGGACGGACCCGGTGTGCGAGGCGGGCGCCGATCTGTGTGGAGCCGATGGCCTGCGCGACGGCCATCGGGATGAAAGCCGCTCCGCTCTGCACCGGTGTGTATCCCTTCACCAACTGGAAGTAGTAGCTGAGGAAGAGGAACATGCCGAACATGGACATGACTGACAGCGACAGGGAGAGATAGGAGCCCGCACGATTCCGTTCGGTCAGAACGCGCAGCGGCAGCAGCGGTGACGCCACCTTGGCCTCGAGCAGGACGAAGGACGCCAGCAGGAGGGCGGACAGGACGAACATGCCGATGGTCAGGCCCGCACCCCAGCCGTCGCTCTCCGCCTTGGCGAAGCCGAACACCAGGGCGACGGCGCCGCCGCTGGCCAGGACGGCCCCCGGCACGTCCAGCCGACCGCGGTCCGCGTGCGCGCCGGGGTCACGCACCACGGTCAGAACACCGATGATGCCGATGGCCGCAATGGGGAGGTTGATGTAGAACCCCCAGCGCCAGTCGGCGTACTCGGTGAAAACCCCGCCGAGCAGCAGGCCCAGGGCGCCGCCCGCGGTGGCGATGGCGCCGTAGACACCAAAGGCCTTGGCGCGCTCCTTGGCGTCGGTGAACGCCAGGGAGATCAGCGCCAGGGCGGCAGGAGCGAGGAGCGCGCCGAACACGCCCTGGAAGGCACGGGCGGTCAGGAGCGTGGGCAGGTTCTGCGCCGCGCCGCCGATGCCCGAGGCCAGAGCGAAGCCGACCAACCCGATCACGAACACCCGCTTTCGCCCCCAGAGGTCGCCCAGGCGTCCGCCCAGAATGAGCAGACCTCCGAAGGCCAAGCCGTAGGCGGTGATGACCCACTGCCGGCCGCCGTCACTGAAGTGGAGGTCGTGCTGAGCGGACGGCAGGGCGATGTTCATGATCGCCCCATCCAGGAAGACCATCAACTGGGCGATGGCGATGAACAGCAGGGCCAACCAGCGCCGGGGGTCGGGATGGTGGACGTCTTGGGACATGACTTGCATTCCTTTGGGGGTGTCGGTCATCGGCCGGGTTCTTCGGCCGCGCTGCGTCAGCGGAAGGTCTGCGCCGTGCCGGTGGCGGAGGCGCGTTGGACGCATCGATCAGGCGGTACCTGGACAGGGCGTGGCGGACGTCGGGGCACCGGCGCCTCGGTCTCCGGCCAGGGAGAGATCGGTGACTTGGCCCCGACCCGACGAGAGGCCGAGGTCGTCCTCGGTGGCACCGACCTCTTCGCGGTCGGCGTCGTCGCGGAGGTACACCGCGCGGGTGGACTCCATTCATTTTCGAACGATCGTTAAATTTAAGAGGCAGAAAAACGCCACGGGTAGCCCTGTGGCGCCGCAACCGGTCGGGCGGGCGCGGCGCCGAGCAGTCACCGAAGGCAGTTCAAGGCGACCTCTGCGGCCCGCGTCAACGCGGTGCGATCCGCATTGATGGCACCCATGACCCGCAGCCCCTGGAAGGTCATGACGAGGAACGCCGCGAGATCCGCGGCGCTCCGGTCGGCCGTGATCTCGCCGCGCCCCTGCGCCTCGGCGATCACTTCGAAGAGTGTGAGTTCAAGCAGCTGCGTCGTCGCGCGCAGCCGTTCGGCCACCTGCGCATCGCTGTGCGCACGCTCCATGGCCGCCCCTACGATCAGGCACGACGCCTGACCGGGACCGCAGGTGATCTCGTCTATCACCGCTTCGAAAGCCGCACGGACCGTCTCTCGCGCGTCACCGCCGGCCCTGAGCATCTCGATGAACGGCAACGCGTAGCGCCGCCGGTACAAGTCCAGTGCGGCCAGGTAGAGACCCTCCTTGTTGCCGAAGGCCGAGTAGATCGAACCACTGCCGATCTCCATGACCTCGGCCAGGTCCCGCATGGACGTGCCACCGTATCCGGTGCGCCGGAACGCCTCCATCGCCGCGGCGACGGCGGCGTCGGTGTCGAACTCACGAGTGCGTGCCATACGGGCCACCATACCTTATAGCAAACGATCGCCAAATAATTCTGCGGGCTTCGCGCCGAGTGACTACTCAATGTAACTGGGCGGCTCCGGAACATGCGAGAACAGGGACGTCGACGCCGCCACCGCTCTGCGTTCCCGGGTGGTTGGCGCGACAGCGGCGCGGACGCTACGGTTCGGCGGCGTGTGCGCGCAGTGGCTCTGGACGACGTACGCTTCACCACCCGTACCTGACATCCTGGCGAGGTAGCAGCTACCACCGGCATCGTCCTTCGGGGAGTGGTCAACCCCTGGTGGATAGCGGCCGAGTGCCGCCGGCATCCCCGTCGGCGTCACGGGCCCTCAGCGAGCGCCGCCGGACACTACGCAGACCCCATCGAAAGCGCCTCGGCCGAAGGGGCTGCCCGATTTCCTCGGCTGATCCAGCCGGACACCCCGGCTGGCTGCCTCCCTGCTGCACATGTCCAACTTCGATCAGCATCAAGGGGAATTATGAAAACAGTGGGAGTATCCCAATTCGGAGGCCCAGATGCCCTGCGCGTCTTCGAGGTACCTGAGCCTCATGCCGGTCCCGGGCAGGTGCGCATCCGGGTGCATGCTGCCACCGTCAACCCTGGTGACCGCTACCTGCGTAACGGGGCACTGGGCCGCACATCCGCCACACCCCCGTACGTCCCCGGCATGGAAGCGGCCGGGGTGCTGGATGAGATCGGCAGCGGCACCGACACCGATCTACGCCTGGGGGACCGGGTGATGGCGATGGCCAACCCGACCACTCCCTTGGGTGGCGCCTACGCGGAATATGTCGTCCTGCCCGCGAACCAGGTCGCCCGCGCGCCGCGTGGGAGGACCCACGCCGAAGCGGCCACCTTGCCCATGAACGGGCTGACCGCGCGGCTCACTCTTGACCTGACCGGACTCGCACCGGGGCAGACGCTCGCGGTCACTGGCGCGGCGGGAGCCGTGGGCGGCTACGTGACCCAGTTGGCCAAAGCGGAAGGACTCACCGTCATCGCGGACGCCTCGCCGGCCGATGAGGGACTCGTGCACTCGTTCGGTGCCGACATCGTCGTACCTCGAGGGGCTCATGTTGCTCAGCACATCCTGCGAGCAGTGCCGCGTGGAGTCGCGGGGCTGATCGACGCGGCAGCCATCGGATCGGCGTCGGTGGCACCGGCCGTCCACGACGGCGGCGTCATCGTCACCGTCCTCGGCGAAGGACCCCGCGCCCTCAGCCCCGATGAGATGCGGCGTCGGTCTCTGCGTATGCGCATGGCCTTCGTCCCGGACTACCTGGGCGACCGCAGTCGGCTCGACCGTCTGCGTGAAGAGGCCGAAGCAGGAAAACTCGCCCTGCGCGTGGCTCGTACTTTCCCTGCCGAACAGGCGGCCGAGGCTCACCGCCTGATGGAGGCCGGTGGCGTCCGCGGCCGCCTCGTTCTGGAATTCTGATCCTCTCCACCTGCCTTTGGCGGCGGCCCTCCAGTCGTGAGCGACCCGCCGGACGCAGCGTCGAGCAGACAGGCTCGCCAGCTCCGTGACCGACGCCTCGGCCGCTGTCCTCAGCGGCTCGCGAGGCCACCATCCTCCGCGCCGCACCGCTGCCTCGTGCATCCGGTGTCGGACTCTACGCAGCCTTTCACGATACGAACGCGGAACGATCGATGTAGATAGACATTGATTTTTTTGACGTTTCGTTCCACATAAGGTTCACTGAGGCCACGGTGCCTGATCGCGACAGACCGGTGGCGTGCGCTCCCACGGTGAGCGCCAGGTCGGTGATCCAGAGGCCCGCGACCCAGTGACCGTCGCCCGCGCGTACTGAGGCGGCGTCGAAAGGACACAGCATGGACACGCAGGAATCCCGCACGCCCTCAGCATGGCGTTCACGTGTGGTCGGCGCAGCCGCGGTAGCCGCACTGCTGGTCGGCGGAGGCGCGGGCGCGGCTGCCTGGGCCTCCCAGCCCGCGTCCGCGGCACACCATCCGGCGCAGACCACTACGGCGCGCAACGCGGCGACGGTGCAGCGACTGGCTGACATCGAGGACATCCGCCAGGTGAAGGCGCGCTACTTCCGCTACCTCGACAGCAAGCAATGGTCCAAGCTGGCCGCTCTCTTCACCGCACACCCCACCATCGACGTGGGCGCCAAGTACAGCAGCGGAAGGGAGCTGGCCGAGAAGACGGCAGCGCTCCTGGGTGACGCCCCCACCGCCCACCAGGGTTTCCTGCCTGAGATCGAGGTGCGCGGAAACCGTGCCACGGCGATCTGGGCGATGGAGGACTACGTGAGTTTCCCGCCCGGATCCAGCTACAAGAACGGCTTCCACGGCTACGGTCAGTACCACGACACCTACCAGCGGATCAACGGCCACTGGTACATCTCCAGCACGGTGCTGTCCAGGTTCCGGGTGGACACCGTTCCGAACTGGACGCCCTCCACGGAACCCAAGAAGTAACCACAACCACTACCCCTCGGCCCAGCAGGGCCCCTCTCGCAGGAGTGACAATATGAGCACCATCGGTGTCGGAATCATCGGCGGCAGTCCGGGAGGCTGGGCCTCCATCAGCCACATCCCCGCTCTGAAGGCGGTGCCGGACTTCGAGTTGCGCGCCGTCAGCACCTCGCGCCGGGAATCCGCGGAGGCGGCCAGGAAGGAGTTCGGGGTCGAGGCCGCCTTCGACCACCACGCGGACCTCCTCGCCCACCCCGGGGTCGACGTCGTCGTGGTCGCGGTCAAGGTCCCCCACCACCGTGAACTGATCTCGGCCGCGATCGACGCCGGGAAGACCGTCTACGCCGAGTGGCCGCTGGCCCTGAACCTGGCCGAGGCCACCGAGCTGACCCGGCGTGCCGAGGCCGCCGGGGTGCGCACTGTCGTCGGTCTCCAGGGCCGCTACCACCCCGAGCTGCGCTACGCACGCCGGCTGATCGAGGACGGCCGGATCGGCCGGGTTCTCGGCACCACCCTGGTGGCCTCCGGAATGGTCTGGAACGGGCAGACCACCAAGGCGCACACCTACTGGTACGACGACACCCAGGGCGCCACCCCCCTGTCCGGCGCCGCCCTGCACGCCATCGACGCTCTCCACGTCACCCTCGGTGAGTTCGACCATCTGTCGGCCAATCTCGTGCGGGGCCGCACGGAGGTGACCGTGACCGACGACGGCGGCACCGTCCTCCCGGTGACCGCCCCCGACCAGATCTCCCTCATTGGCACCCTCGAAAGCGGCGCGGCCGCCTCGGTCTTCTACCGCGGCGGCGCCTCGCGCGGCGACAACTTTCGCTGGGAGATCAACGGCACCGAAGGCGACATCGTCCTGACCGCCCCCTGGGGCAACATCCAGGTCACCGACCTCACCCTCCAGGCCGGCTTCGGCGAGGAGACAACCGTCTCCGCCCTCGAAGTGCCCGCCGAGTACTCCGCCGACATCCCCACAGGCCTCACCGGACCGGCCAGGAACGTCGCCGCGCTCTACACCCACCTGGGACGGGACCTGCGCGAGGGAACCCGAACCGTTCCCGACTTCGCCTACGCCCACACCCGTCACCAGCTCCTGGACGCCATCGCGAACGCATCCCGGCAGAAGGCCGCGCAGACGCTCGGCTGACTTCGCGCGGTACCCCACATCACCCAGTGCTGCCCTGCGGGCTTCTGTCTGCTGAATATGTAACGAACGGCCGTTACTAAAAGGGGTGAGGGATGTCCCGCCGCATGCGGCCAGCCCTCAGGTCTGGGGTGCCGGCAGACCATGTGCCGGTGCCAGGACCGGCAGACCTACTGTCACCCGTCGACGGGCTCAGCTTCCAGCTGCACCTTCCATGACCACAACGGAGAAGACGAGCATGCATAGCCCCACGTCCACCAACGGTGTGCTTGGCGGGCCGTTCGAGGCCGGCCCCAGGGTCGATCCGGTCGCGGTAGCGGCCACTTTGCAGCCGCTGCTGCGGGAGCACGCCGCTCGCGGTGACAGCGACCGAGCTGTACCGGCCGAGGTCGTCCGGGCACTGTCCGACGCCGGCATCTTCCGGCTGCTGACACCGAAGCGGTTCGGCGGCCAGGAGGCGGACCTGCACACTCTGACCGGCGTCTCGGAGGTGCTCGGCGAAGCCGACGGCTCCGCGGCGTGGGTCGCAATGATCATCTCTGTGACGAACTGGCTGGCTTGCCTCTTTCCGGACCAGGCACAGGAGGAGGTGTTCGGTGCCGACCCCGATGCGCGGGTGACCGGTGTAGCGGCGCCGACGGGTATCGGGGAGCGGGTGCCGGGCGGCTGGCGGGTCAGCGGCCGCTGGTCGTACAACTCCGGGGCGCCGTACGCGACTTGGGCGGCAGTCGGCGCACTCCTGAAGGACGAGAACGGTGCGATCGGGGATCAGGCTCTGGTACTGATCCCCGCATCGGAACTGGCCATTGAGGACACCTGGCACACAGCCGGGATGCGGGGTACCGCCAGCAACACCCTTGTCGGGAAGTTCGTGTTCGTTCCCGAGCACCGAGTCCTGTCGGTCCCGGCAGCGTCGGAGGGGGTGTACCCGCGCACCGCCCGCGAGGAGGCACTGTACGGCGCGTCGTTCGGACCCATGCTGCTGCTGTGCCTGCTCGGTCCGCTGCTCGGACTGGGTAAGGCGGCTCTGGACGTGGTGGTGCATGCTGCCGCGTCCAAGCCGCTGTCGTTCACCGTTCACGGTCGGCAGGCGGACTCGGTGGGGATCCAGATGCAGGTGGCCGAGGCCGCGATGAAGATCGAGACTGCACGGTTGCACACTCACCGCGCGACCTCGCGGGTCGACCAGGCGGCCGCCACCGGTCCGCTGGACTACCAGACGCGCGCGCACCTCAGGGCCCAGGCGGGCTACGCGGCTCGCCAGATACTCGAGGCTATCGGCATCCTGCTGGACGCGCACGGCGCCTCCGCCTTCGCCGAGACAAGTACTTTGCAGCGCATTTGGAGGGACGCGAACACCGCGGCCCGACACGCCGGGCTGATCCCTGCCGTCGGCCTGGAGGCCTACGGCAAGACACTGCTCGGCGTGGAGGAGCGAGTGAGCCTCATGGTCTGACCCCCGCAGCCGGTAGGCGTCCAGGATCTGTCACTTGGTCAGCGCCGTGTCCAGATGAGGATGGCGGCGAGGGAGTGCGGCCTGGCAGGCGATGGCGAGTTCGTCGGTTCGTGCGGCCAGGCCGCGCCACTGTTTGAGGCGGGGTTGATGCACCACTCGACGGTGTTGCGCTGCTTGTAGGCCCCCCGCGTCGAAGCCGGGCGGGCGCCCGCCTTGGCGGCCCCGTCGCAGGCGGTGGCAGATCTGGTCGGACGGCTGCGGGATGACCGCGCGGATCCGTCGCCGACAGGAGCGTCATCTTGGTGCTCAGCCCGCCGCGGGAGCGTCCGAGCGCGTGGTCCGCCGGCTCGTTGTCTCCCGCCTGCCCGTCGACGGCCCACCTGATCAGACGTTGGTGAGCGCTCTGGAACGAGCCGAGCCCGTCGGGGAGGTCCCGCCAGGGCGAGCTGGTGCGGTAGTCCACGCGATGGCGTCGAGCGTGCGACGGCGGTCGGCCCACCGCCGTCCCCGGACCGGCCGGCCGGCATCAGCGGCTCGATCCGGTCCCACATCGCATCAGTGATCACTCATGCCAACACATCGGAACACCAACGGAGAGCGCCATGTCCGAATATCAGACGCTGTCAGACATCGAAGAGATCAAGAAGCTCAAGGCGCGCTACTGCCGTTTCGTCGACACGCGCAACTGGCAGGGACTGCGGAACCTGTTCACCGATGATGCCCGCTCCACCCTCGGCGGTGACGACCAGTCGGTCGAGGACTTCATCTCCCTCGCTCGGGAGTGGCTGGGCGATTCGACGAGCGTGCACAGCGTGACCATGCCGGAAATCGAGATCACCGGCCCGGGGACAGCCAGCGGTGTCTGGGGCATGGAGGACATCGTCACCTTCCCCAGTGGCCCCGGCGAGGCACCCAAGGGCATCCACGGCTGGGGGCACTACAAGGAGGAATACCGCAAGGTCAACAACCGCTGGCTCATCCACCGAATGGACCTGCGGCGCCTGCGGCTCGACCCCCTTGAGGGCGGATTCCCCGATGGCTGACAGCAGACCATCAACGCCCCCCCACGCCTACGTCACCACAGCAGCATCTCGCTACGACATCTAATCTAAGGAGAGCACATGAGTTTCCCCTTCCCCGTCCCCGACAAGAGCGACCCGCGGTGGACGCGTGAGGGCGGGGTCCACGTCCGCCATGGCGAGGGCACCTCTCGCTGGCTCGCCGGCGACACCTACACGATCAAGGTGACCGCCGATGACACCAACGGTGTTCTGGGCTTCGCCAAAGCCGTCGTCCCGCCGGGCGGTGGGCCGGTCGCGCACGCCCACGGCAACGAGGACGAGGCGTTCTACGTCTTGGACGGTGAGCTGGAATTCCTCCTCGGCGAAAGAATCTTCACGGTGAGCAGCGGAGACTTCGTCTTCGTCCCACGGGACACACGTCACCGATTCAAGAACGTGGGTGACAAGGACGCGACTTTCCTGTTCATGTACACCCCGGGCGGACATGAGCGCTTCTTCATCAGGCACGGGGACGCGCCCGTCGAAGGAGAGACGTCTCAGCCCTGGGGGCCCGAGCGGTACGCCGCCCTGGTCGACGGCCTGCTCGAGGAGAACGTGACGATCCTCCCCGAGGGGTGACCCGAGCCAGCGGAACGAAGAGGCCGCCTGGAGCCAAGGCAGCAAAGGCACACACTTCGCACCTCCGCACCGCCTAGGAGAGGGCCAGCGGGCGCAGTCGGTGGGACCGCATGCTGCCGTCGCGGATCCTGCTGGCCGGACAGCCCCGAAGACGCCGACGAGCCGACCGGCACTGGATGAGCAACCTGCCTGCCACCATCCCGATCGCCCACCGCACCAGGTGCGCGATCGGGGTGGTGGCACGGTACGCACGTCCGACGTCGCCCCTCACCGTCGCATCGCGGGCCTACATCCAGCACGTGATGTACCACATCGCTTCGAACTGCGGCTGATTCATTGATCGGGGCAAGTCAGCTGACTGCACCGCTTCAACCGCTGAAGGCCTTTCGCAGGGCGCGAATGGCCTGTTCCATGGCGGCGGTGGTGGCGTTGGTCGGTCGTACGGGGTTGAGCATCATGAAGTCGTGGATGATGCCGTTGTAGCGGACGCTCGTCGTGGGAACGCCGGCCTGGGTCAGCTTGCGTGCGTAGGCCTCGCCTTCGTCACGCAGCACGTCGTTCTCGTCGACGATCACGAGCGCCGGCGGGAGTCCGGCGAGTTCATCCAACGTGGCACGCAGCGGCGACGCCGTGATCTCGTTGCGCTGGTCGTCGTTGCCGGGGATGTAGGCATCCCAGAACCACTCCATGGCCTTCGCCGTGAGGAAGGGGCCGTCGGCGAACTCGCGGTAGCTGTCGGTGTCCTGTCCGGCGTCCGTGACCGGGTAGTACATCGACTGATGGACGAAGCTCACGTCACCCCGCTGCTTGGCCATGATCGCGACGGCGGCCGTCATGTTTCCTCCGACCGAGTCACCGGCGACCGCCATACGGCTCGCATCGAGACCTTCGCCCGCCCCGTTCCTGGTGACCCACTGCGCGGTCGCGTACGCCTGCTCGATCGCCACCGGGTAGTGGGCCTCCGGGGAACGGTCGTACTCGACGAAAGCCACCGCGGCCTTCGCACCATCGCACAGCTCGCGGATGAGCCTGTCGTGCGTACCCGAGTTACCCAGGATCCATCCGCCCCCGTGGATGTAGATGATCACCGGCAAAGGACCCTCGGCGTCCAGCGGCTTGATCAGGCGGACCCGGACATCGCCCACCTCTGCCGGCACCGTGATCCACTTGTCCTCCCCTACTTCCACCTTGTCGACCGGGGCGGCCTGGATGTCGTCGAGCACCTTGCGGGCGCCCTCCGGACCGAGTTCGTACAAGAAAGGCGGGTTCGCTGTCGCGTCCGCGATCTCCTGAGCCTGCGGCTCAAGGACGTGTTCTCCCACTGTCTGACCTCTTTCCGCGGCGGAGTTACGCGCTCACTCACAGCCGATTCTCCGGCCCGGCAACGGATATGGCATGTGGAAACCCCCTGGCTCCTGCCAGGCTGCGGGGCGGCGATGCGACGCCACGGCGGCGGCCGGGCGCGTACGCCGGCACGGTGGCAGCCTGGTACCAGGGCGCTGTCATTGGACCAGTCGGAGCGTGAGCGGGGGCATCACGTCACGGGCGCGTCGCGGGCTTCTACACCTCGGCCGAGGCGTGTGAGGGCCCAGCGTTCCTGCGCCGACGGATCGCCGTGACGAGACCAGCCCCCAGCGTTGTGGTGCCTGCGGCCAGGCCGACCATGATCCAGGTACGGCCGCCGGTGGCCGCGAGGCTTGAGGAGGTCACCGAGCGTAGGCCTGCCGCACGCTCTATGAGGCGGGTCACGGCCTCGGGGTGTGAAACCGGAGCAGCGTGTGACGACGGCACCTCAACCGAGACGGCATTGGCCCGTTTGGCCATCCAGCGCTGCGCTGCGGCCGGGATGTTCTTGTCGTCGCTCGCGATCAGGTCGAACGACGGGATGGTCTTCCAGGCCTCTCCGCTTGCCTTGTCCGTGAGGGCGGTGTCGGCCACCGGACGCTGGGTGGCGGCCATGACGGCGGCCCTCGACGCCGGGACGTCGGCGGCGAACTGCTTGTGGAACAGTTCCTGCTTGATGTAGAGATCCGTTCCGGTCCCGCCGCCGGGGAGCGGGAAGGGCACCTGCCTCAGGGTCTGGCCCAGGGTGCTGCCGGGGTACTTGGCGGCGAGTTCGCCGGCGCTCTCGCCCTTCGCGGGGAGGAAACCGGCCGCGAACACCAGAGCCTTCACATTGGGGCTGCCGAGAGCCGCTTCGTTGATGACCGAACCGCCGTAGGAGTGACCGACGAGGACAACCGGGCCCTTGATGCTGCGCAGCACGCTCGCGGTGTAGGCACCGTCGTAGCGCAGTCCCCTGAGCGGGTTGGCCGGAGCCATGACCGGATACCCGGCGGCGCGCAAGCGCTCGACCACCCCGGTCCAGGCGGACGCGTCGGCGAACGCGCCGTGCACGAGGACAACGGTGGGCTTGTCGCCGGTGGTGGGTGTCATGCCGTCGGCGAATGCCGGTGACACCGCCGCACCGCACGTCGCGACGCAGGATGCGAGCAAGCCCATGCCGCGTATGAAACCGCCGTGGGCCCTGGAATGGGAGGCGCTCATCTCCGTGCCTTTCGTTGCCGTCTTCGGCTTTCGATCGTCGGAGTGTCATGGCCTCGGGGCATGTCGGAACGGGCAGTCGAGTGACGGGCAGGCCGCCCTTTCCCATGCGTCGCTACGGGCAGTGACGAAGCGCTCGTGGTGCGGCTTCCGCCCCGCGGCACCGCGCGTATCAAGGCCGAGCGCGTAGTCAAGCCGGGCAGCGCCAGGGCGGCGCGTGCAGGTGTCCAGCTCTGTACGTGCCGTTACATCAGGCGCAGCGGTACGGCTGTGCCGTATGACCCTGGGCTGGTCACGGGGTGGTGCGTCGCGGGGCGGGTCGGTCTGCGGCGGCCGGTGCACCGGCGGCGTGCGCGGGGGCGTGCATGCTGGCGAGCAGGCGCAGGCGTTCCTCGGAGGCGCTGCCCGGCTCCGCGTGGTAGGTGATCAGCGTCTGCCCGCCGGTGCCCGGGACGAGCAGCTTCTCGTAGCGCAGTTCCAGGGGGCCGGCCTGGGGGTGCAGGAGCAGGCTGGTGCCGCTGGTCTTGTGCTTGACGTCCTGCCGGGCCCAGAGCCTGCGGAAGCGCTCGCTGCGCAGGGACAGCTCACCGAGGATCTCCACCAGGCGGGGGTCGTCGACGTCCGCGCCGACGACGGAACGCAGATACGGGACGATCCGGGCGGTCATGTCCTCCCAGTCCTGATGAAGCTCCCGCATCTCCGGTTCCAGGAAAGCGGCGAGGATGCCGTTGTGGCCCGGGGCGTTGAACGGCGACAGGGCGACGGCGAGGCTGTTGGCGGCGAGGACGTCCATGTACCTGCCGTGGATGTACGCCGGGGTGAGCGGCCAGGTGTCGATGAGGGCGCGGATGCCCTCGCCGGCCCTCTCGGGCTTGCGGGGCCGTTTGCGCCGCGGGCCGGCCGGTGCGGCGATCCGCAGCAGGTAGGCCGTGGCCTCCTCGTCCAGCCGCAGGGCGCGGGCGATGCTGCGCAGGACCTGCTCGGAGGGGTTCTTGTCGCGGCCCTGCTCCAAGCGGTTGTAGTAGTCGGAGCTGATGCCCGCGAGGAAGGCGACCTCCTCGCGGCGCAGCCCGGGGACGCGCCGGTTGCCTTGATCCACGACCCCGGCTTCGTCGGGCTGGACCAGTTCCCTGCGAGCACGCAGATAGCGGCCCAGTGTGTTGGCGCCTTCGATGGCTGGCATGCGTCCAGCGTACGGAGGCGTTCCGGGGCCTGGGTGGCCCTGCTGGTCCCAGTCTCAGCCCGTCCTGGCCCGCTCGGCGCCCTTCGGTGCAGCCTGGCGGCACAGTCCACGAACCAGGAGGAATGCGTCACATGTCCCAGCTCTTCACCACCCCGTTCGACCGAGACAGCACCGCTTCGGAGGTCATCGAGGGTGTCGACCTCTCCGGCAGGCGGGTGGTCGTCACGGGGGCCAACTCGGGCATCGGCGTCGAGACCGCCCGTGCTCTGGCGGCCGGCGGTGCCGAGGTCACGCTCGCCGTGCGCCGTCCCGAGGCCGGCGAGCAGGCCGCGGCGGACCTGCGCAAGGCCACCGGCAACGACGCGATCCGTGTGGCCCGCCTGGACGTGGCCGACCTGGAGTCCGTACGCGCGTTCACCGCCGCCTGGCAGGGCCCGCTCCATGTCCTGGTCAACAATGCCGGAATCATGATGCCCCCGGAGCTCGAGCGCGGCACCGGCGGCCACGAACAGCAGTTCGCCACCAATTACCTGGGGCACTTCGCCCTGACACTGGGGCTGCACCGTGCCCTCGCCGACGCGGGCGGTGCGCGCCTGGTGTCGGTGTCCTCCAGCGGCCATCTGTTCTCCCCCGTCGTCTTCGACGACATCGACTTCCGCTTCCGCCCGTACGACGCGCTCGCCGCCTACGGTCAGTCCAAGACCGCGGAGATCCTCCTGGCCGTCGAGGCGCAGCGCCGCTGGGCCGGTGAGGGCATCACGGCCAACGCCCTGCACCCCGGTGCGATCGCGACCAACCTACAGCGGCACACCGGCGGCCTGCGGACACCGGAGCCGTACCGCAAGACGATCGGGCAAGGCGCCGCGACCAGCGTGTTCCTCGCCGCGTCGCCGCTGGTCGAAGGCGTCGGCGGCCGCTACTTCGAGGATGTCAACGAGGCCCCCGTGGTCGAGGCCCGTCCCACCCGGCTCGGTGTTCCCGGCGTGGCCCGCTACGCCCTGGACCCGGCGAACGCCGAACGCCTCTGGGAACTGGCGAGCGACATCGTCCGCTGAGCGCGCGAAGTCCCCACCCCCGCGTTTCTCACCCGTACCGACGAAAGGACATCGCAATGAAGGCAACGATCAAGAAGGTCGGTTTCATCGGTCTCGGTGACCAGGGCGGCCCCATGGCGGAGACCATCGGCGAGCACGGTTTCGAGTTGCACGTCTGGGCCCGGCGCCGGGCCTCCTTGACGGCTGTGGAAAAGGTCCCGCACACCGTCCATGGCACAGTGGCCGAACTCGGGACGTCCGCCGAGATGATCGGGCTGTGCCTGCGGGACGATGCCGACCTCTGGGACGTCCTGGACGGCCAGGGATTGCTGGACGCCATCTCCCCTGGAACGATCATCGTCAACCACGGCACCGGCGACCCCACCGAGGCCGTACGCATCGCCGGGCACATAGCGCGGGCCGGAGGCGTGTACCTCGACGCCCCTGTCAGCGGCGGCAGCCCCGGAGCCCGAGCGCGCACGCTGACCACCTTCACCGGTGGGCCGCGGGACGCGTTCGAGGCGGCCCGACCGGTGTTCGACACGTTCAGCGACACCGTCAAACTCATGGGACCGGCCGGCGCGGGCCAGTTCACCAAGTTGTTCAACAACGCGCTGACCATCACCAACATGAAGAACGCCGAGGACGTGCTCGGGCTGGCCGCGCAGGTCGGTCTGAACATTCCCGCCCTCATCGAGGTGGTCTCCGCCAGCAGCGGTGCCAGCGCAGCGCTCCACGCCCTCGGCGGCGACCTCGACCCGGACCTCGCCGAACACGTCCACACGCTTATGCGGAAGGACATGCACCACTTCGCCGACGCCGTCCGCGCGGGTGGTGCCGACCCGTCCGAAGTCCTGGAGCGCGGTCTGGCCGGCGCTGCCGGCCTCGTCGAGTCGGCCCATATGGTCGCCCGCGCCCGCAAGGACGCCACATGACACCCCTCAAGGTAGTTACACCACAGCTCCGATCGACCCGATTTGCTCGCCCTCAGGGCGACAAGCAAGGTCATCCAAACTGATCTGACACCATCTTGACAGGTGTTGACGTGCTGCTGATACTACTGCTTCCAACCCGACAGGGAGACACCGTGCACGACCACGACGAGTACCTGTACTTCCTTCGCCGCGCCTTCGACGGCATGCTCGACGCGCTGGAACAACTGGGCGACGACCTCGGCAACACCGCACCGCCACTGCCCGGGGCCAACTCCCCGTACGCCATCGCGTACCACTGCGTGGCCGTGGCCGACTACTGGACCGGACACGTGATCGCGGGGCGCCGCGTCGACCGCGACCGGCGCTCCGAGTTCACGGCGAAGGGCAGCGTGCGGCATCTGCGGCATGACGTCGACGCTCTCTTCACGCGTCTGGAAGCGGACCTCTGCGAGGCGCTGCCGTCGCAACCGCCGCGCAACACACCCCCCGCCGAGTTCGAGGGCCCGGACCGCCCGCTGAGCGTGCGGGGCGTTCAGCTGCACGTGCTGGAGGAACTGGCCCAGCATCATGGGCAGGTGCAGATCACCCGCGACCTCCTGCGTGCGGGGGTCCGGGCATGAGGTCCGCACCGACCCGGGGGATTCCCGGCTTCGACGACATCGACCCGGACTGGCTGCGCGCCCGCGGCAGCGTGAAATGGCACCGTCCCGAGCGGGATGTCCTGCCCGCGTGGGTGGCCGACATGGACTTCCCCACTCCGCCACCGGTGGTGGCCGCGCTGCACGAGGCCGTCGACCGCCGCGATCTCGGTTACCCGGACTGGCCGGACGGCAGCCCGTTGCGAACGGCCTTCGCCAAGCGGATGGCCGAGCGCCACGGATGGGCGGCCCCGGCCGACCGGGTGCGCGAGCAGACCGACCTGATCCAGTGCCTGCAACTCGTCCTTCACCTAGCGACCTCGGACGGGGACGCGGTGGCGGTGCAGGTCCCCAACTACCCGCCGTTCCTGGCGACGTTGCGCACGATGAACCGGAGGATCGTGCCCGTACCGATGGAGGACACCGACGACGGCTGGCGGATGGACTTCGCCGCGCTGGACACCTCGGTGAAGCGGTCCGGCTGCAAGGCCTTCGTCCTGGTCAACCCGCACAATCCCACCGGCCGCGTGCTGACACGCGACGAACTCGGCGAGATCGCGGCCATCGCACGACGACACGATCTGCTCGTCATCAGTGATGAGATCCACGCCGAACTGACGTATGCCCCCCACCGGCACATCCCCTTCGCGAGCCTGTCCGACGACGCCGCGCGACGCACCGTGACGCTGACCTCCGCGACCAAGGCGTTCAACCTGGCAGCGATCCGCTGTGCCATCACGCACTACGGCCCGGACCGCCTCCTCGCGCTGCGGGACGCACAGCCGCCCGACCTGTACGGCGCCGTCTCACCGCTCGGCGTCGTCGCCACGCAGGCCGCATGGGAGCACGGCGACGCCTGGCAGCGCGATCTGCTGACCGTTCTGGACCGCAATCGCCGGCACGTCCACGCGGTGGTGCGCGACCGGCTTCCGCTGGTCCGCCACCACCTGCCCGAGGCCACCTATCTGGCGTGGCTGGACACCCGGCCGCTCGGCCTGGCCGAGCCGCCGGTGGAGAAGGTGCTGAGGGACGGCCGGGTCCTGCTCGACGGCGGCACTCCCTTCGGCCCGGACGCCGACGGGTTCCTGAGACTGAACTTCGCCACCTCACAGCAGGTGCTGGACAAGATCCTGGACCGAGTCGCCCGTGTGCTGGGCGCGCGGGAGGGGTGACGACGGTGCGGGACGCCGCCTGGCACCATGGAGCCGTGGATGACTTCGTGTTCGTCAGCGGGCGGCTCTCCCTGGACCTCGCGGGCACCCTGCTCTGGCGGCGAAGCCGGCGCATCGAACTGCTGTCATTCCCTGACGACCTGCGACGCTGGGTCCACCAGGCCGGGCTCCTCGACGAGCCCGGCCCGATGGACGCACGCGCCCTGTCGAGAGCGTGGCGTCTCAGGGAAGCCGTGTATGCGCTGGTCCGTGCGTGGCCCCTGACACCGACCGCGGACAGCGCGGTGCGAGAGTCCCTCGCCGAGGTCAACGAGGCGGCCCGGCTGCCGCTCCCGAGGCACCAACTCGACGAGGCCGGTCGCCTGAGCCGTACCGGGGGCATCGACGAGGTACTGGGCGCGGTGGCCCGGGACGCCGTCAATCTGCTGGGCGGTACCGACTTCGCTCGCGTCCGGGAGTGCCTCAACGAGGAGTGCACCCGGCTCTTCGTGGACCTGTCGCGGTCCGGCAACCGGCGCTGGTGCGGTATGGCCGAGTGCGGGAACCGGCACAAGGTGGCCAACTACCGCAAGCGGCGACAGCAGGAAGTACGCTGACCACTCCCGAGCGTCGCGACCCGCCAGGTGGGAGCCCCGTACCCAGGATCGCAGCCCCGAACCTGGGCGCATCGCACGACGACTTCGATGCAGCGCCGTATGAGTGGCCGCAGAGCGAGTCAAGACCCTTGGGTGGCGAGATCAAGTCGACCTCGTGTCCGTGATCCCTGACCCAGAGCGCGGTCTCGGCGCCTATGAGCCCGCCGTCGTCGAACACAACGACCTTCATTTGGAGACTCCCTATGGCCGAGACCGCGTCGCGGTGCTCAACTGGACTCTTCAGGCGTGGCCGCGTGGATTCCTACGAGCAAACCGGTGGACTGGCCCACCTCGATGAGGTAGCCGTCGGGGTCGCGAAAGTAGCAGCGCAGCTCGGATCCGCGGTCAACGGGCTCGGTGAGGAAGTCGGCCCCATGCGCGACGGCATGCGTGTAGAAGGCGGCGATGTCGGCCACTCGCACGTTGAGGAAACTGGAAACACGCTCACCACCCTGTGGTGCCTCCAGTGTGACCCCTGGCTTGTCGGGAGTGGGACCGCCGCCGGGGTTCATGATGATCCAGGTGTTGGCGACCTTGACGATCGCCGGATCCTCCTCCATCACGACCTCGCCGCCGAAGACGTCGGCGTAGAAGCGCCGGGACACGGCGACATCGCGCACAGTCAGGAAATGCGTGAGGAGGAGGCCCTCTTGCGGTGCGGGCAGATCCGCGTGAGCTGTCATCGTCCGTCATCCCTTCTGGGGCCCATGTGGCTGAAGGGTTTGACCGAACAGGCAGCCGATCTGTGACACCGGTGGTCTGACGACGGCTCCGAGTACCTCATGGGATGGGACGCGGAGAGCCGCCCGGCACCCGATGTCGAAGCGACGGGAGTTCGCCGTCCTACCGGTGCTGGCGAGGTCGCTCGGCCACCCGGCCGAGACGCTCGATCCGGCCGGTTCGGACGGTGCACGCGCCGACCTGCGGGTGGAGACGGTGCGGGACGGCGAACAGCTGGCGGAGCTGGTCAGGACGTACGGGACGTCGATGGGTATCGCGCCCGGCCTGGAGACGGAGATGGTGCGCATCGAGTCGCGACGCGAGGACAACGCGGACATCATCCGGCTGGCCGCGGTACTGGACGGCCGGGTGGTCGGGTCGACGGTGGTGATCACCGCCCACGGGGTGGCCGGGATCTTCCTCGTGCACGTGGCCGAAGCGCATCGCCGGCGGGGCATCGGCGCAGCGTTCGCCTTTCCGGCCTGAACCGCCGCCCGCAGTGGTGACGCTGGAGGTGTCGTACAACGACGGCGCCACCTGTCACGCGACGACGTTGCGCGAGCCCGCGGACGGCGTGCGTCACCGGCGCCGCAGCGCTGCCGCCCACTGCCAGAAGACGGGGCAGGCGCGTCCGCGTCACACATCCACTCGGTGCATGGTCAAGGTGAGAGAACGCTGTCAACACAACGTTGGCCGACGGTGTGAATCCGCGTGACCGTGTCGAGGACCCCGGTGAACACCGAACGGCACATCGCTCGCGCACGACGCCGCTGATACGGGTGACGGCCGTGTCGGCGCCGGGCGCACCTGCCGTTCCGTCCTCCCCGTCGAACAGGAGCTGTCCTTGCGGCACGTACGGCTTCGGTGACCTGCGTTACGGGTGCCCGTCGCCCGATGCGCCGCGGCGCGTCCACCGTGTACGTCACCGTCATCCACGGGCAGGCGAAACAGCCGAGACGCTCTCGCGGAGCGCTCGAGGTCTCGGCCGTGAGGGGTCCGTGCAGGAACGGCCCATCGGGCGTCGTCGGTCAGGACAGCCAGTCGGTGTAGCGGGTGGGGGCGAGGTGAGCGTTCTTGTCGGTGAGGACGTCACCCTCGACGGCGGCGAACATGCCGGCCGTGGGATCGGTGACCACGGTGCGGGGGTCGCCCTTGTGAGACAGGGTGATCCGGCCGAGCTCGTCGAGGTTGAAGACCTCGGGGCCACCGATGTTGCGGACACCGTTCAACGGGGCGCCCGCGGCGACCTCTGCCACCGCACGGGCCACGTCCTTGGCGGCGATGGGCTGGATCGGCGTTGCGGGCAGCCGGACGGTTTCGCCGTCGGCGGTCCAGGACAGGACGGCGTCCATGAATTCCATGAACTGCGTGGCCCGGACGATCGAGTAGGGGATCGGACCCGCCGTGAGGATGTCTTCCTGCAGGACCTTGGCGCGGTAGTAGTCCAGCCGCGGCACCTGGTCGACCCCCACGATCGAGAGGATGACGAAGTGTCCGGCGCCGCCCTTCTGGGTCGCGGCCAGGAGGTTGTCCATCGAGGTCTGGAAGAAGGCCGGTGACGCCTCGTCGAAGGTCGGCGAGTTGGTCAGGTTGACGACGACATCGGCCCCGGCGACCGCCTGCTCGAGCCCCTGACCGCTGATGACGTCGATTCCGGTGGCCTGCGAGTGCGGTACCGCCTCGTGTCCGGCGGCGTTCAGATTCTGGACGACCTGTGAGCCGATCAGCCCGGTTCCGCCGATGACTGCGATCTTCATGACGTGCCTTTCGTCAAGAGTTGTGCAAATCTGGACATGTCGTGCGTCTATGCATGCGTCCCCGGGCGACGCCGACTCCACCGCTCGCTCGTCTCCGCACACAAGGGTGACCGAGCATGCCGTTCGTTTGTGACACGGACTTCGCGGCGCGGGACGAGGGCTGTCCGTCAGTGATCGTGCGACTGGTCGTGGTCGTCGTCGGGGCCGGTCTCGCTGGGCGGGAAGAACACGACGTGCGGCTGGCCGCCGGAGACCTCGCCTCGTTCACCGACAGGGAGCAGCTCGCCCTACGGTTCACCCGCGCCCTCACGCTCGGCCTTCCGGTGACCGGCCGTCAGGACAGGGTGACCGGCCTTGACCCCGCCGTGCCGGCAGAGCTGCGGGACGCCTTCGCACCGCGGGAGCTGGTCGAGTTCGTCGTGTCCGTCAGCCTGTGGAACGCGCTGAGCCGGTTCCACCGGGTCATGGACCCTCCTCTCGACCTCGGGACCCCACCGGCAGCGGTGGGCGCCGCCGTCTGAACGGATGTGTTGTCGCTCTGGCCGTGAAGTGCGTACGGCTGGATGATCTGTCGCGTGGCGGCTGGCGAGACGGCTCTGCGGTGTCGACGGCGGCGAAAGCGGTGTTCCGTGCGGGTCGCTGCGGTTCACGGCGGTGGCGGAGGTTACGCCGGGCCCGGCGGCGGGTGATCGCGATGCAGCGGAGCAAGTAGCTGGAGTACAAGGCGGGAACCGGACCGGGGGCTTGGAGTGCCCCGGTCCGGTTCCCGCCTTTCGTATGCCGTGCCCCCGCCACCGTGCGCGCTGAACCGGGCCGGGACCCGGTGGGCCGGTGGGCCGAGTGGCGCGCGGACCGCGGCCGCGTGTACCGCATCGACGGCCGCGCCTGGTTGGAAGTGCCCGCAGCACGGGAGCCCGGAGCCCTCCACCGCTTCGCCGCGCCCCCTCATCCGATGGCTGGTGGTGCGCCGTCGGTATCGACGTCACACGGACGCCGACGGCCGCTCCGGCCGACGCACATCGGAATCGACGCCGATACGGCCGCCGAACGCGCGAGGCGACCCGCGCTCGTGTCAGCGCTGCGACAGCGCCTGGAACGACGTCCAGCGGGTGCGGCCGTGCAGGGTGAAGTCGGCCCGGACGGCCACGCCGGACTGCATCAGCTTCTGGTGCACCACCGGGTGGCGGCCGGGGTGGGAGACGACGAGGACGATGTGTCCCTCGGGCAGGCCGGTCACGGCGTACTCGCCCTGCGCGTTCGTCGTGGTCCGCACCAGCTGCCGGCCGCGGGTGTCCATGACGGTCACGGCGGCATGGCGGATGGGTTGCTGCTCGTCGTCACGGACGGTGCCCTCCAGCATGGGCAGCGGCTCGCCGAAGTGGTGGTGATGGTGAACCGGAAGCGCGGTCGGTGCGGGAGCCTCCACGGACGGATCCTCGACCGGAGGTTCCGGAATGTCCTCCTGGGCCTCCTCCGCGTTCTCCCCGGCGGTTGGGCGCCGGTGCCGCCACGCGTCGAGCCCGAGCAGGGCGACACCCGCGGCGATCCACGCACAGAGCACGAGGACTGGTCCGAGCACGCCTGCTTCGTCGAAGTACAGCAGCCCCTTGAGGGCGTCCACCGCGTTCCCCAACGGCATCACGGCGTGCAGGTCCTGGAAGAACGTCGGCAGCATCGGGACGGGAGCCACGCCACTGGTGGGGACGCTCAGCACGATGAACAGACCCATGCCCACGAGGGGGAAGAACTGTCGTGTGAACGGCGCGATGCCGGCGGAGAACGTCGCAACCGCCATGGTGAGCAGGAAGCCGATCGCCAGCGCCGAGGGCTCGTCGGGGAGGTAGTTCAGCCATGTGCCGACGAGATAGCCCACCACGCTGAAGAGCGCGGCGACGCCCGCGATCGTGATCAGTTTCTTGCGGCGATTGAAGGTAACCGCCCGCAGCAGGGTGGTCGCGAGTATGTAGCCGGGAACGCTCCAGGCGACACCGAGGTAGACCAGGGTGGTGCCGTTCCGGTCCTTGCTCGCGGTGGGTGCCACATCCGTGATCGTGAGCTTCTGGTGGTCGTGCGCCGCCAGCTCGGTGAAGTCCTGGGCCAACGCCTGTTCCAGCGATGTCCCGTTGGCCTGAGCCACGTACAGCACAGGGTGGCCGCCCTCGGTGGCGTATCCCGCCATGGCGTCCCGCTGGAGCACTGCCCGTCGGGCCTGGCCCGCGTCCGCTACGGCGGTGACGTCGAACCCACCAGGATGCGTCCTCCGCAGGGCGGTGTCGATCTTGCGTTCCGTTTCGAGACGGGCGATCGCGATCTTCACGTGATGCGGCTGGGGAGCGTGGAAGGCCGAGGTGAAACAGAAGAGAAGACCGAGGAAAAGTACCGTCGGGAACATAAGGGTTTCGGCCAGGGTCCTGATCCAGGGTGTGCCTTCGATGTGCTCCTTGCGGTGTCTCACAGGACCTCCCCCCGGACGCCGCGAACCGGTGCGCGGCCGCGCCTCGGCAGGTGGACGACTGGGTCACGTCCTGCGGCTCTGCGCTTCGTGACCGCTTCCCGTAGTGCAGCCCGCTCCATGAGATCCCTTCACGCCCTTCGCACTCGGCCGTCGCTGACGCGAACGTCCCGTTAATGTACCGATCGGCACATCAACACTCTGCGGACCCTATGCGTACCGACCGGTACAGTCAAAGTCATGCCTCGCCCAGTCAATGTCGAAAAACGCGCCGAGTTGTTGCAGCAGGTGGTGGCGCACCTTCAAGATCACGGGCTCGCCCAGATGTCGCTGAGCCCGCTCGCCGAATCCATCGGCACCACCAAACGGATGCTTCTGTACTACTTCGGCAGTCGGGAGAACCTGCTGGCACAGGCACTGATCGCCAACCGGCCCGATGCCCATGCGATGTTCGACGACGTCCACGACACGGACGGCCTGCGCCGGGCCACCCGCACCCTGTGGAAGGCGATGACCGTCGGGGAACAGTCCGGACCGATCCGCATGCTGTTGCAATTGCTGAGCCTGGCCGCCACCGACCCGCAGCAGTACGGTGAGTTGGCCGCCGACACCGTCGAGGTCATGATCGGCCCGATCGCCGCCGCCTACGTCCGGCTGGGTCACCCGCCGGACCAGGCACGGGCCGCGGCCACGCTGCTCGTTTCCGGCCTGCGCGGATTGTGCCAGGACCGCTTGGTGACCCATGACGTCGCCCGTACCGACGCGGCAGCCGACCGCCTCATCGATGGAGCCACGGCGGCGCCCGGCTGACCCTGCACGTCGACCAGCTCGCCGCTCCCCCGGGACCCGTGTTCCCGGCGCTCAGCCGACGGCGCCCACCACGGTCGACGGCCCGCCGGGGACCGGTTCGGCGTCCCTCACCGCCGGGAGGGGGGTGCGGGCGGACTCAGAGAACACAGGGCCGGCAAGTGACGAGGGCGCGCCGACGGCGAGAACGGCGACCACATGGGCGACCCGTGCGCGAAGGCGCTGTTCCTGCTGATCGGCCACCTCGACGACTCGGACAGCTCCCCTCGATCAGACCCGACGCGGCCGCCTCGGCGGCGACGGCCGCGCCGCCTGTCGCGATGCGCCCTCCTTCCCCGGTTCGGCTCGCAACCGCTCGACCACCTCCGCCATGCCCCCGGAAGACGGGCGGGCATTGCCCCGCACGGTTGACAGCGAACCGAGGCGGTCCGGTCACACCCCCACGGCCCGCCGTCAGGGCGAGGAGGGCAGTGGGGTCAGATGAGTTCCAGTCCGCCGTCGACGGTGATCACCTGACCGGTCGCATGACGCCCGGCCGGGTCGGCCATCCGGAGGATCCAGTGCGCCATCTCGTCCGCGCTCGCGATGTGGTGCGTGGGGATACGGTCGCGCTCGTAGGCGTACATGTCGTTGGCGGCCTCCGGCGTGAGGCCGGCGTGCAACATGACGTCGGTCCGGGTGGGGCCGGGAGCGACGGAGTTGACGCGAACGCCTTCGCCGGCGAGTTCGAGGGCCCAGCTCCGCGTCATCTGCTCGATGGCCGCCTTGGTGGCCGAGTAGTGCGCGCCGCCCGCCATGGGGCGGTGGCCGTAGGTGCTGGAAAGGTTGATGATCGTTCCTGAGGTTCTCCGCAGGTGAGGCAGGGCCTCGTGGGCCAGCAGGCTCGGAGCGACGACATTGAGCGCGAGCAGATCGACGATCGTCTGCTTGTCGGTCTCCGCCAGCGGCATGACCGCCGTCGCACCGGCGTTGTTGATGAGGTGGTCGAGGCGCCCCCAGCGTTCCACGGCGGCACTGACCACCTTGGCGGGTGCTCCGTCGCCGCAGATGTCGATCGCCAGGAACTCGATGTTGTCGTGGGCCCCGGCCATCTCCTTCAACGGCTCCTCACGGCGCCCCACCCCGAGTACGTGTGCACCGGCCTCGGCGAAGGCGATGGCCGTGGCCCGGCCGATGCCGGACCCGGCGCCGGTGACGATCGCGACATGGCCGGAGAAGACCTGGTCGAGGGAGTTCGCAGGCATGAAGCCTCCTTGTTCGATGTTCGTTGTACATAGAACACTATGGGTGGGCTCGGCGCCGTCGTCAAACGGGGTGAGTGACGGAGTGACGGCCGCGACAGAGGGGCACGCCGGCGATCCGTGCAGGTCAGCAGGGGGTCTACGGCCGGGCCACAGCTCATGGCGTGCGGCGTGCGACAGGGGCCAGGGCATGCCGGACACCGATCGGTGCGGCTCAGGCGCGGTCGCCTCTCCCAGGGGACGCTCCGGGGCGTTCGTCACCATGGGCACAAGGCGGCATGGGTGGCACGGCAGAGGGTGATGGCCGCGACCACTGCGGCGGGCGCCAAGTCCGGCGGCAGCGGGCGTCACAGGCCCCTACGGCGGGAGGTCACCTGCCCGGGGATTCACAGATCGTTGAGTGCGGGCTGCCGAGCAGTGACGTCGTCACGCCTGTTCGTCGCGCTCGGTGACATGGTCTCCGATGTTGTCGCTGACAGCGGCGGACAGCAATGCCGGCAAGAGGCCGGGGAAACGGGCCTCGAGGGCGTCACGCCTCAGCTTCACGTAGCAGCGCGTGCCCTCCTGGCGGGTCTGTGTGACACCTGCCTCGCGCAGCATCTTGAGATGATGACTGAGAGTGGACTTGGCGACGGGCGCGCTGAATTGTCCCCACCCGCGCTCGGCACCATCGGAAAGGATGCGGACGATTCCCAGCCGAGTCGGATCGCTCAACGCTCCGAGCAGGCGCGGCAGGGCGATCTCGCTGTCGGCAGGTGACGAGTGGTCCGGCATGCCGACCATGCTACCGGGTGTTCGGCACACGTCGAACATCGCTCGTGATCAGGAAGCACCGCTGACAGCGCGGTGACCCGGATCACGGCTCGGGCTGTCACGCACCGCCGCGCTTCCGGATCGGGGCTGTGTGACAGCGACTCGGCCGGGAGACTCTCCCGAATGCTTCGGCAGCCATCGGACCGCGAGTCCGGCCGATGGACCCGTCTCACTGACGGCTGAGCGCTCCAGGGACGCGGGCGAGGAGGGGCATGTGCCCGGTCGCAGGCCGTGCCAGGATTCCGCGCGCTTCCTCCGGCCGCCCCACCCTTGCGCGCGCGGCAGCGACGCGTCTGCAGACCTGGCCTCAGAGGGGTCGCGCCGTCCGTGCTCCCATGAGGTAGCTGAGCAGGTGCCGTCGCGGCCGCGTGTCGGTGGTCGAGGCCCGTCCGTGCTTCGTGCGCCTCCGCCGGCGGCTGACGGTGGGATGACGCGGGGATGCTCCCCTGCATCCCCGCCGGGAAAAAACCTACCGACACCGTCGGCCTCCGGCCGAGCTGTCGGAACCCCCGCACGCTCGCTGAGCCGACGCGCCATGTCCACGTCGCCCCTCGTCTCACGCGGCATGTCGGGTCGGTTGGTGACCCGGACGACGCGATCCAGGGGCCGGCGACAGCAGGCGGTGCACATGGCTGTCGGGGACGAGCAGCTGGATGAGGTCTTCCAGGTCACCGGTGCCGGCCGCGGTCCGGAAAGCGGCGACGAGACGACGGTGCGACGCAGCGGGGACCGGCCGCTCCCGGTCGCACTCGAGGCGGGTCTGCGCTCGGTGGACCACCACCCGTGCGTTCTGGGCGCTGATCCGAAGCAACCCCGCCAGATCGGCATAGGCGTAGTCGAAGCCCTTCCGCAGCACGTAGGCGGCCAGCCGATCCGGTGTCAGCCTCGCCATGAGCAGGGCCAAGGCCGCCTCGACGGCAGCGGTTTGCTCCGCACGCAGCACGGGATCCTGGGCGGCCCGGTCGCCGAGGTCGGCCAACTGCGGCTCGGCCGGCTTTTCGTGACGGTGCCGCGCGGACTGGACGACGTTGATCGCCAGCCGGGTCGTGGCCGTGGTCAGGAACGCGGCAGGATTCTTGATCTCCACGCGGTGGGTGAGCTGCCAGCGCACCCACACCTCCTGGATCACGTCTTCGGCCCCCGAGACGTCACCGAGAATCTGGTAGGCGATCCGGAACAGTCGTGTCCGCTGGGCCAGGAAAACACCGAGGGCGACGTCCAGGTCGTCTTCGCCCGGCCGGACGACCGGGGGCTCGGTCGGCGTCATCGTTTCCGGGCTGGGCGCGGACATGCGGGAACTCCTCTTCGTGGGCGGGCGCCCGTCGAGGGCGTTGTTTCCACCCTCGGCCCGGGGCACCGCTCACCGCGCCCTTGGTGCCCATGGTCGAGTCCGTAGGAACCCCGTGGGGTCACCCGGGGCCCGGCACCAGCCCTCAGCCGGTCCGCACCGCGCCCTCGTTGCTGGTGTCCTCGGCCGGGTTACTCGCGAGGGCACCCGGCAGTGCGCGACGCGAGTTGATACCGAGCTTCGTGTACACCTTCCGCATGTGCCACTCCACGGTGTGCGGACTGATGAACAGCTCCGCGCCGATCTTCGCGTTCGTCATGCCGTCGGCGGCCAGCGTCGCGACCTGCGACTCCTGCGGGGTGAGGACGCTCGTCGGTGTCCTTTCCCGCACCCTGACGTGCTCGCCGGTGGCGAGCAGCTCGCGGCGGGCTCGCTCGGCGAACGCGTGCGCCGGCATCCCGTCGAACATCTCGTGAGCCGTGCGAAGGTGCTCCCGGGCCAGCGAGCGGCGGTTGCTGCGGCGCAGCCACTCGCCGTAGAGGAGGTGGGTGCGTGCCACCTCCACGGCCACACCGCCGCGGCCGAACTCCTCGATCGCGGTCCGGTACAGGCGGTCGGCCCCGTCACCGTCGGCGAGGAGGGCCTGGCTGCGGGCGCTGGCGCCATGGGCCCATCCGGAATCGGCGGCACGGGTGAGTTCGACCAGCCGGGCCAGCGAGGCGCGGGCCTGCTCCGGCTCACCGCACCGGGTGGCGGCCTCGACGTGTTCGACCAGCGACAGGCCGGTGAAGTTGAACCCGTCGTGTTCGATGGCCGTGCGGGCGGCCTCCAGGGCTTCCTCGTAGCGTGCCAGGCCGTTGAACAGCACGCCTTGGATGTAGCCCATGGCGCCCAGTAGGGACACCTCGCCGCGCTGTTCGGCACTCTGCCGGGCCTCTTCGATGATGCCGGCGGCGACGTCCGCCTCGCCTCGCCACGCGGCCAGGACGAGCGTCGCGTACTTGTGCGGGGCGTGGCCGGTCGCGGCGGCGAGCGCGTCGGCTTCGTCGATCATCCGGGCCGCCTCGGCGAAATCACCGTAGTGGATGTGCACCCCGCCGGCGTAGATGAGGGCCGGTGGCAGCACGCCGAGCGCTCCGATGTCGCGGGCCAGGCGCACCGCACGACTCGACAGCACGTCCCACGCGTGCAGGTCCCAGGCGTAGTGAATGAACGACTCCAGCGCGACTGGTGCCAGCAGGAGCCAGCGCACGGTCGCCTCACGGGTGCCGAGCTCCTCGTGCGCGAGCAGCTCCAGCGCGCCGCGCAGTGCCGGGACACCGGCCTCACAACCGTCGGCGAGGAGCGCGGCCACACCGTCCAGGAGCAGGTCGGCGGCCTTGGAGCCTGAGGGGGGCGCCCCGGACCCGCGGGCCGCGATCGCGGCGGCGCGGGCGCCAGTCGGACCGTGGACCCGGCCCGCGAAGATGGTCGCGCTGATCGCCTCCAGGTACGTCTCCCGCGCCAGTGGCGACCTGGCGGCGGTGAACTGTGCGGCGGCCTCGAGGAGCAGGGGTGCCGCCTCGTCGCTGCGGCTGCGGGCGAACAGGATCCTGGCCCGCAGGCGCGCCAAGCGGGCGCGGTCCAGAGGGCTCAGGGGACACAGTTCGGCCACCGTCGCAAGCTCCGTCGCCCGATCGGGCGCGGCGGCGGAGAAGTGGGCCTCTGCGGCCGCGAGGGCTCGACGTCCTCGCGGCCACGGGTCCGGCGTCACCTCGGCCGCGCGCTCCAGCAGTACCGCCTCGGCCGCGATGCCGCCGCGCTGCCGCGCGCGGTCGGCGGCCCGCTCCAGCCCTGCGGCGACCTCCTCGTCCGGTCCGTCGGCGGCCTGGGCGGCGTGCCAGGCACGCCGGTCGGGGTCCAGGACCGGGTCCGTGGCCTCGGCCAAAGCTCGGTGCACCGCCCGGCGTTCTTCGGGCTCGGCTCCGTGGTAGACCGCCGAACGGACCAACGGATGCCGAAACCGTACGGACTCACCGAACTCGATCAGGCCGGCCGCCTTGGCCGGTGCGGCATTGGGGGTGATCTTGAGGGAGGCGGCCGCGCGGACCAGCAGGCGCGCGTCACCGACCGGTTCCGCCGCGGCGATCAGCAGCAACGTCCGGGTCGCCGCCGGCAGCGAACCGAGCCGGCTGGCGAAGTCCCGTTCGACACGGCTAGCGACCGGCGCCTGGACGCTCCGGAAAGTTGACGAGTCCAGGCCGTACGCCAGCTCGGCGGCGCTGCGGCCGCGGGAGAATTCGAGCAGCGCGAGGGGGTTGCCACCCATCTCGGCCACGAACCGGTCCCGGACCCGCTTCTCCAGCCGCCCGCCGACGGCGGCCTGAAGGAGTTCTCCGGCCGCGACGGTGTCGAGACCGCCGATCCGCAGTGCCGGCAGGCCATTGAGCGCATCCTGTCCCTCGGGGTCGCGTACCGCGAACGCCATCGCGACCGCCTCGGCGAGCAGTCGCCGGGCCACGAACTCCAGGGTCTGCAACGACACCTGGTCCAGCCACTGAGCGTCGTCGACCAGGACGAGCACCGGTCGGCTCTCCGAGGCCCGGGTGAGCAGAGTGAGCACGGCGAGGCCGACCAAGAAGCGGTCGGGCGGGTCTCCGGCCGCCATCCCGAATGCCACGCGCAGGGCGTCGCGCTGAGGTTCCGGCAGTTCGTCGAGCTCTTCCGGGAACGGCGCACACAGTTGGTGCAGGCTCGCGTAGGGCAGCTCCATGTCGGCCTCGATGCCGTGCGCCCGGGCCACCTTCACCCGTGACGCCTGCGATGCCACGTACTCCAGAAGTATCGACTTCCCGATTCCGGCCTCGCCACGGACCACCAGTACGCGCGAGCCACCTTCGCGCAGCCCGGCCAGCAGGTCGTCGAGCGCCGCGCACTCGCGATGCCGGCCGACCAGGTGGGGAAACGGGCTGGCGATCATGCGACGCGGCTCCTTAGAGGAATCCGGGGTGTAAAGCTCCCACGACGGGTTGTCGGAGCGATCCTCACAACGGTACCTGGGCCAGCCCCACACCTTGTGTCGGATTGTTGTGACGGACTCCACTTCAAAAGTTGCTCCGACGCCGTCACAAACGAGGCCGCTGTCCGGTCGACCACTGCCCATGATCTCGCCCGTCCGCCGTCGCAGGAGGTCCCATGTCTTCGCTCGGACACCAGCTCGCCACGTCCGTCCTCGTAGTGGGAGCCGGTGGATCAGGCCTCCGAGCGGCCATCGAAGTCGCCGAGGCCGGTATCGCGGTCATCGCGGTGGCCAAACGCACGGCTGACGATGTCCACACTGTTACGACATCTGGATGTTCGACTGAGGCACCCCCCACCACCGGTCCCGAAGACACGTGGGAACGGCACGCGGCCGACACGTTGCGGGAAGGGCACTTGCTGGCCGACCCACGCACCGCACAGGTCGTGGCCCGTCACGCCGCGCAGGGATTCCACGACGTGGGGCGCTACGGCCTGCGTCTCGACCCCCAGGGCCGCGGCGGAACCACCCGGCGCCAGTTCGGCGACCGCACGTACCGCCGTGCCGCGTTCGCCGACGAGCACACCGGCCTGGAGGTGCGGCGAGCGCTCCGGGAACGCGCCGAGCAGCTCGCCGTTCCCGTCCTGTCGAACGTGTACGTCACCCGGTTGCTGGTCGACGACGGAACGGTCTTCGGTGCCTACGGGTTCGACCTCGTCGACGGCTCGCGCTACCTCGTGCACGCCGACTCCGTGATCCTCGCGACCGGAGGGCACACGCGCATCTGGCGGCGTTCGTCGTCGCGTCGAGGCGAGAACACCGGCGACACCTTCCGACTCGCCGTCGAGGCCGGCGCCCGGTTGCGTGACCCCGAGCTGGTGCAGTTCCACCCCTTCGGGCTGATCAGCCCGGAGAGCGCGGCCGGCACGCCCGTCAGCGAGGCGGCACCCGGCGAGGGCGGGGTCCTGCTCAACAACCTCGGTGAGCGGTTCATGACACGCTACGACGCCGAGCGAATGGAGCTCTGCAACCGCGACAGGGTCGCGCCGGCGTCTTACACGGAGATCAAGGAGGGCCGCGGCACCCAGGCCGGCGGCGTGTGGCTCGACCTGTCCCACCTGCCGCGTGAGACGGTCCTGACGCGGCTGCCGCGGGTGCACCAGACGCTGTTGGACCTGCAGATGCTCGACATCACCCGTGACCCGGTCGAGGTCGCGCCGACCGCCCAGTACTCCATGGGCGGTGTCTGGGTACGGCCCGAGGACCAGAGCACCGATGTCGACGGGCTCTTCGTGATCGGGGAGGCTGCCAGTGGTCTGCACGGTGCGAACCGGCTGGAGGAGAACTCGCTGATCGAACTACTCGTCTACGGCCGAATCGCCGGCCGGGCCGCGGCGGAGTACTCGGCCAGGCTCACCTCCCAGCAACGGTCGCCGGCGGCGGTTCGCGCCGCTGAGGCGGACGTGAACCGGCTTGTGGCCGCCGACGGCGACCAGAACCTCCGCGCGTTGCAACGGTCGGTGCGCCACCTGATGACGGAGCGCGCCGGTGTCGTCCGGGACGAGGCCGGGCTCGCCACCGGGCTCGCCGAGCTCGACGCGATCGAGGCCCGCATGGCGTACGTGGGCGTACACATCGACATCGGCGGCTTCCAGGACCTCGCGGACGCCTTTGACCTCAGGTCCGCCGTTCTCGCCGCTCGCGCGACACTTCTGTGCGCGTTGGAGCGGCGGGAGACACGGGGCTGTCACAACCGGTCCGACTACCCCGATGTCGACCCCGACCTGCAAGTCAATCTGGTGTGGTCCCCGACGACCGGGGTGCGCCGCGAACCCGTCCCGCCCATCCCCACCCACATGGCCGCGTTGATGCACGACGTCCCGGCCGACGCGCAGCTGCCCGGGTAGGCGCCCAGGGAGCCGACGGTGGGTTCCCGCCCGCAACAGGGCCGCCGCGCGGGAGGCCGTCGGCGTTTCGGGCAGGTGGCGGGACGCCCAGCCGGCCAGCTCGCCAGGGATGAGCAGCAGAGCCTTCTGCCATCGCCCACGACGCCGTCCTGGGCCAGGCCGTCATCGGACTGCTCACCACTCGACTCGCCCGGTCGAACGGCGCCGCGTCACCGCCGTCGACGTCCTCGACGGCCGTCGGCGGCTCCCCCACCGGCTTGGTGGAGCTTGTGCTACCGCTCCAACGGCGACATCGTGCTGGGCGCGGCGAAGGACGGCACCACGGGCAACCACCGCCGCGCTGCCTCACGATCTGCCCGGTGCGGACGCCCCCTAGGCGTTCGGCAGGAGGGACAGCAGGCGGAGGTTGGTGTGGCTCTCGGTACCCGGTGTCGCGGTGTAGACCAGGAGTCGCTGGGACTGGTCGGGGTCGACCAGTGTCTGGCAGTGCAGTTCCAGCGTCCCGACCTGGGGGTGCCGGAAGCGTTTGGAGGCGCAGTACGGCCCAAGCACGGGGCGCTCGCGCCAGATGCCGGCGAACTCGGGGCTTTCCCTGTTCAGCGCGTCCACGAGCTCGGCGACACGCGAGTCGCCGCCGTCGCGGATGTAGGCGCCATGGAGGTCCGCCACCATCAGACGGCTCTGTTCGGTGTGGTCGTCCTCCGGGTGGACCAGGCGGGCGACCGGGTCGGTGAACCAGCGGTAGTGGGCACTGCGCTCCAGTCCGGTGAAGGCCGTCTCGTCACCCAGCAGGGTCACCGCTGGGCGGGTCTGTTTCAGAGTCTCGCCCAGGTGGTTCATCACTTGTGCGGGGGTGTCCTCCAGCCGGTCCAGGATGCGCATCATCCCCGAATTGATGTGGTCGCCGCGCCGCACCCGGTGAGGCAGGGCGTGACCGGCGAGCTGGAAGAGAAGATCGCGCTCCTCCAGTGACAGGTGCAGTCCGCGGGCCATCGCGGCGAGCATCTGTTCCGAGGGGTGGGGACCTCGTGGCTGCTCGAGCCGGCCGTAATAGTCCGCCGACATGTCGCAGAGTGCCGCGACCTCCTCGCGGCGCAACCCTCCGGTACGCCTGCGACGCCCGCGGGGCAGCCCGACGTCCTCCGGCTGGAGGGCCTCGCGGCGCGCGCGTAGAAAGGCCGCCAGTGCTGCCCGGTCTGCCATGGCTGTCCTTTCTCACGGGACGGTGCCGTCACCGATGGGACTGCCGGTCCGTGGATGTCCGGAACCGGCTCGCGGGAGGGACGCGCCGCCTCGACCGCGGCTTTGACGAAGTACCGGCCATGTGAGCAACGTGGCCGGGACCACTCATTCCCCGGAACAGTGTGCCGTCCCGCACACCCCGCGAGCGGAGGGACGGCATCCGTGACGGCGTCGGCGGCCGCGCGAGGGGGTGTCCCTACACGGCCGCGTGGCCCCGAGGAGGAGCGTCGAGGTCCCGGCTCGCCTCCCGGGGTGACGGCGCCGCGGTGTGTCAGCGGGTGATCGCCTTGGTCTCGAGGAACTCCTCAAGACCGGCACGGCCCATCTCCCGGCCGTTGCCGGACTGCTTGTACCCGCCGAACGGTGCCTGGAAGTTGTGCGGTCCACCATTGACATCGACCTGGCCGACGCGCAAGCGCCGGGCGATCTCGACGGCGTGGTCCTCGTCACCGGTCACCGCACCGTTGAGTCCGTAGATCGTGCCGTTGGCGATCTCGACGGCGTGGTCGTCGTCGACGTAGGGGATGACGACGAGGACCGGGCCGAAGATCTCCTCTTGGGCGATGACGGACTCGGGGTCGACGTCGGAGAAGACCGTGGGCTTGACGTAGGCACCGGTGTCGAAGCCCTCCGGCCGGCCGGGGCCGCCGACCACGAGCGTGGCGCCGTCGGCGATGCCACGCCGGATGTAGCCGTCGACGCGCCGACGCTGGGTCTCCGAGGCGAGCGGGCCGATCCGTGTGCCCTCGTCGGCGGGGTCACCGACGACGTACTCCTTGGCCGCGTCCCGGAGCTTCTCGACCACGGTCTCCTGAAGGCTCTCGGGCACCAGCATGCGCGTGTAGGCGCCGCAGGCCTGACCGCCGTTGGCCCAGGCATAAGCCAGACCGCGATGGACCGCGAAGTCGAGGTCGGCCTCGGGGAGGACGATGTGGGCCGCCTTGCCACCCAGTTCGAGTGCGACGCGTTTGACCGTGCCGGAGGCGGCCACGGAGACGCTTCTGCCGGCGCGGGTGGACCCGGTGAAGGAGATCATGTCGATCTTCGGATGGCGGGAGAGTGCCTCGCCGACGACCGGTCCGGTGCCCTGCACCACGTTGAACACACCGTCTGGGAGACCCGCCTCGGTGGCGATCTCCGCGAACATCCGGGCGCTGAGTGGGCTGTTCTCCGAGGGCTTGAGGACGACGGTGTTGCCAGCCAGCATCGCGGGGACGACCTTGGTCACCAGTTGCTGAAGCGGGAAGTTCCAGGGGGTGATGGCCCCCACCACGCCGATGGGCTCGCGGATGACGAGCGAGTTCTCGACCACCTCCGTCCACTCGAACCGCTCGGCCGTCGTGATCGCGGCCAAGGTCGACGCGACCGGGAATCCCACCTGCGCCTGTCGGGAGAAACCGATCGGGGCGCCCATCTCCAGCGTGATGGTGGTGGCCAGTTCCTCGGAGTGCTGCCGAAGGCCCTCGGCCAGGCGCCGCATGACGGCCGCACGGTGCTGGGGAGACGTCGACGCCCATCCTGGGAAGGCGGCGAGCGCGGCGTCCACCGCCCTGTCCACGTCCTCGACCGTGCCCTCGGGCACCGCGGCGATCACCGATTCGTCGGCGGGATTCACCACGTCGATCAACGGCCCGGAACCCCGGAGGGGGCGGCCGCCGATCCAGTGGGACGGAGTGGGGAAGGGAACCGCAGGGTTTTCGTTCATGCCGCCAAGAGAACATCGGTCGTCACGAGGCATCCATGTCTTCCCGTGCCCATGATCCGCGTCACTTGCGTGCCGTGCCGCGCCGGTCCAGGTAAGGACGTCGAGCCTGTCCCGAACGCGGCGCTCTCCGTTTCACATCGCGTGAATCAAGCCACCGATCCCACGACGACTGCCGTGCACACGAACGTCACCATGGTGATCACGGCCATGGCGATCAGTGTTCCGCGCAGCCATCGCCCGAACCGGATGTTGTTCGCTGCCTCGGCCGCGCCGACACTGTCGGCGATGTACTTCGTCACCATGCGGGCCACGTACCTCTGTTCCTCGAGATACCACAGCTCGATATCCCTCTTCTGCTCGTGGGTCAGCCCGTCCGTCCTTGCGGTGAAGGCGGTCACACGCCGGCGAGCAGCACTGAGATGAGCCTCCTGGTACAGATAGGCCTCTATGTCGACCAGCCCACGAGCGGCCTGTTTGTTCATGTTCATGATGCGCTCCCAGAGTCGGTGGTGCCGGAGAGGGGACCGTCAGGCGCCCGGTGGGCAACGGCCGTCGGCGCGTGCTCCCTCGACGCGCCCTCCGGGCGGCCGACCGGCTCATACGATCGGCCACCTGCCGGTCCGGTGCGCTGGGAGCCGGCCGCTCAGCCGGTCGCCTGCGCCGCCTCGTTGATCAGGCGCGCGACGTCACCGGGACGCGAGACGCTGACCGCGTGGGAGGCGGAAACGCTCACCACGGTGGCCTTCGCGCGCTCGGCCATGAAGATCTGTGCCTGCGCCGGGATGTTCCGGTCCTCGGTGGCCACGAGAACCCACGACGGGACGTTCTTCCACGCCGGGGTGGAGGCACCCTCCGCCAGCGCGACATCGGCCACGGGTCGCTGAGTGGCAGCCATGACCGCCGTGGTCTCCTCCGGAACGTCGGCGGCGAACTGCTGGTGGAACTTGCTCCTCTCGATGTAGAGATCCGCGACCTGACTGCCGTCCGGCAGGGTGACCGGTACCGGGTGGAGCGCCTCCCCGAGGGTGCTGCCGGGGAACTTGCCGGAGAGGGTGACCGCGCTCTCGCCCTCGTCCGGCAGGAAGGCCGCGACGAAGACGAGTGCCTTGACGTTGTCGAGTCCGCCGGCGGCGTTGCTGATGACCGAGCCACCGTAGGAGTGGCCGGCAAGGACCACAGGGCCGTCGATGGAGGTCACGAGTTGTCTGACGTACTCGCTGTCCCCGGCCAGTCCGCGCAGCGGATTGCTCGCGGCCAGCACCGGGTAGCCGTGCGACTGGAGCTTTTCGACGACTCCGTTCCAACTGGAAGAGTCCGCGAACGCGCCGTGGACGAGGACGATGGTCGGCTTCTGTGCACTCATGAGAGTGGCCTTTCGTTTTGCCAGTGAAGTACGCCGGTGAAAACGCCGGTGAGGTACGCGCCTCATCCGGGCGTACGACCGTGCTCGATCGCGGTGCGTTCCGATGCCTGGGATTCCCCGCGGAATTGCCGGGGGAGAGGAATCAGTCGATCAGTCGGTACCCAGGGCCTTGCGCAGGACATGGATGGCCTGCTCGATCGCCGCGGTCGAGGCCTGAGTTCCGCGAACCGGGTTCAGCATCATGAAGTCGTGCAGACTGGCGTTGTAGCGGACGCTGGTGGTCGGCACGCCGGCCTGGATCAGCTTGCGGGCGTACGCCTCGCCCTCGTCGCGCAGTACGTCGTTCTCGTCGACCACGACGAACGCCGGCGGCAGCCCCTGGAGATCTCCCGCAGTCGCGCGCAGGGGGGAGGCCGTGATCTGGTCCCGCTCGGCCGGGTCGGTGGTGTAGGCGTTCCAGAACCACTCCATGGCCTTCGCCGTCAGATGCGGACCGTGGGCGAAGGTCCGGTAGCTCTCGGTGTCCTGCCCCGCGTCGGTGACGGGGTAGTACAGCGACTGGTGCAGGAAGGTCACGTCGCCGCGCCGCTTGGCCAGGTGGGTCAGGGCGGCGCTCATGTTGCCGCCGACGGAGTCACCGGCGACGACGAGACGCGAACCGTCCAGACCCTCTTCGGCGCCCTTGGTGGTGACCCACTGGGCGGTGGCGTACGCCTGCTCGATGGCGACAGGGTACTTCGCCTCCGGGGAGCGGTCGTACTCGACGAAGACCAGGGCAGCCTCCGCGCCCACCGCCAGTTCACGCACCAGACGGTCGTGGGTGCCGGCGTTGCCGAGAACCCAGCCGCCGCCGTGCACGTAGAGGATCACGGGGAGGACGCCGGTGCTGCCGACGGGCTTGATGATGCGCACCCTCACGTCACCGACCTCGGCGGGGACAGTGATCCACTTCTCGTCCACGTCGAGCTTTTCGACCGGCCCGGACTGGACGTCGTCGAGCAGCTTACGGGCGCCCTCGACACCGAGTTCGTACAGCAGCGGCGGCTTGGCGGCCGCGTCGGCGAATTCCTGGGCGGCGGGCTCGAGAATGATGTCGCTCACGGCATACTCCTCGGGAGGTGGTGGGTTTCGGAAGACTTTCCACCTCATGAGACCGGGCCGGGAGTCGATGTGTGACGCGCCGGGGAAAACGGCGCGGAATCGCTCACCGGCCACGGCATTTCCCGAGCGGATGCTGCACAGGGCCCGCTGATCCGGCGTTACTGGTCAGAGGCCGGCCGGGTGGGGTCGGTGGGCCTCGGCAGCAGGAAGCCGTCGACGTACAGATCGACGTGCTCGTTGTAGAACGCGGTCAGTCCGGCGATGCGGTTGGCGTGGATGGTCGGGAAGTCGTACGTCCAGGCGATGTCCTCGTGGGATGCGGTGTCGCTGTCGAACGACCAGTAACTGCTCGTCGTCCCCTTGTAGGGGCATCGGGTGACCATGTCCGAGTGCCGCAGCCGGGTCCAGTCGATGGTCGCACGGTCGAGGTAGTAGCGGGTCGGGAGGCCGGTCTCGAACAGCTTCACGCAGTTGGGGGCCTCCGCGAGCACGACACCGTCCAACTCGACTCTGACGCTGCTGCTGGAACGGAGGGCGTCCACGCGGGAGTAGGGGCTCCTGGGATGAACGAAGACCGGCTCGTCCTCCTCGAACCAGGAGTCCAGCGCCTCCCACTCGAAGCGCACGGTGTCGTGCAGGGGTCCCGGGGCGCCCTCTCCCCAGACCCACGCCGCCCCCGCCCGGACCTCCGAGCCGACCCGCAGGGTGTGCCGGTGCGCCGGGCCGGCACCGAGGTGCTCCGTGTGCTTGTCGTCGTGGAGCACACCTTCCACCAGGTCCTCGACCGGGATGCTGAACTGGGGGTAGGCCTGCCACTCCCAGACGTACAGTGCGCGGCGGGTGTCGAAGGCGACACGCCCGCCGATCATGCCCCGGATGCGGCGCGGTACGGGCTCGACGTGCCCGACCGGGACGATGAGGCTCGGGTGCAGGACACTCTCGGTTGCCATGGTCATCACCTCGGATTCGCTGATGGTGCGCTCGCCGTGCCCGGTGTCTGCGGTCCCAGGATGACCGCCCTCGGGCCGACGGGCCTCACATGCTTGTCGTCACACGGTGCTGAGGATCGTGTTGCACCGATCCGGACCGCGTCCTGGTCCGACGGGAGGGAATCGACGACCGACGATGTCACAGATCGAAGTGGCTCCCGGTCAGTCAGCTGTAACTGTTCCACACCTGAGGAGATCCGTCATGGACGCGCGTATCAACTACTTCGGCAACGCCCTTGCCGGCAAGGTCATGAAGCACCTGAACTCGGCCGGCGCGGCGGTGCACGCGGCTCTCCCGGTCGCCACTCAGGAGCTGGTGAAGATCCGCGCCAGCCAGATCAACGGCTGCGGTTTCTGCACCGACATGCACACCAAGGACGCCACCGCCGCGGGTGAGGAACAGCAGCGTCTGAACCTGGTGGCCGTGTGGCGCGAGGCCACCGTCTTCACGGACGCCGAGCGCGCCGCGCTGGAGCTGACCGAGCAGGGCACGCGCATCGCGGACGGCGTGGGCGGCGTGTCGGACGAGGCATGGGAGAACGCCACGAAGCATTACGACGAGGACCAGCTCGTCGCGCTGATGTCGCTGATCGCCGTCATCAACGCCTACAACCGCATCAACGTCATCAACCGGCAGCCCGCCGGTGACTACAAGCCCGGCATGTTCGGCTGAGTCAGCCGCTCCGGCTCGGCCGGTTCGCGGACCGTCCCTCGCCTGGTCGCCCCGACCCTCGACCAAGCGACGGACGCCGCCCTGTCCGGTCGAACGGTGTCCGCCCGGCCGCACGGCGCCCGGAGCGACCGCCGCGGGCAACAGAATGCAGAGGACTCTCATGTCAGAACGCCACGCACTCGCCCCTCTGCGACGAGTCAGCACCGACGTGCTGGAAGTCGCCTACTACGAGACGGGTTCCGCCGGTGAGGACACCGTGCTGCTCCTGCACGGTTTCCCCTACGACATCCACAGCTACGCGGACGTCGCCCCGCTGCTCGCCGAGAGCGGGTTCCGGATCATCGTCCCCTATCTGCGGGGCCACGGGCCCACCACGTTCCTGTCCGCGTCGACTCCGCGCTCCGGTCAGCAAGCCGCTCTGGGGGCCGACGTCGTCGCCTTCATGGACGCCCTGGGCGTGGAGCGGGCCTACCTCGCCGGACACGACTGGGGCGGGCGCGCCGCCAACGTCGCCGCGGCCCTGTGGCCCGAGCGCGTTCTGGGCCTGGTCTCGGTCAACAGCTACCTCATCCAGGACATCGGCGCGGCGATGAAACCCGTCGCACCCGAACGGGAGGCGGGCTTCTGGTACTTCTACTACTTCCTCACCGAGCGGGGACGGGCCGGTCTGGCCGCCGATCCCCGAGGGGTCGCGCGGGTCATCTGGAAGCGCAACTCCCCCAGGTGGCCGTTCCGCGAGCAGGATCTGGAGCGGGCCGCGAAGGCCTTCGCCAATCCCGACCACACCGACGTCGTGATCCATTCGTACCGGCACCGGCTCGGTTTCGCGCCGGGTGCCAAGGCCTACGCGGACCTTGAGGCACGTCTCGCCGAACTGCCGCCGATCACCGTTCCCGCCGTCACCCTCGACGGCCTGGCCGACGGCAACTTCCCCGCGGCGGAAGGCTCCTCGACCGCCCGACACTTCACCGGCCCCCGGCTCCACCGCAAGGTGGCGGACGCCGGCCACAACCTTCCGCAGGAGCGCCCGGAGGCGTTCGCGGCGGCCGTGCGGGACGTGCGCGTCCTACGGCAGGAGTACGCCGGCCGCGAAGGCTTCGCCGGATCGGGCCAGGACGCGACATGACGCACTCCCCCACTCCGGACGACTCCGCCCCGCTCCGCCTCGCCGGTGCCCGGGGACGGTGGACCCTGCTGGCCACCGTTCTGGGATCCGGCGTGGTGCTGCTCGGCTCGACCGTCACCAACGTCGCGCTGCCGCGCATCGGTGACGACTTCGACGCCGACCTCGCCGTGCTCCAGTGGACGGTGAACGCCTACATGCTGACCCTGGCCGGTCTGATCCTGCTGGGCGGGTCCCTGGGCGACCGTTTCGGGCGGCGCCGCATCTTCGTCCTGGGCACGGTGTGGTTCGCGGTGGCCTCCCTGCTGTGCGGTCTGGCTCCGGACACCCACACGCTGATCGCCGCCCGAGCGCTGCAAGGCGTCGGCGGTGCTCTGCTCACACCCGGCTCACTGGCGATCATCGAGGCCTCCTTCCACCCGGACGACCGGCCCCGCGCGATCGGTCTGTGGTCGGGCTTCGGCGGTATCGGCGCGGCCCTCGGGCCGTTCCTGGGCGGGTGGCTGGTGGACGGCCCCGGCTGGCGCTGGGCCTTCCTGCTGAGCATCCTCCCGGCGCTGCTGTGCGTGCCCATCGCGCTGCGCCACGTCCCCGAGTCCGCGGGCACGCCCCGGACGGACGGGGCAGTCACGGCCGGCGCGGGGAGCCGGCGGCGCACCGGTTTCGACATCCCCGGCGCCGTCCTGGGCGCTCTGGCGCTCGCCCTGGTCACCTACGCGCTGACCGAGGCCCGGGACGGCGGACCGGTGGCCGTCGGCGCGGCCGTCGCCGGCATTGCGGCGGGTGCCGTGTTCCTCCGCGTGGAACGGCGCAGCAGCGACCCGATGATGCCGTTGTCGATCTTCTCGTCCCGGCAGTTCACCGCTGTCAACCTGATCACGCTGAGCATCTACGCGGGCACGGGCGGGTTCTTCTTCCTGACCGCTCTGCAACTACAGATCGTCGTCGGGTACTCGGCGCTGGCAGCCGGGGCGGCCATGCTGCCCAACACCGCGCTGATGCTGCTGTTCTCGTCCCACTCAGGGATGCTCGCCCAGCGACTGGGGCCGCGGACTCCGCTCACCGTCGGCCCGCTGGTGTGCGGAGCGGGCATGCTGATGATGCTGCGGGTCGGTCCGGGCGCGTCCTACCTCCACGACGTCCTCCCCGCCCTGCTGGTGATGGGAGCCGGCATGGTCGTCATGGTCGCTCCGCTGACCGTGACCTTGCTGTCCTCGGTGGATGCCTCGAACGCCGGGCTGGCCAGCGGCATCAACAACGCCGCGGCCCGGGCGGCCGGGCTGGTGTCCGTGGCGGCGTTGCCCCTGCTGGTCGGGATGGGACCGGACGCCTACCGGTCGGACGCGGCCTTCGACACGTCGTTCAGCCGGGCCATGCCGTTGTGCGCGGGCCTGCTGGCCATCGGTGCGTCGGTGGCCTTCGGCACACTCCGGCAGACCGCCGCGGCTTCTCGTCCGCTGCACGGGCGGACACACGGCTGGCTGATGGAACCGCCGCTGGTGTCCCGCTTCACCCGTAACCAGGCCGCCGAATGACACCCGGCCCGGGCCCCGGCTGTCACACCGGCGGATGCCCACCGGTCTCGTTGTAGAGAGGACCGCTGCTCAGCGGTTCACGCCGGCGCGTCACCACGCGTCGGCCGCAGGAAAGGATCCAGATATGTCGTACCCGTACCCGGAGCAGAAGTACTGGGGAGAGAACGGTGAGGTCAGCGCCGTCTTCCGACCGGCCACCACACCGCCGGACATCGGTGAGAGCGGTACCGGGAAGGACGCCACCCACTATCTGGCGACCACCGGTACCACGCGGGGTGAGTTCGGGCTGTACCGGGTGGAGATGCGGCCCAGGGCGGGCGGCCCCAAGACGCACTTCCACAAGCGGATCTCGGAATCGTTCTACATCCTGGACGGCACGGTGCGTCTGTTCAACGGTGTGGAGTGGGTCGACGCGCGCAAGGGAGACTTCCTGCACGTGCCCCAGGGCGGGCTGCACGCCTTCCGGAACGACTCCGACGCCCCGGCCGACATGCTGCTCCTGTTCACCCCGGGCGCCCCGCGCGAGGAGTACTTCGAGCAGGTGTCGCAACTGGCGCACGCCTCGGAGGAGGAGCGTGCCGCGTTCTTCGACAAGCACGACTCGTACTTCGTGGAGTAGGTGACACCGACAGGCGGGGCCCCGCGCCCGTGACACCGGTTACCGCCGGGGTGTCACGGGCGTGGGGCCCCGCCTGTCGCGTGGACGGCCGGCACTTCGTGTCACAGAGCACGGTGATCCGGCCCCTGACACACAGCGCGGGCATGCCGCCGCCCGCCGCCGTGGGGCAGCGGACGGCGACCGGACCTCCGGGGTCAGGCGGTGGGCCGCGGTGCGCGCAGGTGGGCGCGCTCCTTGAGTTCCTGCTCGTCGACCAGCTCCAGCATGGGCTTGCCGGGGGCGCACATCATGGTGACGACGAATTCGGTCCTCTCGTCGGTGAGGGCGTTGCCGTCCTGGTAGTGGATGGCGTCGCCACCCGGCTCCCAGAAGGTCCCACCGGCCTCGATGATGCGCTCGGGCTCGCCCTCGAGTTCGAAACGGACCGCGCCCTTGATGACATAGCCGAACGCCGGGCCGGAGTGGCGGTGCGGCGGGGTGCCGGGGTCACCGGGCTCCCACTGGACGTGGATGGTCATCGCCGAGGCGCCCTCGGGAATGGTGATCGGCGAGGCGTCCTGGAGCATCTTCGCCGCTCGGGTCCAGCTCGGACCGTCCTCGCCGCCGGTTCCGTGACCGTGCCCGTCGTGGCCGTGGTGGGCGTGCTGTGAGTTCTCCGACACTGAGTCGCACCTTCCGTGGTTCCACCGTGTCCGGGCGGCACATCCTCCGCCGTGCACGTGGTCATGTCCGGTCGTGAAGACCGCTCGCCCTCCTGACCAAATGCCCGGCGGTTCTGTGACATGGGGCGGCGGCCGCGGCCTCCGACACCCGGCACCCGGCACCCGGCACCCGGCACCCGGCAGCGGGCGTGGTGTCACAACATCCGGACCCATCCTGTCTAGGTGTGATGAGCACGGTGGCACGCCGACGTCCGCCACCGCCTTCGACGGACACCCAGCGGGGTCATCGGCCCCTGGACGGAAGAGACCCAGATGAGAGTCGTCGTTGTAGGTGCCACCGGTCTGATCGGTTCCAGGACCGTCGCCAGGCTTCGGGACCATGGGGTGGAGGTCGTGCCGGTCTCCCGCGGAGAAAGGGTCGACGTCAGCACCGGTCATGGCCTCGACCGGGCGCTGCGCGCCGCCGAGGTGGTCGTGGACGTCACCGACGCGCCCTCACGCAGGCAGGAGGCCGCCACGGCGTTCTTCACCACCGCGACGGGCAACCTCCTCAAGGCCGCCGCCACGGCGGGAGTCGAGCACTACGTCGCGCTGTCGGTGGTGGGCGCCGACAGGGTCGGCTCGGGCTACTTCCGGGCCAAGGCGGCGCAGGAGGATCTGGTGCGGCGCACCACCGTTCCGTACTCCGTGGTGCGCGCCACGCCGTTCTACGAGTCCGTGCAGGCCGCCGCCACGGCCGGCACCCGGCCCGACGGTGTGCACGTGCCCCCGGTGCTGCTGCGTCCGGTCTCGACGGACGATGTCGCCGCGGCGGTCGCCCATGTCGCCGTGGGCCTGCCGCAGTTCGGGGTGCTCGAGGCAGCCGGGCCCGAAGAACTCCGGTTCGAGGACGTCACCGGCGAGCTGCTGGCCTCCCTGGACCGGCCCGGCCCGGTGATCGCCGACGCACAGGCCCCGTTCTTCGGCGCGGTGCTCGAGGAGCGGGTCCTCCTTCCCGGGCCGGCCGCCCACGTCGGCCACCACACCTTCGGCCAGTGGCTCAAGAGCCGCTGAGTCCGCCGGGCGGCGACGCGTCATCGCCCGTGATCCCCACCGCCCGCCCTGCGGCGCCCACCGTGTCCGCGGCCGGCGTCGCCGGCACCCACGCAGTGACAGGAAGGCTGCCATGACTGATCCGTCCCGGCCCACTGAGACCTCTGTGATCAGTGAGCTCGACCAGCTACCCGACCGTGACCGTGAGGAGACCGCCGAATGGCAGGCCTCTCTCGACGCCGTCGTGCGGAACGCCGGGCCGGAGCGGGCGGTGTACCTGATGCGGCGGGTGCACGAGTTCGCCGCGGCGTCGGGGACGCCCCTGCCCGAGCTGCTGTCCACGGACTACATCAACACCGTCCCGGCAGCCGCACAGCCGGAGTTCGACGGTGACCTGGAGATGGAGTCCAGGATCACCGCGCTCAACCGGTGGAACGCCGCGGCGATGGTCACCCGGGGGTCCCGGCTGGGACTGGGCGGTCACATCTCCACCTACGCGTCGGCGGCCTGGCTCTACGAGATCGGCTTCAACCACTTCTTCCGGGGCAAGGACGGTGACGGCTCGGGCGACCAGCTGTTCCTCCAAGGGCACGCCTCCCCGGGCATCTACGCCCGGTTGTTCCTCGAAGGGCGGCTCAGCAGGGAGCAACTGGACGCCTTCCGACGGGAGGCGGGCGGTCACGGCCTGCCGTCCTACCCGCACCCGCGACGGCTGCCGTGGCTGTGGGAGTTTCCGACGGTGTCCATGGGGCTGGGCCCGCTCGGTGCCATCTACCAGGCCCGCTTCAATCGTTATCTGCGGGCTCGCGGCATCAAGGACACCTCCGCCTCGCGGGTGTGGGCGTTCCTGGGCGACGGGGAGACGGACGAGCCGGAGTCGATGGCCGCCCTGACTCTGGCCTCCCGCGAAAGACTGGACAACCTGACGTTCGTCATCAACTGCAACCTGCAGCGCCTGGACGGACCGGTACGGTCCAATTCGAGGATCGTCCAGGAGCTGGAGGCACGGTTCCGCGGCGCCGGCTGGAACGTGGTCAAGACCCTGTGGGGCGAGGCCTGGGACCCGCTGCTGGGTCGGGACACCACCGGCGACCTGGTGCGGCGCCTGGGTGAGGTGCCCGACGCCCAGATGCAGACACTGGCCGCGCGGGACGCCGCCTACATACGCGAGAACTTCTTCACCGGTGACGCCCTGTCCGCCATCTCCGCCTCCCTGAGCGACGCGCAGGTGGTCGAGCTGTTCGAGAACTCCCGAGGCGGACACGAGCCGTTGAAGGTGTACGCCGCCTACCGGGCCGCGGTGGAGCACCGTGGCGCGCCCACGGTGATCCTCGCCCAGACGGTGAAGGGTCACACCCTGGGTTCTGCGTTCGAGTCCCGCAACGCCAACCACCAGATGAAGAAGCTCACGATGGAGCAGTTCCGTGAGATGCGCGACCTGCTGGAGCTTCCCATCCCCGACGGCGCGCTCGCCGGTGACCAGGTCCCGTACTGGCACGCGGGGGAGAACTCGCCCGAGGTGCGGTATTTGCGCGAGCGCCGGGCCGCGCTGGGCGGTCCCGCCCCACTTCGGCGGGTGATCGCCAAGCCGCTGCCGGAGCCGCCCGCCAAGCCCTTCGAGGCGTTGGAGAAGGGATTCGGCCACCAGGAGGTCGCCACCACGATGGCGCTGGTCCGGCTGGTCAAGGATCTGATGCGCGACGAACGGAGCGGGGCGCGCTGGGTGCCGATCATTCCCGACGAGGCCCGTACTTTCGGCATGGAGTCGCTGTTCCCCACGGCCGGCATCTACTCGCCGCTGGGTCAGAACTACGATCCGGTCGACGCCGACCAGTTGCTCTACTACAAGGAGAGCATCACCGGACAGCTGCTCATCGAGGGCATCACGGAGGCCGGTTCCGTGGCCGAGTTCGCCGCCGCGGCGACCTCGTACGCCACACACGGCGAGCCCATGATCCCGTTCTACATCTTCTACGCCATGTTCGGCTTCCAGCGCACCGGCGACCAGTTCTGGGCGCTCGGCGACCAGATGGGCCGCGGCTTCGTCGTCGGCGGCACCGCGGGTCGCACGACCATGACCGGTGAGGGACTGCAGCACGGGGACGGGCACTCGCACCTGCTGGCCGCCACCAATCCGGCGGCGATCAGCTACGACCCGGCTTTCGCCTTCGAGATCGCGGTGATCGTCCGGGACGGTCTGCGCCGGATGTACGGCGAGCGGCCCGAGGACGTCTTCTACTACCTGACCGTGTACAACGAACCGAAGCACCAGCCGGCCATGCCCGCGGTGCCGGGTATCGAGGAGGGCATCGTCCGAGGCATCTACCGGTTCCGGGCCGCCGAACCCGCGGCAGCCGGACCCCGGCTCCAGCTGCTGTCTTCCGGTACGGCCGTTCACTGGGCGCTGCGAGCGCAGGAACTCCTCGCTTCCGACTGGAACGTGCACGCCGACGTGTGGTCGGTGACGTCGTGGACGGAGCTGCGCCGCGACGCGATGCGCGCCGACGACGCCCGGATGCGCGGTGAGGAGCGCACCCCCTTCGTCACCCGGGCACTGGCCGGTGCGCCCGGGCCGGTGCTGGCCGTCAGCGACTGGATGCGGCAGGTGCCCGACCAGATCAGCCAGTGGGTCGAGCAGGACTACTACTCCCTGGGCACCGACGGTTTCGGTCTGTCCGACACCCGTGAGGACGTGCGCCGCTACTTCCACGTGGACGCCGAGTCGGTCGTGGTGACCGCACTGGACCGGCTGGCCCGGGTCGGGCAGATCCCCCTGGCCACCGTCGCGCAGGCCCGCGCCCGCTACGGCCTCGACCGGTGAGCGACAGGGAAGCGCGGCCGATCCCCCATGGCGCAGGCCGTGGACGACAGGTTCGGAGGGCCCCTCGCCGACGTGTCTCACCCAGCGGGTCACGGTGCCCTCGGTGACAGCAAGGGCTCGTCGCCCTCGACGAGTTCCGGAGGTCTCCACCGACAAGGTCGACACCGAGATCCCCTCGCCCGCCACCGGGGTTCTGCTGAGCATTGCCGTCGCCGAGGACGAGACCGCCGAGCTCGGCGCCGAACTCGCCGTCATCGGTACGGCGGACGCGGTCCCGGCAGCCACACCCGCGCCCCGGCCGAGGCCCCTCAGACCGCCCCGGCGCCGGCGCCGGTCGCCCCGGTGTCACCCGCGCCCCCGTTCCAGCCGCCCCGGCGGCGCAGGAATCCGTGCTACGCGGTCGGACGGTCCGGATGACGCGCATCCGCAAGGCCATCGGGGACAACCTGAAGAAGGCCTTGCTGGAGCAGGCGCAACTGACCAGCACGGTGGAGGCCGACGTCACCCGGCTGATGCGGCTGCGAAACCGGGCGAAGGACGGATTCCTGGCCCGCGAGGGACTCAAGCTGTCCCCGATGCCCTTCTTCGTCAAGGCCGCGGCCCAGGCGTTGAAGGCGCATCCGGTCGTCAACGCCAGGATCAACGAGGCCGAGGGGACGATCACCTACTTCGACACCGAGGCCGAACCAGGCAGCGATCCTGGGCGTGGGCGCGACGGTCAGGAGGCCCGCGGTGGTGCGCAGCGCCGGCGAGGAGGTCATCGGCATCCGGGACCTGGTGCACGTGTCCTTGTCGTACGACCACCGACTGGTGGACGGGGCGGACGCGGCTCGCTACCTGACCACGGTCAGGGAGATCCTGGAGTCCGCGGCATTCGAGGACGACCTGTACCCCGACGCCGGGATGTAAGGAGTGCCGGAGCCCCCTCCTCCCTGCGGTGCACGGGGACGGGCGCGTGGCGCAGGATGGCGTCCATCCGTTCGTCGCCGGACAGGACGAGGCCGTGGAGCGTCGCCCAACCGCCCCTGAGTGCGTGATGGCCCAGGTCCTGCAGCAGCCGGGTACCCAGTCCACGCCCTGTCAGGAGTCCTCGACGAGAAGCGCGGCCTCGACGGCCGAGTGGTCCGGCATCAGGTGGCCCACGGCGACGATGCGACCGGTGGTGTCCCGTGCGGCCAGGTGGACCGAGCCGGGGCGGGCCGGCAGAGCGGGCAGGTAGGTCTGAGGGTCGGCCATGGCCCGGTGGTAGCGGCTCCACAGCGACCGGCTGTCGGGGGAACGGGGTTCGCGCACATGGGAGTTGCGCGGAGAGGTCAGCGCACCGAGCGCGCGGCGTCCTCGACCAGGGCCCAATGGTCTTCCAGGCGGGATCCGCCGCGCCCTCGGCCAGGGCGGCGCTGGTGACCGGTCGCTGGGTGACGGCCATCAGGCCGGTCTCGTTACGTGGCACGTCCGCCGCGAACCGGTGCCGGAATTGTCGTTCTGAATGTAGAGGTCGGTGCCTTTGGAGCCGTCGGCGTTCGTGAACGGCACCGGGCGCAGCGCATCGCTGAGGGTACTGCCGGGGAACCTTCCCGACAACCGAGCCTCCGTAGGAGTGACCGGCCAGGACGTCCTTGAGGTAGGCGGAGTCGCCGCTCAGGGAGCGCGGCGGGTTGGCGACGGCGACCACGGGACAACCGTCGTGCCGCAGTCTCTTTATGACGCCGTTCCAGCCCGTGGAGTCGGCGAACGCACCGTGGACCAGGACCACGGTGGGCTTGGGACCCCGCGAGGGGGCACCTTTGTCGGCGGAGGCCGGGGCGACCGTCGTGGCGAGCAGCCCCCCGGCCTGCTGAGGGTCGGTGACCCGCTCGACACGCTGCTGCGGTACGGGGGGATCCGCTGTGGCTGCGAGGCCGGCACCGTTGCCGCTGCGCGGGGAAGGACGGCCGCTCGGGCCGACGAGGCGGAGGCGCCGCGGGGCGAACAGCCTGCTGCGGCGGGCCGGTTGGCTCGGCAGTTCCTTGTGCCGCCTGCCGCCTTCACCCATATGACTGGTGGCCCCACCGATCAGGACCGGTGGTGGCCGCTGATCTCCGTGTATTCGGACGCGGTGGGCTTGGGAACCTGCGTGCCCGAGCCGTAGAGGACACGGCTGAGCCTGACGCGCAGGCGCTGGGTACGGCGGGGCGTGGCATCGTCCGCGTCCCGCACGGGTGCGGGCTCCAGGGGCCGGTACTGCGTGTGGGCGGTCAGGGTGTGCAGTTGCGCCTGGGTGAGCGGCTCGTGAATTTCGACGTACTCGCCGTGCGGAAGACGTTTGATGATGCCGCTCTCACGCCCGTGCAGCACCTTGTCGCGGTCTTGCCGCTGCAGGCCCAGTGCCACACGTTTGGTGACGAAGAAGGCCAGGACCGGGACGACGAAAAGACCGATGCGCACGGTCCAGGTCACGGCCTCGACGGAAACACGCAGGTGAGTGGCTATCAGGTCGTTGGCGGCACCGACGAGAGCCACCGAGTAGACGCTGAGCCAGGCCACGCCCAGGGCGGTCCGCACCGGGCGGTTGCGGGGGCGGTCCAGCAGATGCTGTTCGCTGTCGTCGTCCGTGACCCAGGCCTCTATGAAGGGGTAGGCGCCCATGGCGAGGAAGAGCAGCACGCCGATCAGCAGGGGCAGGAAGTTGTCCAGGGCCAAGGTGTGGCCCCAGAACGCGATCTCCCAGCCGGGCATGACGCGCAGAAACCCGTCGGCGACGCCCATGTACCAGTCGGGCTGGGAGCCGGCGGAGACCTGGTCGGGGCGGAACGGCCCGTAGTTCCACACGGGATTGATCTGGGCGACGGCGGCCATGAAGAAGATCACGCCGGACACGAGGAAGAAGTAGGCGCCGGCCTTGACGGCGTACACCCGGAACGGGATGCCGACGACGTTGGTGTTGGTACGGCCGGGCCCGGGGTACTGAGTGTGCCGGTGGCGTACGGCCAGGGCCACGTGGCCGACGATCAGGGCGACCATCAGCCCGGGGATGACCAGGATGTGGAGGGTGTTGAAGCGGGCGATCAGGTCCTCACCGGGGAACTCTCCGCCGAAGAGGAAGAACGACACGTACGTCCCGACGACCGGGATCGAGAGGATCGTGCCGTTGACGACCTGAAGGCCGGTTCCGGACAGCAGGTCGTCGGGCAGGTCGTAGCCGGTCAGGCCCCCGAACATGGCCAGGATGAGCAACAGGAACCCGAATACCCAGTTCAGCTCGCGTGGCTTGCGGAACGCGCCGGTGAAGAAGACCCGCAGCATGTGCACGAACACGGCGGCGACGAAGACCAGCGCCGCCCAGTGGTGTGCCTGGCGGACGAGGAGACCGCCGCGGACGTCGAAGGATATGTGCAGGGTCGAGTCGAAGGCCTCCGACACCAGCTGACCCCGCAAGGGGGCGTAGCTGCCCTGGTAGACGACGGGGTCGGAGGAGGGGTGGAAGTAGAAGCTCAGGTAGACGCCGGTGAGCAGCAGGATGACGAAACTGTAGAGTGCGATCTCGCCGAGCATGAACGACCAGTGGTCGGGGAAGACCAAGCGCCGAGCGGAGCGGGCCAGCCGGCGGTAGCCGAGTCGGCCGTCCGCCCATTGGGCGAGCTTCTCCCCCGTACGCCCCTGCCCCGGCTCGGCCGGCCGGCTGTCGTTGCCCATCTCTTCACCATTCATTTCTGCATCACCCGAAGCTCGCTGCGTCTGATGGCACCGCGGTCCCGGGCGTTGCCGTGGGTCCGCGGCACTGGCGTGTTGCGAGGGCTCCCGTCGCCGTGGCAGCCGGTAGCTGTCCGTGCCGCACCCCGGCTTCGGCACGGGCCGGGGGAACGTACACGTGGCACTGCGGAGCCGACTCGTCCACGGCTGTGCTGTTCGGGCACGGTTCGTGAACTGCTGTCGCAGTCATGACCGGCGAGACGGCTCAGGTGTGACACGAGGCGTCGGGTGCCGCCGTGGTCCTCGACGCCCGTGAGCGGGGCTCGGCCTCAGCGTGGCACGACGTTGTCAAGCTCCTCACCTGCCGCGAACCGGGTCAACCGGCGGCGGATGAGTTCCTCGAGACGGGGCCACAAGGAAGGGGTGAACGCGCCGACGTGCGGGGTGATCAGCACGCCGGGTGCTCCCCGGAGGGGATGTCCCGCCGGGAGCGGCTCAGGGTCGGTCACGTCGAGCGCGGCCCGCAGCCGACCCCCGTGTGCGTCCTTCAGCAGGGCGTCGGTGTCGACGACGGCCCCGCGGGACACGTTGACGAGCAATGCGCCGTCCTTCATGCGAGCCAGCAGGTCGGCGTCGAAGAGGGGACGGGTCTGCGGGGTCAGCGGAGTGGACAGCACCACGACGTCCGCCTCCGCGACGAGCCGGGGCAGACGCGCGACGGAGTGCACGGGTCCACGGGGCGAGTCCCGGTCGTCCCGTGCGGCACGGGTCACGACGCAGCCGAAGGGAGTAAGGAGTTCGTCCAGCGCGGAGCCCACGGCACCGTAACCCACGATCAGCACGGACCGCTCGTACAGGGACGGGAAGACCTGCGGCCTCCATGCCTCGCGGTGCTGGGCGTGACAGTGGGCGTACCTCAGCCCGCTGGGGAGTTCGGCGAAACTGGTGAACTGCGCGGGCAGCCATACCTGCGGGTGACTCGCCGTCATGTCGACGTGTTCTGCTCTCAACTCCGTTTCGCGGACCGGGCGCACCGGCATGCCGGCCGGTGCCCGGCCACTGACAGCACATGCTTGCGACGGCGATCACCCCAAGCCCGCGCGGGCCTGCACCCCGCTCGCCACCATTGCTGTCACACGCACGGCCCACGTGCTGTCTTGGTGGATATGCACCCTGTCATAGCAAGAGCACCGACCTTCCGGCCGCAGACGGACCCCTACGCCGTCACCGCGGAGTTCTACGACATCCTCCAGGCCGACGAGGACGAGACGCGGGTCCGTCACCTCTACGGTCGCGAAGTCGCGAAGGCCCGTATCGGCGTTGTGGACATCGGTGCCGGTACCGGACGGGTCACGTTCATGAGCCTGGCCGAGTCCCAGGTCGACGTGCACGCCGTCGAGCCGGCGCGCGCCATGCGCACGTCCTTGATGACCCGCCTCGCCGCCCTGCCCGCACGGCAGAGGGAGCGCGTGACCGTGCACCCGCACGCCCTGGACGAGGCGGCCCTGTACGCGGTCGCGGACGTGGCCGTCTGCCACAACACGGTCGCCTGTCTCTCGCCGAGCGCGCGGCACGCGCTCTGGCCTGCGATCGGCGCGGCCCTCGTCCCCGGCGGTTCGCTGTTCCTGGAACTCCCGCCTGCCCGGCTTCCCGCCCGGAACGTTCTGCGCGTCCTGCCCCAGCAGCGGATCGGCGAGCACGCGTACGGCGGACGCATGGTGATGTCGACCGCCGGGAACCGCATCCGTACACGCGTCGACTACTGGGTCCGGGGGGTGGAAGGTGTGCTGCGGGAACACTCCGAGACGTTCTGGATGTGGCCCGCCTCGCGCTCCCAGGTGATCGACGACCTGGAGCGGCACGGATTCGTCCCGTTGCCGGGACACGATGATCCGGCCGTCCTGGCGGTGACGCTCCGAACTCCCTGGTGAGACAACGTGGGGACGTCGACGGCGGTCGCCCTGGCACACCGGCGCCGCGATGTCACAACCCGTGTCGTCGCCCGGTCTCATGGATGACCGCACCACATGGCGCTCGCCCTGTGTGCCTCACAACCTGAGACGGGAATCATCATGTCGCCTGCGAACACGTTCGTGATCGTCGGGGGCGGCCTGGCCGCCGGCAAGGCCGCGGAAGAACTGCGCGAGCACGGCCACGACGGGCCGCTCCTCGTCATCGGAGACGAGCGGGAGCGGCCGTACATTCGACCGCCGCTGTCCAAGGGCTATCTGCTCGGCAAGGAGGACCGCGAATCGATCCACGTACATCCCGAGGGCTTGTACCGGGAACACGAGGTCGACCTGCTTCTGGGCACGAGCGTGACGTCCGTCGACGCGCAGTCCAAAGAGGTGACGCTGGACGACGGTCGTCGCGTGCCCTACACCAAGCTGCTCCTGGCGACCGGTTCCTCACCTCGCCGTCTGACCGTCCCGGGGGCGGACCTGGACAACGTGCTGTATCTGCGGCGCGTGGGCGACAGTGAGCGTCTCAAGTCCGCCTTCACCGAAGGTGCGCGGATCGTGGTGGTCGGCGGTGGATGGATCGGTCTGGAGACGGCGGCCGCGGCCCGGACGGCCGGGGCGGAGGTGACCGTGCTCGAACACGCGGAGCTGCCCCTGCTCAAGGTTCTGGGACGGGAGGCGGCCGAGGTCTTCGCCGGCCTGCACCGGGACCACGGCGTCGACCTGCGTCCCCACGCCGAGATCGAGCACGTCACCGGAACCGGCGGCCGCGTGGACGGGGTCGGGCTGGCCGACGGCAGTCACCTGCCCGCGGACGCCGTGGTGGTGGGGGTGGGCATCACGCCCAACGTCCGCCTCGCCGAGGATGCGGGCCTGGACGTGCGCAACGGCATCGTCACGGACGAGCACCTGCGGACCTCGGTGCCCGACATCCACGCCGCCGGCGACGTCGCCAATGCCTACCACCCGCGGCTCGGTCGGCACCTGCGCGTGGAACACTGGGCCAACGCGCTGCACCAGCCGCGCACCGCCGCACTGAGCATGCTGGGCAAGGAAGCGGTCTACGACCGGCTGCCGTACTTCTACACCGATCAGTACGACCTCGGGATGGAGTACACCGGCTACACCGAACCGGGCGGCTACGACCGTGTCGTCTTCCGCGGGGCACCGGGGGAGCGGCGGTTCATCGCCTTCTGGATGTCCGGGAACCGGGTCGTGGCGGGAATGAGCGTCAACGTGTGGGACGTCATCGAAACGATCCGTTCCCTGATCGAATCCGGCGTGGAGACGGACGACGCCGTCCTCTCCGACCCAGCGGTTCCCCTGGAGAGCCTTCTTCCGCGCGTCTGAACCACTTCGGCGACACGCGCGGCCAAGGTGCCCAAGCGCATCGACTCGGCCGACGAGGTGCGCTCCGACTCGTCGCTGCCGCACACTCGGCCGACCCGAGGCCATCTCCGGACCGGCAACCCCGTGCCGGCCTGCCACCCCACCACGCAACACCGACGAGAGCAGACACATGACCGACAGCTCCCTTCCACCGCTGCGCCCGATGCCGGGCGACTGGCGACGGGCACTCGCCGTGGTGGCGCATCCCGACGATCTCGAGTACGGATGCTCGGCCGCCGTGGCCTCCTGGGTGGCCGATGGCCGGGAGGTCACCTACGTGCTCGCCACCCGTGGTGAGGCCGGTATCGACAGCCTCGCCCCCGAACGCGCCCGGTCGCTGCGCGAGGCCGAGCAGCGTGCCGCTGCCGCGGCCGTGGGTGTGTCCACGGTGGAGTTCCTCGGCCACCAGGACGGTGTGATCGAGTACGGCGTGCCCCTGCGCCGCGACATCGCCGCGGCCGTTCGGCGTCACCGGCCCGAGCTCGTGATCACGCTGAACCACCGGGACACCTGGGCCCACGGTGCCTGGAACACCCCGGACCACGTGGCCGTGGGGCGCGCGGTGCTGGACGCGTCGGCGGACGCGGGCAACCGCTGGATCTTCCCGGAACTCACCGAACAAGGACTGCCGCCCTGGAACGGCGTCCGGTGGGTGGCCGTCGCCAACTCTCCGACGCCGACTCACGCGGTGTCCGCCGAGTCGGGTTTCGAGCAGGCGGTGCGGTCCTTGCTGCGGCACCGCACCTACATCGAGGCGTTGACCGAGGAGGACCCCGAGACGTACGCGCGCCGTTTCCTGGCCGACAGCACCCGCGCCCACGGGTCGCGGTTCGACGGCCGGCGCGCCGTCGCCTTCGAACTGTTCAGCCGGTGACCGAACGTTTCCAGATCTCACACGCCCGCGGAACCTCGCTCATACGCACGAGACCGTGCCGAGAAAGGACCATCCATGACGTACGAGTCCCCCACCGTTCTGGACGCCGGACCGTCCGACGGCGTCGACCCGGACGAGTTCGTGCGAGCGGCCATGCGCTGGCACTTCGACCCGGCGACAGGCTCCCGCTACTGGCTCGACCGGGCCGATCGGCTCGCCTTCGATCCGCGTCAGGACGTCAAGGGTGCTGACGACCTGATGCTCTTCCCCGACCTGACCGACGAACTGCGGGACGTCCCGGTTGCGGACCTGGTTCCCCAGGGCTACGGAAGAGGTGCCCGGCTGCTCAACGTCCTCGACAGCGGCGGAACGACCGGGGCGCCCAAGCGAGTCGTCCAGCTCGACGACTGGATGCGGCACAGTACGGAGCAGGTCGACAAGCGCCTCCGGGGCCACGGCCTGCCCGTCGGAGCCCAGTGGCTGACGGTGGCGCCGACGGGCCCGCATCTGGTGGGTGACGTGCTGCAGCGGGCGGCAGGCTCCCTCGGCGGCCCGGGGCTCAGCATCGACATGGACCCCCGCTGGGTGAAGAAGCTGGTCGCAGCGGGCCGGAGCGACGAGGTCGAGTCCTACACGGACCATCTCGTCGAACAGTGCCGGCGGATTCTGCTGACCCAGGAGATCGGGGTACTCGCCGCCACCACCCCGCTGCTGGAACGCTTCGCCCGCGAGGACGACCTTCTGGAGCGGATCAACGGCTCCGTCGAGGCGATCATCTGGGGTGGCACGCACATGGACCCCGACACCCGCCACCTGCTGGGCACGGAGGTCTTTCCCGACGTCGCCCTCATCGGCATGTACGGCAACACCATGATGCTCACCGCGCTGCTCGAACGGGTCGGTCTCAGCGCCTCGGAGCCCTGCGTGTTCGACCCGGTGTCTCCGTACGTGTTCCTGTCGGTCGTGGACCCCGACACCGGGGAACGGGTCGAGGTCGGTGAGCGGGGCCAGGTGATCGTCAGCCACGTCAGCAAATCCATGCTCATCCCCAACAACGCGGAACGGGACACGGCCGTGCGCATGCGGCCTGCCGACGGCCAGGCGGGCGACGCCGTCGCGGACGTGGCGCCGGTGCCCACAGTGAGGGGCGAGACGGTGATCGAGGGCGTGTACTGATGACGGCTGCCGAGGTCACCGGCCCGGTGTACCTGGACGCGCTGGGTCCCCGCGGTCCGTACCGGACGCGGGTGCCGAGCGCGGTGACGGATGTGTCCGGTGCCGAGGTGGCGCGGCTGAGCCTGGTGCCGCCCGTGTACGTCGGCCGGGCGCTGGCCGCGCTGCGCAAGGCCGAGGCGGTGTCAGCGGCCGACGTCGACGCACTGCTGGGGGCGGCCGGCGAGGAGTTCGCCACCGGCACCATCGGCGGACTGGGCGTACGCGAGTACGAACACCTCGTCAGCCGTACCGCCGGCACTCCGCTGACAGTGGTGCGCGCCGCGACACGGGGCACGGCACGGTTCGTCAGCCTGGCCCGTTCCTCCGCCGAGCAGGGCAGGCCACGCGGGGCGGTCTCCGACCGCAGGGACCCGGCCCTGCGTGCCGGGCACGCCGTCTGGGCCCGCCGGGGAAGCGTGTTCGCCGTCAACGCCTCCGGCAACCATCCCGGTGTCCACCGGCTGTGGCTGGAGGCGCTGGCCCTGGGGTACCGCGTCGCCGTGCGTCCGTCACGGCGGGAGCCGTTCACCCCGCACCGGCTGGTCGGGGCGCTGCACCGGGCGGGTGTCCGGGAGGACCAGCTGGTGTTGCTGCCCACGGACCACCGGACCGCCGACGTGCTCATCCGCGGTGCCGACCGCGCGGTCGTGTACGGCGGCGACGAGGTGGTCGCCCGGTACGCGCACAATCCGCGCGTGCTGCCCCAGGGGCCGGGCAGGACCAAGATCCTCATCACCGCGGACACCGACTGGCGGGAACATCTCGACACGATCGTCGGCTCCGTTGCCGACGAGGGCGGCACCGCGTGCGTCAACGCCACCGCCGTTCTCGTCGAGGGCGACCCGGCGCCGCTCGCCGAGGCCGTCGCGGCCCGCCTGTCCCGGCTGCCCGGTCTGCCGCCCCAGGACACGCGGGCGGTGCTCCCGGTGTGCCCGCTGGACCGGGCACGGGCCCTCGGCTCCTACCTGAGGTCGGTGGCGGCGGGTACCCGTGCCTGGCTCGGTGGGGAGGGCATCGTCGACGACCTGGGTGACGGAAGCGCCGTCCTGCGTCCCGCCGTCCACCAGGTCGGCAGCTCCAGTGCCGCGCAGCTCCGGACCGAACTCCCTTTTCCCTGCGTGTGGGTGGCGCCCTGGAACCGTACGGACGGTATCGCCCCGCTGCGGGACACACTCGTGCTGTCGGCGCTCACCCGCGACGGCGCGTTGCTCGACGCGCTGCTGGCGGAACCCACCATCGCCAATGTGTACGTCGGTGACCACCCGACCTACTGGATGGCTCCGGGTGTGCCCCACGACAGTTACCTGTCGGACTTCCTGATGCGCAGCAAGGCCGTTGTCGGCGCCCTGTGACAGGCGGTCAGTGGAGCATGAGCAGCATCAGGGCCGTCCCCAGCGCCATCGCGCCGTCGCGGACGTGACCGTAGGGGTCCGTCGCGGCGGCGCGGTGCGCGGAGTCCGTGGCGGACCGCAGCGAGGGCATGGGGCGGGTCAAGGACCACATACCGCAGGCCAGGAGATACACCGTCAGCAGCCCGGTGACCCCGGCAGTCGACATCGATGCGCCGGTGGCATGGCCGAGAGCCGCGGTGTCGTGTGCGGCCGGGACGCCTCCGGCCAGGGTCTCGTGTGACGGCACCGCCCGGCCGTGATGTGTGCGCGGCATCCAGGCCATCGCGGCCATGCCGGCCGCGGGCGGCAACCGGGCGGCGATCTCCGCCACTCTGTTCGCCGTGCGGCGGAGGGCGGTCAGCGGGAACCACAGTGCGGCGAGCGTGAAGAGGACCGTCATGGTCTGGCCGGACAGCGATCGGCCGAGACTCCAGGGCATCGCCGCCATGGCCACGGACATGGCGGAGTGCAGGAGGTGGTCCACCCGGTCACGGCGTCCCGTCCCCGGTGACCGGACGCCGTGCCACAGTGCGTGCACCGCCACGAGGGCGAAGAGCAGCGTCAGCATGGAGTGCACGACGTCGACGGGAGTACCCATGGGGCGGGTCAGACGACGGGACGCGGGGCCACGTCACCGCCGCCGTCGCCGTGTGGGGAGCGGGCGTGCGCCGGCCTTCTGACTGACACCGTGTGCACCTTTCCTGGTCCATGACTGTTCGCAGTCCTGACCGGCCGTGCGGTTGTTTCGTGACATGGCGCGCTCCCAGGAGCGGGCGGGCAGCGGACCGGTACGGTGCCGTGCCGGGCCTGCGACGTGCTGTCCCGGAGTCATCGGGTGCCACGGTGTGCGACCTGGGCGGCATCGGGGACGGTCGTGTCAACGACCCCCGACGCGTCCCCCCTCGACCGCTTGTAGCATGGTGCGCACGAAGCCAGAAGGGACGATCCATGCACGCTGGCGCCCACTCCGACACCCTCGATCAAGCGACGAAGGACTTCCTTTCGGCGCGCCCGCGACTCTTCGGCATCGCGTACCGCGTCCTGGGCAGTGCGGCGGAGGCCGAGGACGTCGTGCAGGAAACCTGGCTGCGGTGGCAGAACACGGATCGCACCAAGGTCCTCGAACCGGCCGCTTTCCTGACCACGGTGGCGACCCGGCTGGCGATCAATCTGGCCCAGTCCGCACGGATGCGCCGGGAGTCCTATGTCGGCCCCTGGCTTCCCGAGCCCGTCGACACCACGGAGGATCCGCAGCTTGGCGCGGAGCGGGCCGAGGCCCTGGAGATGGCGGTTCTGCTGGTCCTGGAGAAGCTGAATCCCGTGGAGCGCACCGCCTACGTGCTCCGGGAGGCTTTCGACTACCCCTACGGGCGGGTCTCCGAGATCCTGGAGACGAGCGAGGCCAACGCCCGTCAACTCGTGAGCAGGGCACGCAGGCACCTGGCCGCCGAGCGCAGGGAGCGCGTCACGCCGGCGGCCCATCGGCGGCTGCTGGAGGTGTTCCTCTCCGCGGCGCGGACGGGCGATCTGTCGGTACTAGAGGACGTTCTCACCGCCGACGTCGTCAGTTACTCGGACGGTGGCGGGATCCGCGGCGCGTCGAAGATCCCGGTGGTCGGACGGTCCCATGTCTCGCGGTACCTCGTGGCGTTCGCCCCGCGCTTCTGGCCGCAGGCGGACATCCGGTGGGTCGAGGCGAACGGCCTGCCGGCCGTGCTGGTCTCGTCCGGCGGGGAGGCTGTCGCCCTGCTGTCCGTCGACGTCTCGACGGAGGGCATCGACCGGCTCATGTGGGTGATGAACCCGGCCAAGCTGGCGCCCTACGTGGCCTCCCTGCGCGACTGACCCGCCGGCGGGCCTTCTCGGCGGCCGTCGGCGGGCAGGCGTCACAGGAACGGTTACTTGTCGGTCAACCAGTAGTCCGGACCCCGGACGCCCCCGGGTACGTGCTCCCGGACGTCCACCGGGACGCCGTACCACGACCACATCGGAGTCATGCTGTGACCGAGCGGATCCAGTTGCCCACCCTGTCGACCGCGAAGGACTACGGCGGGAACGAGTTCTCGCCCATCTACACAACCACCGTGACCGTCGACGGCGGTGTGGCCTCGCACGGGCGGGCCTCCGGCCGGGCACGCTCGTCCGACGGCGCCCTGGACCTCGATCTGCGCATGCCCGCCGAGCTGGGCGGCGACGGCCGGGGAACCAACCCCGAGCAGCTTTTCGCGGCCGGCTTCGCGGCGTGCTTCCACGGCGCGCTGAGCCTCCTGGCGCGGCAGGAGGCACTCGACCCCGCGGCCATCTCCGTCGTGGCGACCGTCGCCTTCGGACGGGATCCGGAGGACGGTGGCTACCTGCTGCGCGTCGATCTGGTGGTGCGGTGGCCCGGCGTCGCTCCCGAGACGGCAACGGCTCTGATGGAGAAGGCCGACGCGCTGTGCCCCTACGCACGCATGGCCTGGAGGGGTACGCCGACCACCATCACCCTCGCCTCCTGACCGCCACGTCCGGTATGCGTCGGCCGTCGCCCCGGCGGCGGCCGCTCATCGCCCGCCCGGTCAGGACGGGAACCAGAGGTCCGCGTCGGCGGCTTCCTCCTTGCGGACGGCGAAGACGGAGATCTCCTTCTTGTCGAGGCTCTGCAGGGGCAGGGCCTCGACCAGAGGATGGTCTCCGGCCGGCTCACGCCGATGGTCCCGCTCCGGGGTCGCGGCTTCGAAGAACTCCGCGTTGACGGACCGGTAGTGCGCCCAGTGCCGCGGCAGGTCGTCCTCGTAGAAGATGGCCTCCACGGGGCAGACGGGCTCACAGGCGTGGCAGTCGACGCACTCCGCGGGGTTGATGTAGAGCGTGCGTGAACCCTCGTAGATGCAGTCCACGGGGCATTCCGTGACACACGCCCGGTCCTTGATGTCGACGCAGGGCTGCGCGATGACGTACGTCATCCCTCTCCTCCTCCTCGTCGTCGGACCCGTCACGGGGCCGACTCGGTCGGCCGTCGGACTCATGGATACGACCGGGGATGCCCACACGCTGTGACACGTGCGCTTTCCCCGGAGTCACCCGCCCCGGACGTCGGGAGCGGCGGCGCCGTGTCACAAACCTCCGCCTGGCCTGGTCGTAGTCAGTGACACCCACAGCGACGGGAGCAATCGTGGCTATCACCGAACAACGACTTTCGACCATGGTGCTGGTGATCGGTACCGGCGGGGCCGGTCTGCGGGCGGCGATCGAGCTGGCCGAGGCCGGCGTCGATGTCGTTGCCGTCGGCAAGCGCCCCAAGGAGGACACCCACACCTCCCTGGCCGCCGGCGGGATCAACGCGGCCCTGGCCACGATGGACCCCGAGGACAGTTGGCAGCAGCATGCCGCGGACACCCTCAAGGAGAGTTACCTGCTCGGCGACCCCCGCACGGCGGAGATCGTCACCCAGGGCGCGGCCCTGGGCATCGACGACCTGGAACGCTACGGCATGGCCTTCGCCCGCGAAGGGGACGGCCGCATCTCGCAGCGCTTCTTCGGCGCCCACAAGTACCGCCGCACGGCCTTCGCCGGCGACTACACCGGCCTCGAGATTCAGCGCACGCTCATCCGGCGCGCGAGCCAGCTGGACATATCCATGCTCGACAGCGTCTACATCACCCGTCTCCTGGTCCACGACGGCGCCGTCTTCGGGGCCTACGGCTTCGACCTCAACAACGGCACCCGTTACCTCATCCACGCGGACGCCGTCATCCTCGCGGCCGGCGGGCACACCCGCATCTGGCGGCGCACCTCCTCGCGACGGGACGAGAACACCGGCGACTCCTTCCGCCTGGCGGTGGAGGCCGGGGCACGGCTGCGCGACCCCGAACTGGTCCAGTTCCATCCCTCCGGCATCATGGAACCGGAGAACGCCGCCGGCACCCTCGTCAGTGAGGCGGCCCGCGGCGAGGGCGGCATTCTGCGCAACGCCCTCGGCGAGCGGTACATGAGCCGCTACGACCCTCAGCGGATGGAACTGTCCACCCGCGACCGCGTGGCCCTCGCCTCCTACACCGAGATCAAGGAAGGCCGCGGCACCCCCAACGGCGGGGTCTGGCTCGACGTCTCCCACCTCCCCCGCCAGACGATCATGAACCGGCTCCCCCGGGTCTACCAGACGCTCCTCGATCTGCAGATGCTCGACATCACCCGCGAACCCATCGAGGTCGCCCCGACCGCGCACTACTCGATGGGCGGCGTCTGGGTCCGCCCCGAGGATCACAGCACCGACGTCCGCGGCCTGTACGCCATCGGCGAGGCGTCCAGCGGCCTCCACGGCGCCAACCGCCTCGGTGGCAACAGTCTCATCGAACTCCTCGTCTACGGCCGCATCACCGGTCAGGCCGCCGCCGCCTACTCGGAGTCACTCACCGCGCAGCCTCGCTCCGCGGCCGCGGTGGCCCAGGCCCGCGCCGAAGTCGACGAACTGCTCGCTGCCGACGGGCCCGAGAACGTCCGCGCCCTCCAGCGCGCCATCCGCAACACCATGACCGAACACGCCGGCGTCGTCCGTGACGAACAGGGTCTGCGCACGGGCCTGGCGGAACTGGACACCATCGAGAAGCGCATGGAGAACGTCGGAGTCCACCCCGACATCGCCGGCTTCCAGGACCTCGCCCACGCCTTCGACCTCAAGTCGGCCGCCCTGGCGGCCCGCGCCACCCTCGAAGCGGCGCTGGAACGCCGGGAAACCCGCGGTTGTCACAATCGCAGCGACTTCCCCGACATGGATCCGGCCTTCCGCGTCAACCTCGTCTGGTCCCCGACGACCGGAATCACCCATGAGAGCATTCCGCCCATCCCGGACGAGATCGCGTCCCTCATGGAAGACGTCTCCACCGACGGAAAGCTCGTCGAATAGCTCGTCGAATCAGATGTCCGCCGTCCCGCATTCCTGATTCACAGCATTTGTCCCAGGTCCTGTCACAGAAAGCGTATGCATCCGGTCCTACCTGGTGCACACCACATCACACCACTCCGAAAGGATCCCCATCATGAAGGTCGTAGTGATCGGCGGTACCGGACTGATCGGCTCGAAGCTGGTCGCCAAGCTCAACGAGCACGGTCACGAGGCCGTGCCGGCCGCCCCCAACACCGGCGTCAATACGCTCACGGGCGAGGGCCTGGCCGATGTCCTCGACGGCGCCTCGGTCGTGGTGGACGTCTCCAACTCGCCCTCCTTCGCGGACGACGCCGTCATGGAGTTCTTCCGTACCTCGACCACCAACCTCCTCAAGGCGGAGGCGGACGCCGGCGTGACCCACCACGTGGCCCTCTCCGTGGTCGGTACGGAACGGCTCCAGGAGAGCGGCTACTTCCGTGCCAAGCAGGCACAGGAGGCGCTGATCAAGGACTCGGGAATTCCCTACTCCATCGTTCACGCCACCCAGTTCTTCGAGTTCATGAAGGGCATCGCCGACTCGGCGACCGACGGTGACACCGTTCGTCTGGCCCCGATCAAGATCCGGCCCGTCTACTCCGACGACGTGGCCGCCGCCGTCGGCCGCACCGCTGTCGGTACCCCCGTCAACGGGGTGGTGGAAGTCGCCGGCCCCGAGGTGTTCCAGTTGGACGAGCTGATCCAAAAGGGCCTGGCCGCCAAGAACGACCCGCGCACGGTCGTGACCGACGCGCACGCCCCGTACTTCGGTGCGGAGTTGCAGGAGACCACCCTGCTCCCCGGTCCGGACGCGCACATCGCCGGGACCCGTTTCGCCGACTGGCTCGCGCAGCAGCACTGAGCCGCCGGGCGGGGCGGCCCCTGGGGCAGGGGCCGCCCACGCGAAGGGGCCTGTCATGCGCGCACCGCGGCACGGCAGGCCCCTTCTTCACGTTCGGCGCGGCGATGGCCGAGACGCCGACACGCCTTGTCACCGACAGACAGCAACCGCAGAGAGGGCCACTCACCATGCTGATGCAACGCGATCAGGCCGTTCCTCCCAGTTCCGGTCCGTACCCGGCGGTGACCGGTGCGTACACCATCGACCCGGTCCACAGCTCGATCGGTTTCTCGGTCCGGCACGCCATGATCTCCAACGTTCGCGGGAGGTTCGACCGTTTCGAGGGCCTTCTCAAACTCGACGGCTCCGACCCGTCCCGTTCCGAGGCGTACGTGAGTGTCCAGACCGACAGCCTGGACACGGGAGTCCAGGAGCGCGACGCGCACCTTGCGGGGCCCAACTTCTTCGACTCCGCGACGTTTCCCCTGATGGCCTTCCGCTCCACCGGCGTCGTCCCGCACGGCGACGACGAGTTCCGCCTCACCGGCGGTCTGCGCATCAAGGACATCGAGCTGCCCCTGGACATCGACGTCGTCTTCGGCGGAGCGGGCGAGGACACCCACGGGCAGCACCGGGTCGGCTTCGGGGGCACGGCCACCCTGCGGCGTTCGGACTGGGGGCTGGCCTGGAACACACCGTTGGCGAAGGGGGGTGTCCTGGTCAGCGACAAGGTGACTCTGACACTGGACATCTCCGCGATACGGGCCGACCGGAACGCGGCGGCCTGACCGGATGCCGGTGAGGGCGGAGGCCGAGTCCAGCCACTCGGCCCGCGCTCACGCGGCGGTTTCCGTCGCCCCCGGCGTGCGCGCCGTGCGCCGTCGCATGGCGCGGCGCTCCCCTTCCGTCGTACCGCCCCAGATGCCCTCCACCGGGTCCGCGTCGACGGCCCACGCCAAGCACTGCTCCGTCACGGGGCAACGACGGCAGACGGCCTTCGCCTCGTCCGTCTGAATCGCCACCGGGCCACTGTTGATGTTGCCTATCGGGAAGAAGAGATCAGGGTCTTCTCCTTGGCAAAGTGCCCGTTCGCGCCAGTCCATGGAACACCTCCTGCGGTGAGGGACGGAAAACGGTCTCGGGGGCGGCTCGTCGTGAGGGAGTGCGAAGACGCGGGTGGGCGATACGTCACCGCTCGTCACTTGAAATGACCGAATGGTCGGCGTGTGTGTGACATGGAACCGGTGCCGAGGCTCGCGTTCTCCGAATCCCGGCGAGAGATCCACCCCGAAACTGTCGCGAAACGCCTCAGCCGTTGGTCACTTGGAGCGGAGGTGAACTCGGCACGCTGCCACAGGTCCGCACGCCGGCCCACCGGCCCGGCAGTCCCGGACGACGACCGCAGGTGCGGCTGCGCTGGCAGAGGGCCGACCGTACCGCCGTCGTCAGTCCCGTGGCGTTCCTGTCCAGCACCACCACGCGCATGGCCATCAACGTGGCCCAGTCGGCCCGCGTCCGCCGTGAGACCTACATCGGTCCGTGGCTGCCCGAGCCCGTCGACACCCGCAGTGACCCGGAGGTCGGCGCCGAACGAGGAGAGGCACTGGAACTCGCCCTCCTCTCGGTGCTGGGAAGCTCCCCCCGGCCGAACGCGCCGCGTACGTCCTGAGAGAAGCCTTCGACGCACGCTGCTCGATGCCTTCGTCGCCGCTGCTCGGCAGAGGGACGTCGCTTCCTTAGAGGCACCGCTGACACCGAACGCGGTCAGTCTCTCCGACGGCAACGGCGTCCGAGGGGCGGCTCGTGTCCCGGTCCTGGGCCGCGCCCGCGTGGCGAACTGTCGACTGCCTGTCCACGGTTCTGGCCGACGGTCGAGGTCGAACCGGTCGAGACCAACGGACGCAGCGGGATCCTGCTCCACCGGGACGGCCGGCCCGCCACCTTCATGACCGTCGCGGCCACGCACCGGGGCAACCACCAGGCGATGTGGGTGTTCAACCCGCGCAAGATCGCCGCCTTCTCAGACTCCCGCTCCCGCTGTGCGGCCGTCCGCCGCGTCCCAGACCGAGTTCCTGGGCGGCTCGTCAGGGGCGAGGGCGATTCCAGGAGCGCAGTTTGTCGGGGTTGAGGACGACCCAGACCTGGACGACGCGGGAGCCGGCGATGTCGAGGGTGATGACCGCGGCGACCTGGTCGTCATAGCGGACGACGAGACCCGTGCGTCCGTTGACGGGGTGGGTGTGCAAGGTGGTGCGGGTGTGCCCGGCGAGCAGGGTCAGCAGGCTCCGGGCGACGCGTTCGCCTCCGGTGACGGGCCGCGTCAGCGCGCGGACCTTGCCTCCGCCGTCGAAGAATGCGGTGGCCTCGGGGGCCAGCAGGGACGCCAGGCGGTCGGCGTCCTCGTCGGCGCACGCGTGTCGTAAGGTTTGGGCGAGTTCGTCCTGCCGGCGTGGCGGCGTCGGCTGTGCGCGACGAGCCCGAATGCTTTGACGGGCCCGGTCTGCGAGCTGGGCGCATTCCGCCTCGGACTGCCCCACGATGCCCGCAACCGTGCCGGTTGCCAGTCCGAAGACGTCGTTGAGTACGAACGCCGCCCTGTCGGCCGGTGACAGCGTGTTCAACGTCCGCAGCAACACCGCGCTGACCTCGCCCCCCAGGCCGGTACCGCGCTGCCCCCTCCTCGGCACGGGGCCCTGGGCGTCCTCCCCGCGGCCGGACAGGGCCAGCCGCGCCAGGCAGATGCCACCGACGACCCGGGTCAGCCAGGTGCGTGGCGCCGTAATCCGGGCCCTCTGGTGATCGGAGAGCCCGTACCACTGCCGGTACGCCTCGTCGGCGACGCGCTCTGCCGCGATGCGGCTGCCCAGCATCCAGTGAGCGACCTCCAGCAGATGCCGCCGCTCATCGAGCAACTCCGCGATCGGCAGGGTGTCACCGACAGGTTCCATACCGCGTCCTCCTTCCGAACGGCCCTGCTGCACCACTGCGCTGCGGTGGCGTGTGCATCCCTCGGGTGGTGCCATCGTGCCGCCGAAACACACTTTCATGCGACGCCGCCGTCGGTGTCATTTTCACGGCACCACAGTGAGTCGTGTCGAACATGCCGCTCACGAGATGCGCTTACCCGGGGCGGCCCCTTGCACACTCACCTCCCGTACGGGGATCAGCATGCGCAACGTGTGCGTGCGGTCCGGTATCACCGGCAGGACACTGGCACAGCGGACCATCGGCGATCCTCCCGTGGAGGTTCTCTGCGTTCTGCCGCACGCACCCCCTTTCGCCGAGGAGCCCCTGATCCCAGGGGCGAGGCGCAGTAACAGGGCGCGCCGTCCCATGGCTGTCACAGCTCTCCCCACTGCCCGGTCTATGCGGTGTCGACGGCTTGCGGCGGCATCCGCTCAAGCCCCTGCGGCGAAGAAGGAGGAGCATGGCAGGGACACACGTCAGGCGATGCGTTCAGGTGATCGCTGTTCCAGCGGAGTCCGTGCCCAGGCTTCCGGCACCAGCTGAGGAAGGACGAGAGGATGCCCCGAAGCACTGACCGGCGGACCGATCCCGCAGCCGCCACCGCGTCGCTCGCGGCGGAGGCGGCGCTGCTCGAGGGACGGCTGCGCCTGCTCCGAGAGGCGATCAACACGGTGGACGCCCGCATCGACGCGGTCTCCGAGACCCTACGGCAACTGCAGCACTCGATGGCTGCGCCCGCTGACGGCCGGAAGCACCCGGGTGAGGCAGGCGACACACGGCTCGATCACTCGACGACCGGCCGCCCCTGACAGACCGCTCGGGCGGATGCCGGTGAGTCGTCTCGGTAGTCGATGCGCGCTCTCCGGTCTCCGCCCGCTCCGTTCCCGACCGGCGGGGGCCGCTGCATATGATGTCGGGGTAGCATCCCGCCGGTGTTGGGCCGGGCTGACGTCGCCGGCACATCGGCGGCCCCGCCGGGAAAGGGTTGAGGACGAGAGGAACGCATGGGCTCCGTGACTCCCACGGCTCGCAACATCGAGATCACCGCCGAGAGCCTCCGGGAGGACCTGGCCCGGCTGGAGGTTCAGAAGCAGGCGCTGGAGAGGGAACTTTCCGCGGTCACCGCTCACCTCGACTCCGTGCAGCGAGCCCTCAGCGCCCTTCAGGCCCTGATGCCCATGGCCGCTCCGTCGTCCGCGGCACCTGGTCCTGTGGATGTCCGACCGACGGCGGAGCCGGCGCCCGCGCGGCGAGCGGCACCCGCGAACACGACCGAGGACGCTGGCGAGAGCCGGGGGACGTCCGACAGCACGAACGCCGAGGCCGAGGCCGACCACGCCACGAAGTACGGCAAGCTGACCGAGCAGATCCTGGCGTACTTCGCCGAAGTCGCGGACACCGACGTCCGTGCCCGCGATGTCGCCGCCGCTCTGGGCCGTGACACCGACAGTGGCAGCATCAATGCCGTCCGGAGCACGCTCGACCGTCTGGTCGGCGCCTCCCGCATTCGCCGTGTCGGCCGCGGTCTGTACCGCGCCGCCAAGCCCTGACCCGCAAGCCGTACTTCGCCACGCCGGGGGTCGGCGGCCCGCCCCCGGGCAACGGGTGCTCCCGTCGAAACGCCCGCCGCCCGGCACGTCACCGCCGGCTCATCCGGCGACGATGTCCGTAGGCTCCTCGCTGCGGCGTGGGGCGCCGCTGGATACGAAGGCATCTCTCGGGTGCTGGACCGAGACAAGGGAAACGACGTCGCGGCCGTAGAAGGCGGCGGTGGCCCACACCGCGAAAACGCGGACCTTACGTTCCCAGCTGGGTACGGCCAGGACGTGGTAGCCCCGGTGCATCAGCCAGGCCGGGAAGCCCTTGATGACCAGGCGCCGGTACTGGAAGATGCCGCGGCCCAGGCCCAGCGTGGCCACCACCCCCAGGCTGTGGTGCACGTAGTCCTTGGTCGGCCGGCCACGCAGTGACGCCAGGATGTTCTTCGCCAGACGCTTGCCCTGCCGGACGGCGTGCTGGGCGTTGGGCACCGTGCGGGCATCCGGTCGCCCGGCCGCGAGGTCGGGCACCGAGGCGTCGTCGCCGGCCGCCCAGACATCCGGCACCGCCTCGGTGTCCGTGCCGACCCGGAGATCGGCACGCACCGTCAGCAGGCCACGTTCGTCGACCGGGAGGTCGGTGTGGTTGTGCACGATCGGGTTGGACGCGTTGCCCGCCGTCCACACGATCAGGCCCGAGTCGTACTCCTCTCCGCCGGACAGTACGACGCGCCCGTCCTCCGCGGAGACGAGTTGGGTGTTCAGATGTACCCGCGCGCCCCGCTTCTCCAGCGAGCGCACCACCCACTCACCGGGCCGGTCGGTGACCTCGGGAAGGATCCGGTTCCGCGCCTCGACCAGGTGGAAGGCCAGTTCTCCGGCATCGATCTCCGGGTAGTGCTTGAGCAGGGCGGTCGCCAGCGCCAGCAGTTCGCCGAAGGCCTCCACCCCGGAGAATCCGCCTCCGATGACAGTGACGGTGAGCAGCTTGCGGCGCTCGGGCCCGCGCGGAAGGGTCGCCGCGCGGTCGAACGAGGTGAGCAGCCGGTCGCGGATCGCCACGGCCTCCTCGACATGCTTCAGTCCGTACGCCTGGTCGCTCAGCCCCGGGATCGGGAACGTGCGCGTGACGGCTCCCGCCGTCACCACCAGCACGTCGTAGTGGAGGTCGAAGTCCGGCCCGGTCTCCGGCCGGACCGTGACCGTGCGTGCGCTGTTGCGAATCTCCGTCACCGCGCCCGCGATCAGGCGGGTCCGGTGCAGGTGCCGCCGCAGCGAGACCGCGGCATGCCGGGCCTCCACCGACCCGGCGACCACCTCCGGGAGGAACGGCTGGTACGTCATGTACGGACGAGGGTCGACCACGGTGACGCGTGCCTCACCCCGTCGCAGCTTCTTCTCCAGGCCCCACGCGGTGTAGAAACCCGCGTAGCCACCACCCACGATCAAGATCTCACGCACGGTGTCCTCTGTTCCTCTCGGCTTCACTTATCAAGACCGGTCAGAACCATGGGGTGTGACATGACCGAGGGCCGGGACCGGGAATCCCGCACATGCGACCGACGGCGCCGTTTCTGGTCTACCCCTTGGACTGGATACCGTCCCTGGTGCAGAGACGCGGGGCGTTTACAGTGCCGACCGCCGGATTGCCACACCTGCGCTGTTCAGCAAGTGCACACCGGGAGCCACCGCCGTGGCGCCCTTGGACTGCCGTGGGCGAGTCCGTGGTCACACCATGGCGCGGTCCATAGCGTCGGCAAGGCCTTCACCGATCGGGTCGTACGCGCCCTGCCGAGCTGTGCGACGGCGCGGCGGACTCGGTGGTCTCCCGCGCGCAGCCCCTCTACGACTGGACCGAGGACGGTACCGGCCGCAGCACCCTCCACCTCGGACAGCCCGCCTGGAACACCGAGGCCACCGGCCTCCTCGTCATCTTCGACCCGCGCGGCAGTGGCGTCGCAGCCGGCGGTCAGGGGGCGCCGCTGGTCGCCATGACCGACTTCCTCGCCATGACGGCACCGCCCGGCACACCCACCACCCTGAACCCGGACGGCATCCCCGACATCACCGTCGTCGCCCCGGTGCGGAACCACTGGTCCCTCGGCACCGGTCCCGCCAACGCCCTCATGCTGCGGCCTGGCCTTCGCCCCTCGCCGCCGAAGGAGCGACGGTCCACCTCGCCACCGCCAGTGGGATCTTCCTGGCCGGGACAGGGCATGGACGGATGCGGCGCTGTCGCGCTGCGGCTCCGCCATGGCCTGTGGCCGGGCGGACGGCGGCCGCGCACAGGTAGAAGCGCCCGCCATTCCTTCGGTCCGGCCGACGCGTTCGTCACGCGTGCGCGTGCAGGTTCCAGTGCGCCTCCAAGATTTCGGCCACCTCCGCGGGCCGCTGAAGCAGAGGCCAGTGGTTGCAGTCCATCTCGATCACCGCGGAGGCGTGCAGGGAGGCGCCGAGCTTGCGCCCGAACTCGATCTGGCAGGCGGGGTCGAGCGCCCCCCAGAAGACCAGGCACGGCGCGGACACCGCGGACAGCCCCGGCTCCCACTCCGCCCCCATCGTCACAGCCGACCGGTACAGCTTGAGGATGGAATCCTTCATCGGCCCGTCCACGCGGCTCGCCATCTCCCGGGCCAGGTCGATGGGTACGTCGAAGCCGGTCGCCAGGTCGTCGGCGAACGGTTCCGTTTGCAGTTCCTCCATGAAGCGGTCGCCTTCGACGTGGTCCTGCCAGATCTTGGCCAACGGGTGCCACTCGTACTCGGAGTTGATCGGCCCGTTACCTCCGGCCCAGGTACTGACCAGATCGGGGCGCAGATAGGCGACGCGGGCGGTCAGTATGCACCCCCAGTCGTGACCGACCAGGTCCACCGGCTCACCGACCCACTCCAGCCGTTCGATGAGCCAGTCCACGTACTCCTCCTTCGTGGAGCCGAAGCCGGCCGGGCGCGCCGCACCGAAGCCGGGCAAGTCCCAGGCTTCCACGTCGGTCCTGGTGAGGTGCCGCCGCACGCCGTCCCACACCCGGTGTGTGTCGGGGACGCCGTGAATCAGGATGGCAGGCAATGGACAGGTCCCTTCGTCAGTGGGCGACGCCTCGCGATCGGGGTCGGAACAACATCCTGTCACACTGTTATGTTTCGTAGGCCCCGGGTCCCCGCGGTGACGGGCGCGTCCTCATGTCACATGATCCGCGCCTGTCCGGTCTGCACTGCTGAGGGCACCGAAGACGAGCCCGTGGGCCAAGCCATCCCAGAACCGGGTGCTCCGTCCGCCGACCGTCACGGACGTCGATCCAGCCGATCTCGGCGGTGGCGAGGTGGTGCCCTGTGAGAAGGAGGATGCCGTATGGACCAGGCCGGTGACGCAGTGCCGATCGCGGATCTGCTCGACGAACGACGGCATCTGCTCAATGTCGCCTACTGGATGCTGGGCTCAGGCCCCGAGGCCGAAGACGCCGTCACTGAGACCTACCGTCAGTGGTACAGCCTGACCGATCTCCAGAGAGCACACATCGACGATCCCTGTGCCTGGCTGACCCCGACCACGGGCTCCATCTGCCTGGCACGCCTCACCCTGCCCCCCGAACGACGGCCCACAGGCCTGGGCGGGAAGGACGGCAGTACGGCGGCGGAACTCCACCGTGCCCTGGAGGAGGAGATCAGCGACGCCCTGCTCAACGCACTGGACACGCTGTCCCCCGCCGAGCGAGCGACGTTCGTCCTCAACGACGTCTTCGCCATGGCACCGCGAACGGTCGCAGACATCGTGGGACGGACACCACTCGAATGCGCCGAACTCGCCGACCGCGCCCGCCGCAGCCTGCGTACCAACCGCGCACACCCCACCACACCCCAACAGCACGACAGGATCGTCCGCGCGGTCCGACAAGCCTGCACCACAGCAGACGCCACCCACTTGGCATCCCTGCTGGCTCCCGACGCCACCGCGTTCTTCGACGGCGGAGGCAAGGTCCGCGCCCTCACCCGACCGGTGCACGGCAACCAGCACGTCGCCCGCACCCTCCTCACCCTCCTCACCCCCCGCCGCGACACCACCCTGCACCTCAGCCCGGCCAACGGCCGCACCGCAATCGTCGTACGCCACAATGACGAGGTCGCCGCCGTCATCAGCTTCGACATCGCCGACCACCACGTCATCCAGGTCTGGGCCGTCCTGAACCCCGACAAACTCCGCACCTGGAACCGTCCCCACGCCCCCGGCACCCCCACTTCCGCGGCACTCAAAGACTGAGACGCCTCCACACCGTGTGGCTCCTGATCGATCTGTAACAGATCGGGGATGGCCCTGGTCTATGAAGAAGACACGGTTGAAGTCGTTGTGACTTATTGTGGCGTGTCCAGGACGGAGACAGAAGGATCATGCATCGTGAGACGTCCTCCACGGAGGCCACCCTGGACGAGGCCGTTTCCGTCTTCGTGGAGCTCCGCCCACGTTTGTTCGGTATCGCGTACCGCGTTCTGGGCAGCGCGATGGAGGCCGAGGACGTGGTCCAGGACCTATGGCTGCGCTGGCAGAGAACGGACCGCTCGGTGGTGGTGAACCCCGTGGCGTTCCTGTCGAGTGCGACGACCCGGCTGGCCATCAACGTCGCCCAGTCCGCCCGGGTGCGCCGCGAGACCTACATCGGCCCCTGGCTGCCCGAGCCCGTCGACACGAGCAGCGACCCGGAGGTCGGCGCGCAGCGGGCCGAGGCCCTCGAGCTGGCCCTGCTGCTCCTCCTGGAGAAGCTGAACCCGAGCGAGCGGGCCGCCTACGTACTGCGGGAGGCGTTCGACTACGGCTACACCGAGATCGCGGAGATACTGCGGCTGACCCCTGTCAATGTGCGGAAGATCGTGAGCCGGGCGCGCAAGCACCTCTCGGTGGAGCAGCGGGAGTCCGTGGACAGGGCTGAGCACCGGCGGCTCCTCGATGCCTTCGTCTCGGCGGCGCGGACCGGGGACGTCGCCTCGTTGGAGGCCCTCCTGGCCCCCGACGACGTCCGTCCACCCGATGGCAGGTCCTCCGGCTCCACCCGCCGTCGAGAAGACAAGACGCTGCGCACCCCGCTGCCGGTCCCGGAGTTCGAGGGCGTTGCTGGAAGTCTGCTGCCCTGTAGGTGACGACGGCGCCGTACAGGGGTTCGGGAAGTACAGGAGCGCTCGGCGAGCCCGGCTTCCGAAGTGCGGTCGGCACGGCGGGCAGGCACCCCCTGGCCCCACTGGAGTCCCTTCGTCGTACAGGCCGCCCCTCCCGGCGGGTGCAGGCGCCGTCGCCGCAGAGGTGTTTGTCGTTGCGTTTCGAGCGGGCCAGTGGCAACAATGGTGGACAAACTTTCACCGAAGCATCACTGCATCTCTTCGCTGTGACAACGCAGGCTCCCGGATGCGGATGCGTCGGCAGATCGTGTCCCGCATATGATGCACCGAAGCGCCCATCCCAGCGTCCGAGTCGAGCGTCATCCCAGGTGAACTGGGCCGGGCGCGGCAAAGCTGAGGATGAGAGGAAGACATGGCCCCGGCAACTGGCGCGGCGCGCAACATCGAGGTCACCGCGGAGAGCCTGCGGGAGGATCTGGCCCATCTACGGCTCCAGAAGCAGGCGCTGGAGAGGGAACTGGCCGCCGTCACGGCCCATCTCGACACCGTCCAGCGGGCCTTGGGTGCACTCCAGGTCCTGATGGCAGATCCGGCGGGTGGCACCCCGGCCCCAGCGGACACCGTCGATGCGGGCCGGCGTCGTACCCCAGAGCCCAGGCGGGCACACACCACTCATCCGGCCGCGCCTTCCTCCGCGGCAGAGGTCACCCGAGCCCCGGGGCAGCCCGAGGACCGGCAGCGGCTGGGCAAGCGGGCTTCCCGTCCCGAGGCCGACGAGAAACGAACCTACGGAAAGCTCACCGAGCAGATCATGGAGTACTTCTCGCAGGCCGGCGACGTCGACGTACGTGCCCGCGACGTAGCGGCGGCGCTGGGCCGCGACACCGACAATGGAAGCATCAACGCGGTCCGCAGCACACTCGACCGTCTCGTCGGTACGTCCCGGGTCCGGCGAACTGGTCGCGGTCTCTACCGGGCCCAGCGTTTCTGAGCGGAGCCGCGGCCCCGGACGCCGGCTCGCGGGGGATCGATTGACGTCCGGGGCACTGCACCCGCTCAGCTCCGTGCAGCGGGTGTGGAAGCGCTCCTGACGCCCATCGTGGGTTGCCACGCTGCGCCGGAACACTGTGATCACTTTACCGCACTCTCACAACGCTGAAGACCAACGGTGGTGACGTACATCCGAGTCTCGTAACAAGGATGTGACGAGTACGTCGACGCCCCGAACGGAAACCGTCCTCCGCGCACCATACTGCTAGGTGTGAACACCCCGCACGACCCCTCCGGGTCCCCCCTGGCAGCAGATGTCGCTGGCTGCCCGGACCGGACGTCTCGTCGAGTGCGGTACTCGCACGGCTCCTTCGCGCGGCACGGCCGGCCGAGGAACTGCTGGAGGAACATTGCGTCGTCAGCCCGGCAGGACGATCACCAACGTCGGGGACTTCGACCTGCTGCGCAGACACTGCGCCGGGCGGCTCCCGGGCACGCACTGACACCGGGGGATCGTGATCTGATCGGTGAGGTGGTCTGCGATCGTAACGGGACACCCTGATCTGTTCCTCCACATACGGCCCGGCGATGGGAGTCCCAGTACAGGTAGTCCTGTAGATCCGTCAGACCACGCTAGGTCTCATCCTTCGCATCCATGGTGTGCTCCAGCCACAGGTGTGCCACGTTACGCCCTCGGTGCCGCGGGCCGCTGCGCCCGGTCGTCTGTGCGGTCGCGGGCGTGCGAGCGTGCGAGCGTGTGCCAGATGGTGTCAGGGACCCATCGTATCTCTCTCTCGCGAGACAGCGACCCATCCGATAACAGTGTGATGACATGTTGTGTTTCTTGTTGGAGGACGCCACCCCTCAATGGATCATCAGAAGGCGTGAAGCACTCGCAGCAGCCGCGGACACTCCCCCGGACGACCGACGACCCGTCATCGCCGCTGTCCCCCGGCACCCACACGATCACCGTCCCTCACGGCGCCGCGCATGTCGAACAGCGGTACCACGTCGCTGGTTCTGGCCCTGTATGCATCGCCCACTCGGGCGGGCCGGGCATCGGCTGGGAATACCTGCGCATGCCTGCGCTCGAACGGAGCCTGACCATGGTGTACATCGAGCCGGTCGGCACGGGCTCCTCCGGACGACTCCCCGATCCGCACGACTACTCTGTGGCCACGTACGCGCAACTCCTGCACCGTGTGGTCGAACACCTGGAACTGCCTGAGGTCATTCTGCTCGGCCACTCCCACGGTGGTTTCGTCGCCCAGCAGTACGCCCTCGACCACCCCGGACGGCTCGCCGCCCTGGTCCTGTATGACACGTCGCCGGCGGCGGACGAGGAGTTCTGGTCGGCGGCGGTCGCCGCCATGCAACGGTTCGTGGACCGACACATCGACGAGCATCCGGAGGTGGCCGGTTACGTCGCTGCCCTCACGACCCGCCTCGATCTGCTCGGCGACGACGGCGCCACCGCCGTCCTGCGCACGATCATGCCCGCCTATCTCTTCGACTACTGGGGCAGGCAGGAGGAGTTCGCACCCGCTCGCCAATCGCTTCGGATGTATGCGGCCCCCACCGAGGGCCAGGGCACTCCGTTCGACGTCCAGGACGCCCTGCCCGGTATCACCACACCGGCACTCGTCCTGGCCGGCAGGCAGGACTTCATCTGCGGACCGCGATGGGCCCGCCTCCTGCACGAGGCCATGCCCGCCGCCGAGTTGTCGATCCTCGAGGACACGGGGCACCTCGCGCATATCGAACGGCCCGCGCAGTTCAGCGCTGCGGTCCTAGCGTTCCTCCGCGCTCACGGCGTGCTCGGGAGCCAGCAGAACCCGTAGCCGATTCGTCGGACACCAGTGGGAAGCGTGCACAGGACGGGCCGCGGTGCGCCGCCCGCACCGCGTGCCTTCTACGATGCTGCCGACGCGCCGGAATCGACGGTGCAGACGGAAGTGGCAATGACGTCGGACAGCAAGACGTGGGCGGTCTCCGTGCGGCCGGCGCCGGAGCGGACGCCGTGACGTGGCCGATCAGGTCGGCATGCGGGTCTACCGGCCGTACTCCTCAGGCGACGCTACTGAAGGCGACCGCGTCGACCGGGCCGGAGATCCCCGCGAGCGGATGATCGACGGACAGCGCGAGCGGGGCGACAGGGGCGGTGCCGGTGCCGTCCGCCCGCAGAGCGGTGGCCGACCAGCTTCCAGCACAGCCCCTTCGGGAGGGCGTCCTACGTCGATCACCCAGTCGTTGCGAGGATCGGCGCTGCCGCCGGGAGGCCGGAGAAGTCCAGCTCCCCGGGTTCAGCCGTCGGCAGCGGGGCCAGACCAGTGCCGTCCGTGCCGCCCCGGGGAACCGACTCTCAGGTCGGTGATCGCGACGACACGCAAGGCGAAACCCCATTCTTGGGCAAGGCGGTCGCCACGCCGGGACATGGGTCAGGCCAGCGCACGGTTGACGCCGCCGTATCCGAGGAGGGCGAGGTCGTATCGACCCATGTGCTCGCTCCTTCACAGTTGACCGCAGCCTCCGGTGCGCCGCACGGGTCCTCGCTCCATGGCCTGTCACCTGGTCCATGCCGACATGGCCGCCAGCCGAGCCGATGTGACTGCCTTGGCGACATCCCGACCAGTGCCATGACCGAGCACGTCTACCGAGGCGCCGCTTACCGGGTGCGGACGTCACTCGTGGCGAATGGCCTCCACGCGGGTGACCTGCCGCAAGGTCGGCAGCGTCAGCACGGTCACCAGCAGAACCGCTGCTGCGCCGATGCCGGTCATCGCCAGCATGCTGATCCAGTCGAATACCGCTGTACGGCCGATGAGGTGGAGGAGAGTGCCGCCGAGCGCGGTGCCGACCAGAACTGCGACGAGCATCCCGATCGTCACGGGCAGCGCGGTCTGCCACAGCACCGAGCCACTGAGGGTTCGCCGCCGGGTGCCGACCGCGACGAGCATGGCCATGACGCGCTTTTGGTCCCTCAGTTGTTCGATGGCGCCGATCAGCATGCTTATGGCGATCAGGAGCAGCACGACGGCAACGCCTGCGAGCAAGGCGCGCCTGATGCCGCTCAGGGCCGTGTCCTCCTTGCGCTCCTGCGGGAAGTCGACCTGGAACTGCGGGTTCAACCGGACCGCGGCAGTGCGGATGTGGTCTTGGACATCTTCTTGGGACGTTCGGTACGCAAGGCTCACGGCACGGGTCGCGTGTGCGATCGCGGTTGTGCCGGCGGCTTCAGGAGTGGCGAGCAGCATGGTCTCGGGGAAGGTGCCTTGAGGGTTTCCTGGCCTGGCGCGGGCTGTGGCGGTGATCCGGGGGACCCGCCAGGCCAGGCCACTCATGTCCATGCGCATCCTCATGCCTGTCTTCCACTCGGTCGTGTCGTCCGTGCTCCCGCTGCGGGGGGCGACCAGGAAGGCGTCGCCGTCCGAGCACGCGGGCACGGACGCCAGGAGACGGAGTCCGGCGCAGTCGGCGATGCGTACGGTCTGCGGGATTCCATAGGGGACCTCGCTCACCTGCAATTCGCTGAAGCCGACGGCCTGGGTCACTCCGGGGGTCCGGGCGAGGAGGGAAGCGTACGGTTTCTCGCCGTCGGCTCCGACAAGACGAACCAGGCCGACCTGCGTGTCCGGCGCCGACCGTTCCCGTGCCGTGGACGGGTGGTTCCCCGTATGGCTGTTGGCGATGCCGGTGAAAAGGGTCTGCAACGCGATGGCCCCGGCGACAACGACCACGATGCCGTTGACCGATCGGGTGGACGCTTCGCTGTGCGACTGCAGCCTGCGCATGGCGAGTTGCCAGGAAAGGGGGCCCGACCCGCCGGCCCGTTCGGTGAGCCGCTCGAGGAGCCAAGGCACGACGGCGGTCGCGCTCACGAGCAGCGCAAGCATCCCGGCGACCACCATGACGACACCTGCGGTGCTCTGAACCTCTGACGCGTCCCGGACGGACGTCCCTAGGAGCAACAGGCCGAGCAGGGGCAGGGCGATGCGCCACCACAGTCGCCGCTTGGCGCCGACGGACCTGCGTACCACTCCCAGCGGTTCGGCGACCACCTTGTTCATCGCCAGATGAGCGCTGCCGAGGGACAGGCAGGGCACGGCGACGACCACCACGGCCGCCAGGGACGGCTCGGGGGTGAGGTCCTGTGTGAAGACACTGAGTCCCTGGACGTCGACCAGTTCGACGAACCGGCGTCCCACCGCGAACAGGGCCGCGCCCACGACGACGCCGATGAGGGAGCTGACCAGTGTCTCACCGGCGGCGATGCGGGCCGTCATGCCGCGGTCCGCGCCGATCAGCCGCAGCGCGGCCAGCCGCCGGTCGCGGTGTTCACCGCCGAACCTGGTGGCGGCGGCGATGAAGACGGCGACCGGGGTGAGCAGTACCACGATGCCGACGACGGTGAGCAGGACGAGATCGGGGGCCAGGGGCTTGTCCGGATAGATTTTGCCGAAGTGGTCGAGCCGCCGTGCGCCCGCTACGTCGCTCTCCATATGCTCGCCGCCCAGGAAGAAGACGTACTCGCCGGGGCCGAGCAGGCCCAAGTCGCTGACCTCTCCTACGACCGGGTGGTCGAGGCGGGCACGCAGCAGCCCGTTTCCGGGCTCCGCGAGCAGTCGCTTGAGTGCCGGCGACACGACCATTTCGCCTGGCCGCGGATACCTGTCGAGTCCGGGCGGCACAGGGGCATCGGGTCCCTCGGGTTCCACGAGCCGACCACGGATCGGAACACCGTGGAAAACAGTGTCGATGTCGCTCACCAGTACGGTGCGTCGGGAAGCCGGTACGACCCGGTCGTCCAGGTTGACGTCGATGCGGCCGTGAATCCGCGCGTCGCGATGATGCCGAGCCGTGGGCACCGATGCCGCAAGCAGCACCACGGCGACACCGATTCCGATCCCCGCGGCCATCAGGACGGTTCGTACCGCGCTGCCCCGGCCGCCGATCAGGGCGAGTCTTGCTCCGAGGGCGAGCGCGCGCAACCCGCCGAGGCGCTTTCGGCGTTGCGGGGCCAGGGTCGGGACGGAACCGGGTTGATCTTGCCGGCGTGGGCTCACTGGCTTCCTCTCGTGCTGCGGCAGAGCCGTGCCCGGCCCGACGGCAGAGAGCAGGCTGGGACGGGAAGGCCGGGGCGAAGCCTGCCAAGGCGGCGTACGGAGTGGCCGCCTTCGGCGCATGCGACGCACGGCACGGCAGCCGCGGACGGGAGTGCGTCCGGGCGCCGGAAACGACTATACACAGTGTGTGTAGTGAGTCGGTGGCCCTTGAGCCGCCATCGTGGCCGCACGCACAGCTGGCCACGGAACTATGTCGCCCCACCACGTAAGCCGGTCACGTCCGGCCTGAGACGTTCTGCATCACTCCGCTAGTTGCTGTTCCTCCTACGTGGCTTCTCTCCCATCTGCTCACCAGTGTTCGTCGCGCGAGTCTTCGGCGAGATGCCCACGGTGTCGATACACCATTTCATAGGGGCACCGTGTCACTCGGGCCAGCCGCCAGGCCGCGTCGTTTTTCGTGGCTCCGCAACGGAGCCTCCGGCCTTCGGGTCCGGCATGACTTCCCCCTCCTGTCGTTGATGATCCGGGGGTGGTGTCACCGGGTCCGGAGGCATCGACGACCGCTGATGAGGGGCTTGAGCACCGGCTTCACCCGATCCGGAACACGTCGGGCAGGAACCTCATCCAGGCGACGCGATGCTACTGAGCGCGCGGGGTGGCAGGTTCCCAAGCTGGTCAGGCGTCGAGGGCCAAGCCGGTGCCGGCCGATGCCGGATACCAGGGCCTGGGTGCGCAGACCGGCGGGCGTGTGGTCACATCTCCGCATCGCAAGTTCAAGAAGAACGCTCCGGAGTGGTACGAGGAAATGCACGAGCGGCAGCGCAAGGCGCACTCCTCGCGACGCATCCGGGTCGAGCACGGCATCGCCCACCTGAAAAACTGGCGTGCCCTGGCCCGCCACCTCGGCCGCCGCGAGCACATGAGCGACATCGTCCAAGCCGTCGCTGGCCTGCTGTCCCACCAGCGGACCGCGGACCTGACGTCGCCACGGCAGACGTGAACACCGAGCCCCGCCGCCATCCTCGATATCTCACCGCTTACCGTGCACGAGCTGGTAAGAGTTGTCCCGCAACACTGGGCTCGTCCGTAGCGCCGGTTGTGCTGCGACGCGTGCATCTTCCCGCTGGCGCCTACAGGAAGGTACGTGGCACGGCGGCATGGGAGGCACTCAGTCCAGAGCAGCGATCACTGCCTCCGACAACCATCAGCCCGGCCTCCTGGATCCGCTGACGCGTGTCCCCTTCGTACAACCAGGCGCAAGCCTCGATCGCTGGGGAGAGTTCTGCGAGGAACAACGCGGCGCGCTTCAGTACGTGGGTTGCTCCCCTCCACGCCGTCGCGCACCGGTCGATCTCCTCCTGCAGCTGAAGGAGTGCCTGCTCATCGAACCCCTCGTTCATGCGCAGGGGCATCACGCAACGATCCGCCTCCTCCTCCAGACGACTGACCAAGTCTGTCTCCATGTGCGCCTCCGACTCGGGCAGTTCGCAGCGCGATGGGACGATCTTCTCTTGGCTGGTGTGATCACGGCTTCACAGCCGTCCTGGATAGGCCCGTTCACCGGGCTGAGCCCGCGCTGCTTCGGCAAGCTGGTGACCGCCCTGCGCCGCGAGGGAGCGGACACGGTCCGCCGAGGCCAGCCGTGGAGCCTGCCCCTGGCTGGCTTCGTAACCGACGTGCGACACCGTTTATCACCGAGTCCGGGCAGCACTTGACGATCACAGGGTCGGAAAATGCCGATGCGAACTGACACCGGTCAGGTGCTTACGTCCTCGGTGGGGAACCGGGAGGAGGCGCTCTACCGGCGGACCGCAGAGATCAGTCCGCCGGGCCGCTCCTCGCTCTGCGGAGGGGTGCTGATCGGGCGGCCGTAGGCGGCAGCGCGCTCGCGCAGGGTGTGGCTGCCGGCCTCCCAGCCGTGTCCGGCCAGCCAGCCCACCGGGTCGTCGGGCATCTCCGAGACCCACATGGACGCCGCCGATCCTGGCATGGCGTCCGCGCCGAAGCGCTCGATCACGCCGCGCGAGCCCAACGTCAGCCCCATCCAACTGCCTGCCGCCGACTGTGCGCTGATCCGGGCCAGCAGCAGTTCCACCGCGTCCTCGGGCAGATAGATCAGCAGTCCTTCGGCGATCCACACGGTCGGCACCGCCGGGTCGTGCCCTGCGGCGGCCAGCGCGCCTGGCCAGTCCTCACGCAGATCCACCGCGACGGTGATCCGCTCGCAGCGTGCGACGGCCCGCTCCTGGCGCAGCACCGAAGCCTTGAAGTCCAGTGGGGCGGCGGTGTCGACCTCGAAGAGCCGGGTGCCCTCAGGCCAGTCCATCCGGAAGGCCCGGCTGTCCATACCGGCGCCGAGCAGCACGACCTGCCGGACCCCGGAAGCGGAGGCCTGCTGCAACAGGTCGTCGAGGAACTTCGTCCTGATGACGATGGAGTACGACACGGCCAGCCGGCGGCGGCGCGCGGCCTCGTCATCGGGCAGCGGCGAGGAGGGCCATAGGCCGCCGGCGGTTGCGAAGGCCTGTGCCAGTGGGTCGCGGAACAGCGCGTTCTCCCGCTCGGTCTCCAGCGCCCGCACCCTGGCCACCCCCACCGCCGTGGCCCACACTCCCGACGGCTGCACCCGCTCCTGCTCATCAGTCACCGCGCCAGCCTAGATGATCGATTCCAAGGGGAGCTGATGAGTGGAGCCAGGTTCATGCGCGGCTGGCCGGTCATGCGCGCACGCTCGCCGTACTGGTCATGGCGCGCAAGAACAGGCGTCTTCCCCTTGACGGCCTCCTGAGCCGGCAAATGCGGCTCCCGCCGATGAAGGGCTTGGTGGTGCTACGTCAGCCGGAGGCGTCGTGTGCGGCGGCCCGGGCCTGGGTAAGGGCCAGGCGGTAGGGTTCAGTGCCTGTCTGGGTCAGGTTGCCGCCGAAGGTGGGCCGGTCGACGATGGCCGCGCAAAGCCGAGGGTCGGTGAAGGTTTTGGTCCAGCCGCCAAAACTCTCGTTCAGCAGCTCAGCACCCCGGCGGTCCAGGTCCATATAGCCCAGCTCATCAATGCAGAGAAGATCGACTCGGCCGTAGCGGGCGATCGTCTTGGTCAGCACCTTCTCGTCAGCGGCCTCGACCAGCTCGTTGACGAGCTTGGTCGCGAGTGCGTTAGCGGACCCGGTAGCCGGCCATCGCAGCCTCGGTGCCCAGCGCGATCAGCAGATGCGACTTGCCGGTGCCCGATTCGCCGATCAGGCAGAGCGGCAAGCCTTCTTGCCCTACTCGGGAGGTCGCCAGGGTGTGGATGACCGCAGGGTCCACGCTGGGGTTCGCCTCGAAGTCGAAGGCCCGCAGCGATTTCTCGCGGGGCAACTGGGCGGCCTTGATCCGCCGCTTCGAACGGCGGCAGACCGGCGGCCCTCCACCTCCGGATCGCGACCGCCGCCGCAGCCCGGGCCGAGCACAAGGCGGCGGCCGCCGTCGGCAAGCACCGCGCCCAGGTGAAAGTGAGGCTACGGCCAGGCAGGCAACTCCTCGGCCTGGACGAAAAGCTGCTGACCACCAAGACCACCACGTACCCGGTCTACGTCGACCCGGAGTGGAGTGGCAGGCCCTCCCAGCTGGACTGGGCCCGCATCTCGGACAACGGGTGGAACGTCTACAACTCGACCTCCACCACAGGCTCGACCAACGCGCGCGAGGGATGGGACAACTCCTACCCCGGCAACGGCGAACGCGCCCGCACCTACTAGCAGATGAACACCAGCGGCATCAAAGGCCCTGTGGTCACCCACGCCTCGCTGTACGTCAAGCAACTGTCTCCCGCTTCCTGCTCCGACACCCCGGCCGCCGTGTACGGCACCGACCGCCCCGCAGGATGGAGTTCCTCCTCGCTGTACTGGGGCCACGAACCCGGGGGGCGTACCAGCTCACTGGGCACCAACCCGAAGAGTCACGAGGCCGGAACCTGCCCGGTCACCAGCGGTTCCGACTCCTGGGTCAGCCCACCGTCGCTCGAGTTCGACGTGACGTCCCGGGCACAGAGTGCGGCCGCCGGCGGCTGGAGCAGCATGACGCTGATGGTCCAGTCACCTGACATGAATGACGCCACCCAGTGGAAGCAGCTCGCCTTCGGGGGCGGAGCCACCATGTCCGTCACCTACAGTTGCCGGCCCAAGCTCAAGAACGGCACCGGGACCCCCGCCATCAAGCCGTCCATCGTGAGTGCCGGCAACACGATGACCACCACCCACACCCCCACACTGTCGGCACGCGCGGTGAACCCCGACCTCGCCGGCGGCAGCGAACTGGTGCGCGTCGACTACCACGTCTTCAACTCCTCCGGCACCCTGGTCGGCCAGGGCTTCGGCCCCAACCTCGATTCGAAGAAGCGCGCCCGGTACAACACCAACGGCAGTGACTGGACCACACCGAGCCTGCCCGACGGCAAATACACCTGGAAAGCCACCACGCAGAACGCCGCTGGCTACTGGGCCGGGCCCGGCTCCGGCATCTGGACCAAAACCCAGACCTTCACCGTGGACACCAGCGCGCCACCGGCCCCCACCGTCACCTCAAGTCAGTTCCCGCCCAAACAGATCGGCGCGGCCTTCGACAGCAAGGGCGCCTTCGTCCTGAGCAACAACCACACCAACAACGTCACCGGCTACCTGTTCTGCCTGGACGCCACCCTCGGCAACACGGCCCACAGCAGCACCGTCGCCCACTGGGTAGCAGGAACGACGATCACACCAGGCAAGGTCTACTACGCCACCGCAGACAATGGCCCTGACACCGGGACTTCGGTCATCAACGGCAGCGCCTCCCCCGCCTTCGCCCCGGCAGAACAGGACCGCACACGCTGTATGCGAAGGCCGTGGACCAGGCCGGCTCGACATCACTCACCCAGACGGCCTACGCCTTCTACGCCGGCACCAGCTCCCCGACCTACGCCTACGGCGACAAGATGATCAGCGGCTGGACCGCCACCAACACCGACGGCTCGACCACCACCGTGCCCAAGGCGACGACCACCAGCACCGGCGGCCAGCTGATCAGCCAAGCCGCCGGCAGCGGCTACGAGTTCACCGACGGCTACCAGGCCATGCTCATCAACAAGAGCAGCACCTCCAAGGCCGTCAGCGGCGACAGCGCGACCTTCAGCTTCGACATACCCAAAGACGGCCCCTGGAGCTTTGGAGTCAACCTGACCAAAGCCAAGGACTACGGCATCTACCGCCTGACCCTGGACGCGGGCAAGACCACTCAGTCCACCTTGATCAGTGGCTTCGACGCCTACAGCCCCTACGTCCCCTCAGCAGCTTCCTGAACAACACCGCCACCAGCACCTTCACCACCACAACCAGCCCTGCCGACGCCGACGGATCGGGCAACAGCATCAACGCCGCCGACCTGACGAGCATCGCAGGCTGGTAGAGCAACAAGACCGTGACCGTCGATGGCGCGACGGTCAGCGGGCCGTGACCGAGCAGCCAGCCGCGCCAGCGTGGTCATCGAGCCCGTCCTCGGACTGCTGACCGAAGCCCGGTCCGCCACCCGCACGATCGGGAACGGTACGCCGACCGTTCTCCAGGGCCAGCGCAACCTCTCCCGCGCCCAGTGGAGGCGATGCAACGGTCCGAAAGATTCTGGTTCAACGCAGGGTAGTCAGCACCAAGTCAGCACGGGAGCCAGCACCGCACCGTCGAATTACCCCTAACTACGCATCTCGGACATTACTGATCTCGACCACTTCCGAGCCCCTGAAGCACCCTCCCTGGCCCGGCATGGTGGCCGCACGCATAGGCAAGCCACGAACTATGTTGCCCCACCACATGTGCGGCTGACCTGCATGTTTCTACGGTGTGCCGACACGTACCCGTCCCCACCGCACACGAGGAAGTGGCGCACATGGCCTCCGGAACCACCGCTCCCCCACCCCCCGCCAGCCTCCCCAGAATCGTCGCCGCCAGCCTCATCGGCACCACCATCGAGTGGTACGACTTCTTCCTCTACGGCTCCGCCGCCGCGCTGGTGTTCAACAAGTTGTTCTTCCCGGGCTCCGACCCGCTCGTCGGCACGCTGCTGTCGTTCCTGACGTACGCCGTCGGCTTCGCGGCCCGGCCGCTGGGGGCGCTCGTGTTCGGGCACTACGGTGACCGGCTGGGGCGGAAGAAGCTGCTGGTGCTGAGCCTGCTGCTGATGGGCGGGGCCACGTTCGCCATCGGGCTGCTGCCCACGCACGCCACCGTCGGCACCGCCGCCCCCGTGCTGCTCACCGCGCTGCGGCTGGTGCAGGGCTTCGCGCTCGGTGGCGAGTGGGGCGGTGCGGTCCTGCTGGTGTCGGAGCACGGGGACGCGCGGCGGCGCGGCTTCTGGGCCTCCTGGCCGCAGACCGGCGCGCCTGCCGGGCAGTTGCTCGCGACCGGTGTGCTGTCGCTGCTCACCGCCGTCCTGTCCGACGACGCCTTCGGCACCTGGGGATGGCGGATTCCGTTCCTGCTCTCCGGGGTGCTCGTGCTCGTCGGTCTGTGGATTCGTCTGTCTGTCGATGAATCGCCCGTCTTCAAGGAGGCGTTGGAGCGGGCCGAGGCGCGGCGGGACGGCGCGAAGGAGAAGCTGCCGCTCGTCTCCGTGCTGCGGCACCACTGGCGGGACGTGCTGGTGGCGATGGGCGCCCGCATGGCGGAGAACATCAGCTACTACGTCATCACCGCCTTCATCCTCGTCTACGCCACCACCTCGGCCGGCGTCTCCAAGCAGACCGCGCTGAACGCCGTACTGATCGGCTCCGCCGTGCACTTCGCCGTCATCCCGGCCTGGGGCGCGCTGTCCGACCGGGTCGGGCGGCGGCCCGTGTATCTGCTGGGCGCGGCCGGTATCGGGGTGTGGATGTTCCCCTTCTTCGCGCTCGTGGACACCGGCTCGTTCGGGTACCTGATCCTCGCCGTCACCGTCGGACTCGTGCTGCACGGCGCCATGTACGCGCCCCAGGCCGCGTTCTTCGCCGAGATGTTCGCGACCCGGATGCGGTACTCGGGCGCGTCCATCGGCGCCCAGTTCGCCTCCGTGGCGGCCGGCGCGCCCGCCCCGCTCATCGCCACCGCGCTGCTCGCGGACTACGACAGCTCCACCCCGATCGCGCTCTACGTGATCGCCGCCGCCGTGCTGACCCTGATCGCGGTGGGTGTCGCGCGGGAGACACGGCACCGCGATCTGGCCCAGGTCGACGGTGAGAGCGGGGAGCCCTCCGGGGCGAGCCCGGCCGCCGCGGCACGGACCGTCTGAGCGCGCCACCGCCCACAGCCGTACCGACGGGCCGCCGCCCGCATTCGTACCGACGCACTGAGCGGCCCGCGCCCGTCGCATTCGTACCGACACAGTGACCGGCTCCCGCGCAGTGCATTCGTATCGACCTACTGACCGGCCCCGCGCGGGGCCGGTCAGTGCCGTCCCGGTGTCGCCAGCCGGTGCAGTCGCAGGGCCAGTTGGATCTCCAGGGCCCGCGCGGGCGTCTGCCAGTCCTCGCCCAGCAGGCGGCCCACGCGCTCCAGCCGCTGCGCCACCGTGTTCACATGGACATGCAGCGCGTCCTTGGTGCGCGCCGGGCTCATCCCGCCCTCGAAGTAGGCGTCCAGAGTGCGCAGCAGTTCCGTGCCGCGCCGCTCGTCGTACGACACCACCGGGCCGATGGTCCGCTCGACGAACCCGGCGATGTCCCGTTCGCCCGCGAGGAGCAGGCCGAGGAAGCCGAAGTCCTCGGCCGCCGCGCCGTCCCCGGACCGGCCCAGCAGGTGCAGCGCGTCCAGGCAGCGGCGGCCCTCGGCGTAGGCGGCGGCCACGGTCTCGGGGTGCCGGGCCAGGTCGGTGACGGGGGCGGACGCACCGACCGTGACCGGCTGGTGGACGGCCGTGCCCAGATGGCGGGCGGTGCGGCGGGCCACCTCCGTGGCGGTGTCGCCGGAGCCGAGCGGCAGCAGCAGGACCGTGCCGCCGTCGCGGGCCGCGGCCAGGCCGTGCCGGGTGGCCGCGAGGTGGGACGCGGCGGACCAGAGCCGGCGGCGGGCCGCGGCCTCCTCGTCGGCGTCGGCCGCCGGGCCGTCGAGGCGGGCGGCGAGGACGACATGGGTGGCGTCCAGGTCCGCCTGGAGACGGCTGGCGCGTTCACGCAGCAGCCGGGGGTCCCGGTCACGCGCGTCCAGCAGATCGTCCAGCAGCTCGCCGCGCACGCGCTGTTCGGCCTCGGCGGCGGAGCGGCGGGCGAGCAGCAGCAGGGAGGTGACCATCGCCGCGCGCTCCAGGGTGCGCTGGTCGACGGGGTCGAGGCCGGGGTGGCCCCGCAGGACCAGCGCGCCGAGGAGTTCTCCGCCGGCGGCCACCGCGGCGATCCAGTCGCTGCCGTGCCGTACCGCGTGCCCCTCCGCGCGCGAGGCCTCCAGTGCCTCGGCCGGTGCCGCCACGGCCTCGGTGAACTCGACGGTCCCGGCGAGGACCTGGGAGACGGCGGCGGCCACGTCATGGACTCCGCCGCCGCGCAGGACGAGTTCGGCGAGCCGGTCGTGGACCTCGGACGCGCGCTCGATGACGGCGCTGCGGTCGCGGATGATCTCGTTGGCGTGCTCCAGGCCGGCCAGGGCGGCGCGGGTCTCGGTGAGCAGGTTGGCGGTGTCGATGGCCGCCGCGGCGAGCGCGGCGAAGGAGCCGAGCAGGGCGATCTGCTCGCGCTCGAAGACCCTCGCGCGCCGGTCCGCCGCGAACAGGACGCCGATCACGTGCGGGCCGAGCATCAGGGGGACGCCGAGGATGGCGACCAGGCCCTCGTCGCGGACACCGGCGTCGATGGTGAGGGTGTGCTGGAAGCGGCCGTCCTGGAAGTAGTCGTCGGTGACGTACGGCCGCGCGGTCTGGGCGACGAGTCCGCCGAGCCCTTCTCCCATGCCGAGGCGCAGTTGCTGGAAGCGGGCGGAGACGGAGCCCTCCGTGACCCGCATGTAGGTGTCGCCGCGGGCCGGGTCGTTGAGGCTGAGGTAGGCGACGTCCGTGCCGAGCAGGGAACGGGCGCGCTGCACGATCGCCTGTAGGACGGCGTCAAGATCGCGGAGTCCGGCGAGGTCGTGGGCGGTCTCGAAGAGCGCCGACAGCTCCGCCTCGCGCCGTCGGCGGCCCTCCAGCTCCGCGCGTACACGCAGGGCGAGCAGTCTCGCCTCTTCCAGCGCGGCGATGCGGCCGGCCGGCTCGCCCTCGGCTCGGGCGCGCAGCACGGGCTGCTCGTAGGCCTCGGCGGAGGCGTCGCGGGCCAGCAGGTCGAGGTACGGGGCCTCGGCGCTGGAGCTGGGTACCGACTGGAGGTGATCGCGGGACATGGTCACAGGATTCCGTATCGGCCACCGGGACCGGCAGCCCTGTGGAAAACTCCCGGAGCCGGTGCCGCCGGGCCGGTCAGTGGGCCGTCCACCCGCCGTCCAGGACGAGCGAGGTGCCGGTGACGAAGGACGCCTGCGGGCTGCACAGGTAGGCCACGGCCTCGGCGACCTCCTCGGGTTCGATGAGCCGCCGCACGGCGCTGTCCTTCAGCAGGACCTCGGACAGCACGCGGTCCTCGGGGATGCCGTGCGCCTGTGCCTGGTCGGCGATCTGCTTCTCGACCAGTGGGGTGCGCACATAGGCCGGGTTCACACAGTTCGAGGTCACTCCATGGGCAGCGCCCTCCAGGGCGGCCGTCTTGGACAGGCCTTCGAGGCCATGTTTGGCGGCCACATAGGCGGATTTGAAGGCCGAGGCACGCAGACCATGGACGGAGGACACATTGACGATCCGGCCCCAGCCCTGTGCGTACATGTGCGGGAGGGCGCCGCGGATGAGGCGGAAGGGTGCCTCCAGCATCACGGTGAGCACCGTGTGGAACACCTCGGGCGGGAAGTCCTCGATGGGCCGCACGAGTTGGAGTCCGGCGTTGTTGACCAGCACGTCGGTGCCGGCGGCGGCGCGTTCGGCGGCGTCCAGGTCGGTGAGGTCCACGACCAGCGGTGAGACGGTGCCCGTCAGGTCGCCGGTCCGCTCCGCCTGCTGGGCCAGCTCGGCCAGGCCGGCCGCGTCCCGGTCGACGGCGCGCACCGCGGCCCCGGCGGCGGCCAGCCGCAGCGCGCAGGCGCGGCCGATGCCACTGGCGGCACCGGTCACGAGGGCGGTGCGGCCGTCGAGGTCGAGGCTGAGGGGCTGGGTGCGGGGGCCGGGACCGGTCAGGGGGGTGGGCGAGGTCATGTGCCGACCCTAAGCGGCACGCCACGGTCACCACATGTGGCGACCACCCATACTTCAGCCAGCAGTCGTAGGGTCAAACCATGTGGGTGCATCCGACATGGCTTGCTTGATCCGGAACAGCCCGAACTCATGCAATGCGGGCAGCGCGTCCACCGTGAACCAGCCGACCTCCAGCGACTCGTCGTCGTTGACCCGGGCCTCGCCGCCCACGGCCCGGCAGCGGATGGTGATGTCCATGTACTGGCACATGTCGCCGTTGGGGTAGGTCATCGGCTCCAGCGCCTGGACCAGGACGACCCGCTCGGCCACGCAATGCACCGCCGTCTCCTCGAAGACCTCCCGCACCGCACAGGCCGCGGGCTGCTCGCCCGGCTCCGGGATGCCGCCGATCACCGACCACTTGCGCGTGTCGGACCGCCGGCCGAGCAGTACCCTGCCCTCGTCGTCGAAGACGATCGCGGTGACCCCGGGGAGCCACAGCAGCTGTTGACCGGCGGTGGTCCTGAGCGTGCGAATGAATTCGGGAGTAGCCATGATCCCGACCCTAACGGGCCGGTGCGCCCGGTCAGGGCCGGTTCAGGGGTCGTATGACGGTCATACGGCGGTCGTACGGGACGCGTACGGCTACGCGTCACCGGCGCGCCGGGCGCGCAGGCCGGACCCGACCGCCCAGCCGATCCCGCCGGCGGCGACCAGCACCAGTGCGATCTCCGGGAGGATGCCCAGCTCGGTGGCGGGGGTCGTGGACGTGCGCAACGGCACCTTCTGGACGAGATAGGCGGGCACGAACATGCCGGTCTTCTGGGTGATCCGCCCGTCCGGCATGATGACGGCGCTGACGCCGCTGGTCACCGGCACGGTCACGGTGCGGCTGTGCTCGACGGCGCGGACGCGGGACATGGCGAGCTGCTGGTACGTCATCTCGCTGCGGTCGAAGGTGGCGTTGTTGCTCGGCACGGAGATCATCTCCGCGCCGTGCGTCACCGTGTCCCGCACGGCCCAGTCGAAGGCGGCCTCGTAGCAGGTGGCCAGGCCCACCTTGACGCCGTCGATGCCGAACACGCCCGGCTTGCCGCCCCGGCTGAAGTCCTGGCGGGCCATCTCGGTCCAGCTCTTGTTGATCGCGCCGACCAGCGAGCGCAGCGGAAGGTACTCGCCGAAGGGCTGGATCTGCCGCTTGTCGTAGGTCTGCGTCGGTCCCTTGACCGGGTCCCACAGGATCTGCTCGTTGAGCAGCTTGCCGTCCCGCTCGACCACGCTGCCGACGGAGATGGGCACGCCGACGTCCTTGGCCGCCTGCTCGATGACGGCGGCGGCGTCCGGGTACTCGAAGGGGTCGATGTCGGAGGAGTTCTCCGGCCACAGGACGTAGTCCGGCTTGGCGACCTTGCCCGCCCTGACGTCGGCGGCGAGCTTGTGCGTCTCGCGCGCGTGGTAGTCGAGCACGGCCCGCCGCTGGGCGTTGAACTCCAGCCCGGCGCGCGGCACGTTGCCCTGGATGAGCGCCACGGTCGCGGTGCCGTCCTCGGCCTTGTCGCTCACCAGCGCGCGGGCGGCCACCGCTCCCGCCACCGGTACGGCGACGCTGAGCAGCGCGGCGGCCGCGGCGGCGCGCCGCACGACCCGGTTCCGGCGCCGCTCGGCGATCAGCCGGCCGGCCTCGTACAGGCCGAAGCCGCACAGCACGACCGCGAAGCCGAGCACGGGGGTGCCCCCCACCGCGGCGAGCGGCAGGAAGACGCCGTCCGCCTGACCGAACGCGACCTTGCCCCAGGGGAAGCCCTGGAAGGGCACACGCGCGCGTGCCGCCTCGCCGGCCGTCCACACGGCCGCGGCCCACACCGGCCAGGCGGGCAGCTTGGAGACGGCGGCGACACCCACGCCGACCAGCGCGACGAAGACCGCCTCGATCGCGACCAGCGCCAGCCAGGGAAGAGGGCCGACCTCCACGCTGGTCCACACCAGCAGCGGCAGCAGGAAGCCGAGCCCGAAGAGGTAGCCGAGGCCGAGGGCGGCCTTCCGGCTCCGGCCGCGCAGCACCCAGCCGAAACCGGCGAAGGCGGGCAGGGCCAGCCACCACAGGGTGCGCGGCGGGAAGCTGACGTAGAGCAGCACTCCGCAGAGCGCGGAGGCGGCGGCCGGGACCAGGCGCAGCAGCCGGCCGCCGCGCGCGCCCGAGGCGGGGCGCGGCTGGAGCTGGTCCGACTGGTCCACGGAAGTTGCGGTGACGGTCACCCGGGTGAGTGTACGGCGGGTGACGTCACGGCCGACAGCGCGGTCGGGCCCCGTACACCGGCGTTCGTCGCTGGTGAGCGCCTGGGGCCCGCCGTGGTGGGGCGGTCTCCACCACGCGGCGGAATCACGGTGTTGCTCCGCGCCTCGTCCCCAAACCGGTCATGAGCCGTTACGGTGTGCCCAGCTTCGGCGGCGCGGCCGGATCCGGCGCGCGGTCGTGGCCTGCCACAGGTCGGGGGACCGGGTACGAGGGGCGACGGGTGGGGTCGACGGGGACGGGGTCCGCGACCGGTGCGTACGGTGCGGATGCCCACAGCACGCGAAGAAACGTTTCCGACGGGACGGGCATGATCCTGTTGGGGGCCTGCGCCGGGTGGTCGCTGATCACCGCCGCGGCCCACGACGGCCGGCCCGAGGGCATGCTGCTCGCGGTGCTCGCCGTGGCCGCCGGGTATGCCGCGGGCCGGGTCTCCGGTGCGCTGCTGCCGGTCGCCGCGCCCTGCGCCGGTGCCGTGGCGGGACTCGTCCTGGCCGTGACACTCCCCGGGCTCTCCCCCGGTCCCTGGTACGCCGCCCCGCTCGGACTCGCGGGCGCCACGGCCGCCCTGCTGGCGCTGGCCACCGGGGCCGCGTGCTGTGCCGCCTGGGCGACGGCCGTACCGGCCCTGCGGCTGGCGCTGCGGGCGCTGGCCTGCGCCGTCGTGGCGGCCGGGGTGGCGCTGGGGTCGACGGCGGGCTGCGCGGCCAGCGCGGCGGTCCTGCTGTGTTCCCTCGCCGCCGGCTCGGCGCGCAACCGGGGCGCGTGGCTGGCGGGGACGGCCGTGGCGGCGGGCCTGGTGGCGGCGACGATCTGGGCGGTCGCCGGCGACGCGCTGCCCGGCGGCCTGACCGGCGCGCTCGAAGGCCGGTTCACCGCGCACCGGGTCCGACTGTGGCGGGACGCCCTGTGGCTGGCGGGCCGGAACAGCGGTCTCGGGATCGGCCCCGGCCGGTTCGGCGACCTGAGCCCGGGGACACCGCGGACCCTGCTGGCCGACGGCAAACCGCACTCGGCCCTCCTGCAACAGGCGGCCGAACAGGGCTTGGTCGGGGTGTTCCTGCTGGTCGCCGTGTTCTGCTGGGTCCTCCACGCGCTGTGGCGCACCCCGCGCCCCACCCCGGTCGCCCTCACCGCTGGCGCGGCCCTCGCGGCGCTGGCCGGTCTCGCCTCGGTGAGCAACGCCCTCAGCTTCACGACGGTGACGTCAGGCGCGGCCCTCCTGGCCGGCTGGGCCACGGCGCGACCGTGGACGGGCGAGACGGCGACACCGAGACCCTGAACAGGGGGTCGGTGGGCGCTATGCGTACGAACTCCTGGCGCGGGCCCCCGGCCAGACGGGTCAGGCCGCCGTCCCCGGCTTGATCGTCCGCAGGCGGTCCCTGATGGCTCGTACCGCCGCTTCGGCGTTGTCCACGGTGATCGTGAACGTGTGGCCGTCCCACAGACGCAGCACGATGCCCTCGCCACGGCGTACGACGACCGCGGTGCCCTTCTCGGGGCGCCAGCGGTAGCCCCAGCCGCCCCAGTGCCGGGGGGTGACGAGTGCGGTGAAGTCGGCGCCGGCCACGTGGGAGAGCGGGATGCGGCGGCGCGGCAGCCCCATGTGCCCGCAGCGCACTTCGACGCACTCCTTGTCGAGCTTGAGGTCGACGTGCACGAAGGCGAGCGTGCCGAAGAGGACCAGCAGGCCGGCCGCGATGCAGCCCACGACCGACATCACGAGCGGGGCGGTGCCGGAGCCCCAGGCCGAGTCGACGGCCAGTTCGATGCCGAGCGCCATGCAGGCGGCACCGACCAGCGCCAGCAGCCATTGGACCCGGTTGGTGGCGCGTCCCGTCCAGACGTCCGGGTGCGGGGTGTCGTCGGCGTCGGGGTGGTCCCTCATGTTTACGAGGTTACTCAGGTTTCGCTGCGCGGGTAGGGCGTGGCACGGGGTCACTGGCCCGGCCGGGGCACGGCGGACCGGACGGCCGGGCCGGTTCCGCGCCGGTCAGCGGACGGGGCTGACGGCCTGGAGGAAGCGGCCTTCCTCGTAGGACAGCGCCGTGTCCGGGAGGGTTGCCTCGCGACCGCTCAGCAGCACCGTGAGAGTGGTGTCGGCGACGGCGGCCGGAACCGACTCCGCTCCGATGCGGCGCAGGGCCTGGGCGGCCACCGCTCCGGCGGTGCCGTGCAGGATGAGGGGCGGGCGGCCGGGCTGCTGGACGGCCGCCCGGATGCGCTCGGCGACCAGCTCGTAGTTGGTGCAGCCGAGGACGACCGTGGTGACGTCGTCGGGGGTGCGGGCGGCGGCCGAGGCGATGGCGGCGTCGATCGCCGCGTCGTCCGCGTGGTGCACGGCGTCCGCGAGGCCGGGGCAGGCCACCTCGGTCACGGCCACGCCCGCGGCGAACTGCTCGATCAGCCCGCGCTGATAGGCGCTCCCCGTGGTGGCCGGGGTGGCCCAGATCGCGACGGGTCCGCCGCCCGCCGCGGCCGGCTTGATCGCCGGAACGGTACCGATGATCGGCAGGTCCGGCTCGAAGCGGGCCCGCATCGCCGGCAGGGAGTGCACCGACGCCGTGTTGCAGGCGACGATCAGGACATCGGGCTCGTGTGCGGCGGCGGCCTCGGCGACGGCGATGGCCCGCTCGGTGATGTCCTCCGGGGTGCGCGGTCCCCAGGGCATTCCTACCGGGTCCCACGACAGGACGAGATCCGCGTCGGGTCGCAGTCGACGTACCGCGGCGGCGGCGGGCAGCAGGCCGATTCCGGAGTCCATGAGCGCGATCTTCACCCGGCCACGATAGACGATGCGTCCTCGTGAGCCGGTCGGGTGGGGCAGACTGCGGCCGTGAGCGCCTTCCTGTGGATCACCGTCGTATCACTGGCCGCCTGGTGCTGGCTGCTGCTGGGCCAGGGCTTCTTCTGGCGCACGGACGTCCGGCTGCCGAAGCGCCGGGACCCGGACGTGTGGCCGTCGGTCTGCGTGGTCGTGCCGGCCCGCGACGAGGCAGCCGTGCTGCCGGCCGGCCTGCCGTCGCTGCTGACGCAGGACTATCCGGGGCGGGCCGAGGTCTTCCTGGTGGACGACGGCAGTACGGACGGCACCGGGGACCTGGCCCGAGAGCTGTCCCGGCGGCACGGCGGGCTGCCGCTCACCGTGGGATCGCCGGGTGAGCCGCCGGCGGGCTGGACGGGCAAGCTGTGGGCGGTGCGGTACGGCATCGGGCTGGCACGCGCGCGTGAACCCGAATATCTGTTGCTGACGGACGCCGACATCGCGCACGCGCCGGACAGTCTGCGCGAGCTGGTGGCGGCGGCCCACGCCGGCGGCTTCGACGTCGTGTCGCAGATGGCGCGGCTGCGGGTGGCGAGTCTGTGGGAGCGGCTCGTGGTTCCGGCGTTCGTGTACTTCTTCGCGCAGTTGTATCCCTTCCGGTGGATCGGCCGGCCCGGCTCACGTACGGCCGCGGCGGCGGGCGGCTGTGTCCTGCTGCGCGCGGACATGGCGGAGAGGGCGCGCATTCCGGAGGCCATCCGGCACGCCGTCATCGACGACGTGGCGCTCGCGCGCGCGGTGAAGGGCTCGGGCGGTCACGTCTGGCTGGGGCTGGCCGACCGGGTGGACAGTGTGCGCCCCTATCCGCGGCTGCGCGACCTGTGGCGGATGGTCTCGCGCAGCGCCTACGCCCAGCTGCGGCACCATCCGCTGCTGCTCCTCGGTACGGTCGCCGGGCTCGCCCTGGTGTACCTGGTGCCGCCGGCCGCCGTGGCCGTGGGCGCGGCCGGCGGGGCCGCGGGGGTGGCGCTCGTGGGGGCCGCGGCGTGGGCGGTGATGGCGGGGACGTACGTGCCGATGCTGCGCTACTACCGGCAGCCGCTGTGGCTCGCCCCGCTGCTGCCGTTCACGGCGTTCCTCTATCTGCTGATGACGGTCGACTCGGCCGTGCAGCACTACCGCGGGCGCGGGGCCGCGTGGAAGGGCCGCACCTACGCCCGCCCGGACGCCGTCGCGGACGAGGGCTGAGCCGGGTCACTTGCGGCCGGGCGTCCAGTTCATGCCCCAGCCGTAGGCGCGGTCTATGGTCCGCTGCGGGCTCGATCCGCGTTCCGGCACCAGATACCGCGCCTCGCGCTGGACGAGCAGGTCGTCGCCGGTGTTGGTGATCAGCGCGAGTGCGCACACCGGGGAGTCGACGGTGCACTCGTCCAGCGAGAACTCGATGGGGGCGCCGTGCTGCGGCAGGAGGGTGACGGTGGCGTGCAGGTCGGCGAAGGAACGGGCGCCCTCGTAGATGGTGACGAAGACGAGGATGCGCCGGAAGTCCTGCTTGTGGTCGAGGTTGATGGTGAGGTTCTCGCCGGCCGCCAGGGCTCCGGTGCGATCGTCGCCGTCGAGGTGGATGTACGGCGGCCGGTGGAGCGAGCCGAAGGCGTTCCCGAGGGCCTGTACGACTCCCTTGCGGCCGTCGGTGAGTTCGTACAGCGCGCACAGGTCGAGGTCGATGTCGCCACCGCCGCCCCATCGGCCGCCCCAGCCCGTGGACTGTTTACGTGTCTGCCAGTTGAGGTTCACCCGCATCGCGCCGGAGGTGCCGCCCTGCTTGGCCAGCGAGACGGACGGGGCCGCCTTGGTGAGGGTGACCTTGGAGAGCCGGACGGGCTGGGCCGGGGGCGGCGGGGCCGGGGCGGGACGCGGTGGGGTGGTGACCTGGGCCGGCGTCGTGGGCGGCGCGGTGTGCTGCGGTTCGTCCACGGTGATGCCGAAGTCCGTTGCGAGGCCTTCGAGTCCGCTGCTGTACCCCTGGCCGACGGCACGGAACTTCCAGCCGCCCTGGCGGCGGTAGAACTCGCCGAGCACGAAGGCCGTCTCGACGGTCGCGCCGGGGCTGTCGAAGCGGGCGACCACCTGGCCGGAGGCGGCGTCGGTCACCTCGATGGAGAGGTCCGGGACCTGCCCGAAGGTTCCGCCGTCCGCTGAGGCGGCGAGGACGATCCGTTCGACGGCGCCCTCCACGCGCGCGAGGTCGGCCAGCAGGGTGTCGGTGACCCGTCCGCCGGCCGTCCGCTTGCCCTCGTGGCGTACCGCGCCGGAGGAGTGGGCGGGCTGGTTGTAGAAGACGAAGTCCCCGTCGGAGCGGACCTTTCCGGCGACGAGCAACAACGCCGAGGCGTCGGCGTCCGGCACCCCGGGGCCGGACCGCCAGCCCACCTCGACGCGCAGCGCCGTGGTCGGCACCGGCGTGTTGGATCCTTTCGGCATTGGCATGTCCGCCCCCATCACGTGTCGGCTTCCGGGTCTGGCCCCGCGCGCGTGTCATCCCTACCCGCACAACCTATTCCCGGGTACGGGCCACGCCCATGAACGGCACAGGAAGATCGCCGGTCAACCGCCGGTAACCCCGGAGGAACTCGGCCTTTACATGATCCAAACGTGGATCGGCGTCCCTTTTTGCCGAGTTCGCTCGGATTGAGGATCCCAGGCTCCTGCCGACACGGAAAACAACCCTCTTATCGGTCTCCCCAACCAGCACATCGTGGGCTTAACTTATGTGCCATGACCTCCCCCCGCTCCACTTATGGTGGCGGCTACTACTCCGCCTCCTTCCCGGACACCCCGATCTACGACTCGCTCGTCGCCGAGCGGGGCACCCCGCAGATCGCCCCGATCCGGGTCCCCGCCGCCTACGACACGGGCAGCAGCCTGCCCGCCCTGCCGTCGGCCCTCCCCGCCCTCCCGGCGGCCCCGGCCCAGCAGCAGCCCCCCGCCTACGGCTACCCGCAGCAGCCCGCACCGTTGCAGCAGGCGCCCACGGCGTACATCCCGCAGCAGGCGAGCGCCCCGCGCGGCTACCCCGGTCCGCAGGCCCCGCAGCAGCAGCGGCCGATGGCGCCGGGCAACGGGTACGAGACCATGCGTCCGGCCGCGCCGCGGCCCGCGCCGGCTCCCTACCAGGATCCGTACAACAACCAGCAGTACCGCGGTTACTGACCGGCGCGCCCCTGCTGTCGGTGTCGCCTGGCACGATGGACGGCATGGGATACGCCGAAGTGGAGTCGATCCACGTCCACCCGGTCAAGGCGTTCCGGGGCGTCTCGCCCCGGGAGGCCGTCGTGGAGCCCTGGGGCCTGGCCGGTGACCGACGCTGGACGCTGATCGACAACGGGGGAAAGGTCGTCACACAGCGCGAGCAACCGCGCCTCGCACTGGCCGCCGCCGAGCCTCTGGCCGGCGGCGGCGTTCGTCTGTCCGCGCCGGGCCTGCCGCCGCTGACGGTCGAGGTGCCGGAGCCGACGACGACCGTGCCGATGAACGTGTTCGGCACGAAGGTGGAGGGGGTCCCGGCCGCCCCGGCCGCGCACGCCTGGTGCGGCGCCTACCTGGGGGCCGAGGTCCGCCTGGTGCACATGGACGACCCGGCCACCCGCCGCCCGGTCGACCCCGAGTACGCCCTGCCCGGCGAGACGGTCAGTTTCGCCGACGGCTATCCCCTGCTGGTCACCACGGTGGCCTCGCTGGACGCCCTGAACTCCCTGATAGCGGAGGGGCCGAACGCCCACGAGGGCCCGCTGCCCATGAACCGTTTCCGGCCGAACGTCGTCGTCGCGGGCACCGAGCCGTGGGCCGAGGACCAGTGGACGCGGATCGCCGTCGGCGAGGTGGTCTTCCGGGCCCCGAAGCCGAGCGGACGGTGTGTGGTGACCACGACCGACCAGGCCACGGCCGTACGCGGCCGGGAACCGCTGCTCACCCTGGCGCGCCACCGCAGGATCGGCGGCAGGCTGCTCTTCGGTCAGAACCTGGTGCCCCTCTCGCCCGGCACGATCAGGGTCGGCGACCCGGTGCGGGTGCTCGAGTAGGGACCGGCGCGCGCACAGCCGTCGATGACGATCCGCCGGCCGGGAACCGGGGGTCGGGTCCCGGTCGTTGAGTGAGCGTGAGAAATTCGTGAGGGGCCGCGTGCGTCAGGTACCGCGGCGGACGTGACGGCTCTCTCCCGGTCCGGTCCGGGGGCGAGCGCCGATGCCGGGGATCATGACGGACCGGGAGGGGGTGGGGACATGCGAGCACTCAGTGGGCTGTGGCGCTGGCGGCAGAATCCGCTGCGCCGCGCGACCGATCTGGCCGAGGCGTGGGTGGCCCTCGTGGCGCTGCTGCTCATCGCCGTGGCCGCGCCCGTGACCGGCTGTCTGGTCGGTGCCGCCGCCCAGGACTCGCTCCAGCGCTCCGTACGGCAGCAGCAGCACACGCGCCATCTGGTCACGGCCACCGTGGTGCGGGACATGGGCGGGGCCCTGCCGGAGACCGACCCCGACACCACCTCCGCGCGCGACACCGGCAGCCGTGTCCTCGCGGACTGGACCGCGCCGGACGGCACCCGGCAGCACGGCCCGGTCCTGGCGGACCTCAAGTCCCCGCACCGAGGGGACCGCTTCCGGCTCTGGACCGACCCGCACGGCCGAATAACGACCCGCCCGCTGGACTCCGCCACGGCGACGACACACGCCGTTCTCGCCGGACTCGGCGCGGCGCTGCTGACCGCGGCCCTGGTCGAGTGCGGCCGCCGCCTGACCGTGTGGCGCCTGGTCCGCCGACGGTACGCGCGCTGGGACCAGGCCTGGGACCGGGCGGGCCCGGACTGGGGCAAGGCGGGCACCGGCAGCTGACGGCCTTCCGGCTCTGGTCAACTCGGTGTGCACGCACGCGCTACGGTGGACCGGCCGAAGCGCATTCGGCGACAACCCGCGGGTGCGTGAACCCCGGGGCGCACAGGTCTCCAGGGCGCGGAAGCGCTCACGCCCCGGGGGCCGAGCACGGTCGCGGTCCGGGCACCGGCGGCAGCGCCCCGGCGGGCAGCGAGCCATCAGTACGACGAGGTGGGGGCACAGCAACGCCATGGCACAGGGCACGGTCCAGGTGACGCACACCGGTACGTCGCGGTGGCGGCGCCGCACGGGTGAGTACGCTTCGCTCGCCGCCGCCCTGGAGGCCGCCGCCGACGGCGACGTCCTCACCATCGCCCCCGGCACCTACCGGGAGAACCTCGTCGTCCAGCGGGCGGTGACACTCCGTGGGCCCGAGGGCTCACCCGGCTCGGTGCGGATCGCTCCGGTGGACGGGGTTCCGCTCACCGTGCGGGCGTCGGCCGTCGTGCAGGACCTGCACGTGGAGGGCCAGGACGCGGCGGCGCCCGCGCTGCTGGTCGAGGAGGGCACGCCCGAGCTGTTGGACGTGCGGATCGTCACCCGGTCCGCCGCCGGCATCGAGGTGCGCGGCGGCGCCCGCCCGACCGTGCGCCGGTGCACCGTCGACAACCCGGCCGGCATCGGCATCGCCGTACTCGACGGCGGGGGCGGGGTGTTCGAGGACTGCGAGGTCGTCGCGGCCGGGCAGGCGGGGGTGGCGGTGCGCGGCGGGGCCCATCCCCGGCTGGAGCGCTGCCGGGTGCACCACGCCTCCGGCACCGGGCTGACCGCGACCGGCGAGAACTCCTCGCTGGAGGCGGTGGGATGCGAGATCTACGAGGTGCGCGGCTCCGGGGTGCAGATCACCCAGCGGGCGACCGCGCACCTGACCGACTGCGATGTGCACCGCACCACCGCCGACGGCATCACCCTGGACACCGACGCGGTGCTCACGCTCGCCGACTGCCACCTCCACGACATCCCGGAGAACGCGGTCGACCTGCGCTCCCGTTCGGTGCTCACGCTGACCCGGACGACGGTCCGTCAGTTCGGGCGCAACGGCCTGTCGGTGTGGGACCCGGGAACCCGGGTGGACGCCAACCAGTGCGAGATCTTCGACAGCACCGGCGACTACCCGGCGGTGTGGGTGAGCGACGGGGCCACCGCGGTACTGGACTCCTGCCGGGTGCACGACGTGCCGGACGCGCTGTTCGTGCTGGACCGCGGCTCCCGCGCGGACGTCGTCGACAGCGACCTGTCGCAGGTGCGCAACACGGCCGTGTCGGTGAGCGACGGGGCGACCGCGCAGCTGGACGACTGCCGGATCAGGGAGGCGGCCACCGGTGCCTGGTTCCGCGACCACGGCAGCGGCGGCACGCTCAACAACTGCACCCTGGACGGCACCCAGACCGGTGTGATCGTCACCAAGGGCGCCGACCCGACCATCGAGCGGTGCACGGTCGACTCTCCGTCGGAGGCCGGTTTCTACGTCTCCGCGGGCGGCCGGGGCAGCTTCCTGAACTGCCGGGTCACCGGCAGCGGCGGCTACGGCTTCCATGTGATCGACGGCTGCCGTACGACGCTGCGCAAGTGCCGTACGGAGCGGTGCGCGCGCGGGGGGTACGAGTTCGCCGACGGCGGCCCGGACGCGGGGTCCGGGACGGGACCGGTCGTGGAGGACTGCACCAGCGACGAGAGCGGCGGTGTCCGGGCGCCCTCGGTCCGGGAGGCGGCCGTGGAGACGGTGACGCAGCCCGCCGGCCTGCTCGGCGCGCTCCCCGGTCAGCGGGCGGCGGAGCAGGCGCCGCCCGTCGCCGTGGCGGAGCCCGAGAAGCCGCAGCGCGCGTCGAAGGACGTGCTCGGGGAACTCGACGCGCTGGTGGGCCTGGAGAGCGTCAAGCGCGAGGTGCGGGCGCTGATCGACATGATCGAGGTGGGCCGGCGCCGGCAGCGGGCGGGGCTGAAGGCGGCCTCCGTCAAGCGGCATCTGGTCTTCACCGGCTCTCCCGGCACCGGCAAGACGACGGTCGCCCGGCTCTACGGCGAGATCCTCGCCTCGCTGGACGTGCTGGAGAAGGGTCATCTGGTGGAGGTGTCCCGGGTCGACCTGGTCGGTGAGCACATCGGTTCCACGGCGATCCGCACCCAGGAGGCCTTCGAGCGGGCGCGCGGCGGTGTGCTGTTCATCGACGAGGCCTACGCGCTGTCCCCGGAGGACGCCGGGCGGGACTTCGGCAAGGAGGCCATCGACACGCTGGTGAAGCTGATGGAGGACCACCGGGACGCGGTGGTGGTGATCGTCGCCGGGTACACCGCGGAGATGGAACGCTTCCTGTCCGTCAACCCGGGCGTCGCGTCCCGCTTCTCCCGCACCATCACCTTCGGCGACTACGGCCCCGAGGAGCTGCTGCGGATCGTGGAGCAGCAGGCCGACGAGCACGAGTACCGGCTGGCGCCGGGAGCGTCCGAGGCGCTGCTGAAGTACTTCACGGCGATCCCGAAGGGACCGGCGTTCGGCAACGGCCGCACCGCCCGGCAGACCTTCGAGGCGATGGTGGAGCGCCACGCGAGCCGGGTCGCCCAGCTGCCCGACCCGACCACCGACGACCTGACCCTGCTGTACGCGGAGGACCTGCCGGACCTGCCCTGAGCAGTCCGGCCGCCGGGTCGGCAGGGCCGGCCGAGTTTGTCGCGCCCGGGGTCCGTCGGCGGCTCAGTCCTAGGCGCCAGGCTCCGGGCGCTGGCCCGGCACCTCCGGGTGCAGGCGGGTCAGGAGGCGGGCACGTTCGCGGGTGAAGGCGGGGTCCGACTGGTAGTCGGAGTGACCGAGGATCGGGGCCGGGAGCGGGTGGTCCGGGGTGCGGCCGTAGGCGAGGGGGTCCCGCAGGGGCTCGTGGTCCACGTCGGGGCTGGTGTCGTCGGGGACGCGGACGGGGCCGCCGATGGGGTCGGTGCGGCGGTAGAGGTTGCGCCAGCAGTCGATGTCGTGGTGCAGCGCGGCGAGGGCCGGCGGGCCGAAGTGGGCCGGGAACCAGCGGCCGTACAGGCGCTCCAGCGGGGAGCCGTAGGTGAGCAGGGCGACCCGCCCGCGTACGGACGGCGGCAGCTGCCAGGCCGCGGCGGCGGCGAGGACGCTGCCCTGGGAGTGGCCGGACAGCACCAGCCGGCCCCCGGTGCGCCGGGTCCAGGTGGCCATGCGCCAGGTCAGGTCCGGCACGGCGCGCTCGGCGTAGCAGGGAGGTGCGAAGGGGTGGGCGGCGCGCGGCCAGAAGGTGCCGACGTCCCAGAGGATGCCGATGGTGCGCCGCGCCGAGGCGTCCTTGTAGGCGCGCCTGCCCCAGGTCACGAACAGCAGGAAGCCGACGCCGACCAGCCAGGAGCCCAGCGCCTGCGAGGTCTCGGCCACGGCCTGGACCAGGTGGTGGGTGCGGTGGGCCGCCCCGTCGGGCGTCTTCCTCGTGGCCAGCGCTCCGGTCAGCGCGACGGAGCCGAGGACCAGGGTGGTGGCGGTGAGTACGGCGACGACGAGCGGCACCCGGTCGGTGAGGGTGGCCATGGCCCGGGCGTGCGCGATGGCGCGGGTACGGGCGGGGTCCTCGGGCTCGCCGGGGTGCTCGCGGCGGACCCGGTCGCGCTCGGCGCGGGCGAGCCGGGCGGTGTTCAGGGCGAGCCCGGCGGTCAGGAGCAGCAGGACCGCGAGGAGCGGCGGGATGACGGACGCCTGCCAGGTCAGCAGGACGGGTGGGCCGGTGAGCAGGGCGCGGGTGCCGTCCAGCCAGTCGGCGACGCGCTGGGCGACCCCGCCGGAGATCACACCGCCCAGTGCGCAGGCGAGCAGGGCGACGGCGGGACCGCCGAGGCCGCGCATTCCGGCGCGCGGGTCGGGGCGGCGCCGGTGCAGGTACCCGGCCACGGCGGCGAGGGCGACGACGAGCAGGCCCTGGGCCAGCATGAGGGCGCCGAAGGCCGGGTCGCCGGGCAGCCGGCCGGTGGACTGCCAGCCGGGCCGGGACCAGCCGGCGTACACCAGCGCTGACAGCAGCAGGGCGAGCGCGGCGAGCGGCAGGCCGCGTACGAGGTGCCGGTCGAGCCGCTGGTCGAGCCGGTTCTCGCTGCGGCCCCGGCGGCAGACCACCCCGACGACCGCCGCCCCGTAGGCGAGCAGGGCGGCGGCCAGCAGCCAGCCGAGGGCGTCCAGGACCGTGGGGCCGCCGGGCCGGTGGTCGAACCGGGCCGCCGGGGTGGTGACGGCGGCAGCCACCGTGAGCAGACCGGCCGCGGTGTGCGCCGCGCGCAACCGGGCGACCAGACGGCGCCCGTACCAGAAGCCGGGCCGGGCCAGCGCACTGCCGTGGACGGCGAACTCGGGGTCATCGCTGTCCGGCGCGGGTCCACCACTGGTCGAGGCGGGCCCACCACTGACCGGCTCCGGCCCACCACTGACCGGCTCCGGTCCGCCGCTGACCGGCTCAAGCCCGTGCCTGGCCGGCTCCGGTCCCCCGCTGGCCGGGTCGGGCCCGCCGCTGGCCGCCTCCGCTCCGCCGCCGGTCGGCTCCGGCCCGCCGCTGTCAGGCAGCGGTCCACCGCTGGCCGGCTCGGAGCCGCCGATGGCCGACTCGGAGCCGCCACTCACCGACTCGGGCCCGCCACTGGCCGACTTGGGGTCACCGCTGACCGGCTCCGGTCCCCCGCTGCCAAGCGGCGACCCACCGCTAGCCGGGGCGGAGCCGCCACTCACCGACTCGGCCCCGCCGCTGACCGGCTCTGGTCCACCACCGACCGGCTTCGGTCCGCCGTCGGTCGGTTCGGTGGCGGCGGTCAGTGGCCGGTGGGACTCGTAGGCGCTCCAGGTGCGGTGGGAGAGGTACCAGAGCAGGCCGGTCAGCGTGGTCGGCAGTGCCGCCGCGAGGGCCAGTCGGCGGCCGGGGGCGCTCCACCAGCCGCCGGCGGCTGGCGACAGGAAGTCCAGCCAGGAGTGGCGGCGCACGCAGGACTGGACGCCCGCGCACTGCCAGGCGACCAGGTCGAGGGCCACCTCGCAGGCGGCGGCCACCAGCAGCACGGTCAGGGTGAGGGCGGACAGGCGCACCAGGAGGCCGTAGAGCCGGACCACGCGCGGCCGGCCGGGCGCGGCGGGGCGCATCCAGTGGGCGAGGTTCACCACCATGAACGGCAGCAGCAACAGCCACAGGGCACGGCTGCCGTCGCCGGAGGTGAGGTTGCACCAGACGTAGGCCTCCCGGACCGGTCCGCGCCGGGATTCCCGCCCGCGCTCTCCCCCCGCCCCTCCCCCGGCCCCTCTGCCGTCCGGAGCGGCCTCGGTGTCCTCGGCGCGCCGGAAGACGGCGGCCGTGTCGTCGCCGGTGACCCGGACGGTGCGCGGGTCGCCGAGCATCCTCTCCGGCGTGGTCCCGCCGACCCCGTGCACCAGCAGTTCCAGCTCGGTCTCCGGCGGCTCCCCGGCCCGGTCCACGTACTGCCCGGCGGGGCGCTCATCCCGCTGCCCCGCACGACGTTCCTGCGCGCGTTCCACTGTTCTCGCACTTCCCCCGTGACGCCCTGACGTCTGTGCCGTGCGCGCTTCAGGATCTCCGGTCCGGCGGTCGCGTACACCTCTCGTCACGGAATCTCCCCGAACCGTGTGCGTCGGACGGGTCGCGACGCGGTGGCGCAACCGGCACCGACCCGTGAAAAGATGGGACGCCCGCGCACTGCCGGACAGATGGAATTTCCTGGTCGGAGCCGGTACGCCGGGCGTGTCGGACGGATGGCGGCGAAAGGACCGGAGCGTACGTGAGCGAGAATCAGAACCTCCTCGCGGAGCAGCGCCGCGCCCTGATCCTGGACGAGGTCCGGCGCCGGGGCGGGGTGCGGGTCAACGAACTGACCCGCAAGCTCGGTGTCTCGGACATGACCGTGCGCCGCGATCTGGACGCGCTCGCCCGTCAGGGCGTGCTGGAGAAGGTGCACGGCGGCGCGGTGCCGGTGGTCGAGGCGAGCACGCACGAGCCGGGGTTCGAGGCGAAGTCGGGGCTGGAGCTGACCGCCAAGGAGGACATCGCGCGCGCCGCGGCCCGCCTGGTCAGCCCGGGGGCGGCGATCGCCCTGTCCGGCGGTACGACGACGTACGCGCTCGCGCAGCATCTGCTGGAGGTGCCCGACCTGACCGTGGTGACGAACTCGGTGCGGGTCGCGGACGTCTTCCACGCGGCACAGCGCACCTCGGGGCAGCGGCAGGGGTCGGCGACGGTGGTGCTGACCGGCGGGGTGCGCACGCCCTCGGACTCGCTGGTGGGGCCGGTGGCCGACCAGGCGATCGCCGCGCTCCACTTCGATCTGCTCTTCCTCGGTGTGCACGGCATATCGCTGGAGGCGGGCCTGTCCACGCCGAACCTGGCGGAGGCCGAGACCAACCGGCGGCTGGTGCATTCCGCGCGCCGGGTCGTGGTGGTCGCCGACCACACCAAGTGGGGTGTGGTGGGCCTGAGTTCGTTCGCCTCGCTGGAGCAGGTGGACACCTTGGTGACGGACGCCGGCCTGCCCGCCGAGGCGCGCGCGGAGGTCTCCGAGCACCTGCGGGTGCTGGTGGCGGGCGAGCCCGGGGAAGAGGACGGCACAGACATCTGAGGCGCCGTCAGCTAAGGTGACGAAGCTCGGTCAACCGCTCCGCGCAAGTGCACGAGGGGGTTTCGTCCATGGCTCGTCGTCTGCGTCCGGTGGATCTCGACTTCGTCGGGACCGCGCCCGTACGCCTGGTCTTCGCGCGGAACATCTCCGCCTCGCCCGAGCAGGTCTTCCGCGCGCTCGCCGAGGACGTGCCCGGCTGGGCCGAGTGGTTCGCGGCGGTGACGCTCGCCCGGGCCACCGACGGCGGCGCCGGGCGGGAGATCCGGCTCAGGGGCGGGGGGCGGTTCGCGGAGACGGTGCTCGTCGCGAAGGCGCCCGAGGTGTACGCCTACCGCGTCGACAGCACCAACGCGCCCGGGGCACGTGCCCTGGCCGAGGAGTGGCGCCTCACGCCTTGGGGCACCGGCACGCGTGTGCAGTGGACCTTCGCCGCCGACGGGACGGCGCCGTTCCGGTTCGTCCTCACGCTGGCCCGGGCGGGCCTGGGGCGCGCCTTCCGCGACGCGGTGACGTCCTTGGAGGGGTACGTGTCCAGGCGGTGATCAGTCGGCGCCGCGGGTGTGGTGCGCCTCGGACACGACCGCTGCCATCAGTTCCGCGTCCAGCGCCGAGACGTCGGCCAGGCGGGAGGCGGCGGACAGCGAGTTGAGCAGGGTCTTGGTGACGCGCAGCGCCGCCGGGGGGCGGCGGACGATGGGCTTGGCCCAGGCGGCGACGGCCGCGTCCAGCTCGTGAGCCGGGACGACCTTCTGGAGGATGGACAGGGACTGGGCTTCCGCCGCGGTGAACGCCCGGCCGGTGAGGACGAGTTCGCGTACGCGCGCGGCGCCGACCTCGTTGATGAGGCGGGGCAGCAGGCCGCCCCAGGCGGTGGGGAGCCCGAGGGCGAGTTCGGGCAGCCGGAAGGTCGCGTCCTCGGAGCCGACCCGCAGGTCGCAGGCGAGCGCCAGGGCCATGCCCGCCCCGATGACCTTGCCGTGGACGCGGGCGATGGTGACGGCCGGGTTCGCGGTCAGGGCGTCGCAGACGCGCCGCGCCTTGGTCCCCGAGATCCGGATGCCGCTGCCGGTGGGGTCGGCGGCGAGGTGCCGGGCGAACTCGCCGCGGTCCCCGCCGAGGCTGAAGTCGGCGCCGCTCCCGGTGAGCACGAGCACGCGGACCGCCGGGTCCTGGTCCTGGAGGACCGCCAGGAGGTCGTCCAGCAGGGCGTCGGTGACGGTGTTGCCGTGCTCGGGGGTGTTCAGCTCGATGGTGAGGACGGGGCCCTCCCGGTGGGTCCGCAGGGTCTGCCGTACGGGGCCGGCCGGGAGAGCCGTGAGGGGGAGGGCGGTCATGTCGTCGCTTTCGGGGAAGTCAGGTCGTCGCTTTGGGGGAAGTCAGGTAGTCGCCTGGGGACAAGTCGTGTCGGCGCTTCGGGGAAGTCGTCTCGTCAGGTGCGGGGCTGCCCCGTCCGGGCGGTCAGGTCGTCACCGTCAGGGAGGTGACGCGCCGGAAGACCATCCGGTGCGCGTAGGTCGGGCCCGCCGTCGGACGCAGGGTGGGGAATCGTTCCAGCAGCTCGGTGAGCAGCAGCCGGGCCTCCAGGCGGGCCAGGGCCGTGCCGAGGCAGTAGTGGGCGCCGCCGCCGAAGGTGAGGTGGGCGCCCTTGCGGCGGATGTCGAACACGTGCGGGTTCTCGTTGCGGCGCGGGTCGTGGTTCGCGGCGCCGTAGAGGACGTGGACGGTGGTGTCCTTGGCGATGGGGACACCGGCGAGGACGGTGTCGTCGGCGGCGTAGCGGGAATTGAGGTGGATGGGCGGGTCGTAGCGCAGCACCTCGTCGATCGCGTCGTCGATGTGTTCGGGGTGCCGGCGCAGCCAGTCCGCCCGGGCCGGGTCCTGGGTGAGGAACCACACGGCGTTGGTCAGCAGGGTGGCGGTGGTCTCCAGGGACGCGATGGTGATGAACATCGTCAGGTCGTAGAGCGTCTGGTCCGCCGCCGCGCGGTCGTCGGGGTACTGGGCGTCCCAGTAGCGGATCCAGCCGGAGAGGACATCGTTGCCAAGGTGGCGGCGCCGGTGGGCGATCAGGCCGGTGAAGAAGGCCCTCATCTCCAGGGTGGCCTGGGCGGAGACGGCCAGTTCGCTCTTGGTGGGCAGGAGTTCCTGGGCGTGGACCTGCCGGTGGGTGAAGTCGAGGATGTGCGGGTAGTGCTCGGCCGGGACGCCGAGCCACTGGCCGACGGTGTGGATCGGAAGCTGGTCGCCGACCGTGCCGACGAAGTCGGCCTCGCCGTGGGTGCGCAGCAGTAAGGCGAGGCGGTCCAGGAGCCGGGTGACGTGGCCGGCGATCTGGGGCCGCATGGCCTCCAGGGTGCCGCGGTCGAAGAGGTTGCCCAGAGCGCGGCGCTGGAAGGTGTGCACGGGCGGGTTGAGGCGGGAGAGGGTCCGCGTCATCTCCCGGGTCGCCGGCTCCCGCCAGCGCGTCGGGTCGGGCTGGCGCTCCTGCCAGTCGAAGTCGGGGGCGAGCCAGTTCCTGCCGCGCAGGATCTGGCTGCACGCCTCGAATCCGGTCACGAAGTACCCGCCCCAGGGCGCGGGCACCACATCGCCCAGCGCGCGCAGTTCGTCCCAGACGGGGAGGGGGTCGGCCAGTCCCTCGCCGGACCGCAGGCGACGAAGGAAGGGGATGACGGCTCGGCGGTCGGGGGTGGTACCGCGTATGACGCCAACGGCGGTCACGCGAAGCTCCTTTGTGGCTGGGCGCTACCGTTACCGCCGGAACCTACCCTTCCCCTCTCCTTCGTCATGCGCCTGACAGTGTTGCTCCCGTCACATGCCGCACATCAGACCCGGAAAATGTCCAGGAAACTGCTCCAGAATCCCTTCTTCCTGGCCGGCTCCTGGCGGGCGGCGGAGGCCGGAGCCGTGGGCAGCGGCTGCTCCGCCGCGGCGGAGACGGTCCGGTTCTGGAGGGCGGAGACCATGCGGGTGGCCGGGGTCGGGCTGAAGGCCACGGGCAGCGCGACCAGGGCCCGGTGGAACGGCCCCGGCCGCCATTCCAGCTCCTTCTCGGGGACGGCCAGCGTCAGGTCGGGCAGGGCGTTGAGGATCTTCTCGATGGCGGTGACGGCGATGACCTGCGCCGGGTCCTTGGCCGGGCACGCGTGCGGACCGGCTCCCCAGGCCAGGTGGGCGCCCTTGCTGTGCGTCCGGCGGGCCTCGGCCAGCGCGGGATCGCTGTTGGCCGCGGCGAAGCTGATGACGACCGGCGTGTTGGCCTCCGCCACCACTCCGCCGAGGTCGACGTCCTGCACCGGGTAGTGGGTCGCGTAGTTGGCGATGGGCGTCTGGTTCCACAGCACGTCGTCGATCGCCTCCTCGACCAGCAGCCCGGAGTCGCGCCCGCTCGTGTCGGGCGACAGCAGCAGGAGCAGCGCGTTGCCGATGAGGTTGCGCTCGGGTTCCACGCCGGCGCCCATCAGCATGACCAGCTGGTCCTTGAGTTCCTCGTCGGTGAGCCCGGCGGGGTGCTGGATCAGCCAGGAGGTGACGTCGTCGCCGGGCCGGCGGCGCTTGAGCGCGATCAGCTCCATGAGGCAGGCGGTGAGTTCCTCGTTGGCGCGCACGGCGTCCTTGCCGTCGAAGATGGCCGACATGGCGCTGGTGAGGGTGTCGCCGATGTCCGCCGGGCAGCCGAAGAGCTTGTTGAACAGCAGCAGCGGCAGCAGCTTGGCGTAGTCGTTGAGGAGGTCGGCCCGGCCTCGCTCGCTGAACTGGTCGATGAGGTAGTCGGCGATGGGCTCGACGTCACGGCGGATGCGGGTGATGTTGAGCCGGGCCAGGCTGTCCGTGACGGCCTTGCGCAGCCGCAGGTGCACCGCGCCGTCGGTGAACAGGCAGTTGGGCCGGTACGCCATCATCGGCAGGACCGGGCTGTCCAGCCCGATACGCCCTTCGTTGAGGGCCTTCCAGCGGCGGGCGTCCCGGGCGAAGAGCGTGGAGTTCTGCAACACGCGCAGGGCCATCTCGTGGCCGACGACCAGGGTCGCGTCGACGCCGGGGGCGAGTTCGACCGGCCCGGCCGGACCGTGGGCGCGCAGCCGGTCGTAGACCTGGTGCGGGTCGGCGGCGAACGTTGCGTCGTGCATGGGGCATCTGGCGCCGGCGGGGGCGGGGGCTGACTGGCGGTCCATGAAGTTCCTTCTGCTGGCTCCGGGCCGAGGGTCCGGGCGGATGGTTCCGGGCCGGGGGCCGGGGATGGTCCGGGCGGGGGTCCAGGGATGGTCCGGGCGGGGGTGGAGGGATCGTCCTGGCGGGGGTCCAGGAGATGGTCCGGGCGGGTGGGCGTGTCAGGCGGCTCGCGTGAGCAGGTGACGCACGAGCGCGATCAGCGCGTGGGCGGAGGACTGCCGGTCGCGGGCGTCGCAGTAGACGACGGGGGTGTCCGGGAGCAGGTCGAGGGCCTCGCGCACCTCCGCCTCCTCGTACTCCTTGCCTGCCTCGAAGCTGTTGACCGCGATGGCGTACTCCAGGCCGTACCGCTCGACGAGGTCGATGACCGGGAACGTCTCCTCCAGCCGGGCGGGATCGACGAGGAGCAGCGCCCCCAGCGCGCCGCGGGCCATGTCCTCCCACAGCTGCATGAAGCGCTGCTGTCCGGGGGTGCCGAACAGGTACAGCACCAGGTCGTCGCTGAGCGTGAGGCGGCCGAAGTCCAGGGCCACGGTGGTGGTGGTCTTGTCGGCCACGCCCCTGAGGTCGTCCACGTGGAGCGACGCCTGCGTCATCTTCTCCTCGGTGCGCAGCGGGGTGATCTCCGACAGGGAGCCGATGAAGGTCGTCTTGCCCACGGCGAAATGCCCGACGACCAGGATCTTGGCAGCGTTGGTCACCGCGCTGGAGACGTAGATGGAGCCGGGGGCCGTCTCAGCCGATGAGGGATTGGAGTCCATTCAGAACCTTTTCCAGGGTCGCTCTGTCAACGTTCTGAGCCCGGGGCGGCTCGGCGCGGCGCAGGAGGTGTCCCTGCTCGAATAAATCGGTCAGCAGCAGCCGGGCCACCCCCACCGGCAGCCCCAGGTGGCCGGCCACTTCGGCGACCGACAGGTAGCCGCCCGCGCACAGCTTCCAGATCGCCATCACCTCGGGGCCGGCTCCCAGCGGGGGTGTCCGGTCGGGAGCCAGGGTGACCAGGGTGTGCAACGCCAGGTCGTCCGAGTCCGGCAGCGTCCGGCCGCCGGTGATGACGTAGGAGCGGACGAAGTCGCTCGTGACGGAGGCTTCCTCGTCGGGGGTCGTCATGCGCCGGCACCGTTGTCCGAGCGGGGCGCCACACTCATCGCCTTGCTCAGGCCCGCGACCGTCTTCTGCATGCGGAACGACATGGCCTCCATGTCGACGTCCAGCGCGGCGGAGACGGCGAGGTACGAGCCCTGGCCGGCGGCGATCAGGAAGATCCAGCCGCCGTCGTACTCCAGCAGCGTCTGCTTCCAGATCCCGTGTCCCGCTCCCACGAACCCGGCGACGGCCCGGCTCAGCGACTGCATGGAACTCATCGCGGCGGCGTTCGTCTCGGCGTCGTCCCGCCCGATGTCGTCCGAGCGCTGCAACAGCAGGCCGTCACCCGAGACGAGGATCGCGTGCCGGGCTCCGCGTACCTCGAGCACGTCGTTCAGCACCCAGGACAGGTCGATGTTCACTTGTTGTCAGGTCCTTCCGTGGTGTTCGTGGTGCGCCCGAGCTGAGTTCCGCGCGCGAACGCCCCGAGCCGCGACGCCGTCACCTCGCTGGCCGGCTCGGGCGTGCCCTCCTGGCCGGCGGTGGCGTCGAGGGCCGGGACCACCGTGACGGGGCCGCCCCGCCGCCGGCGTTTGGGCAGACCTCCCGAGGTCGTCCCCACCACGTGCGTGGGGCCCACGACCGGGACCGGCGCCAGCCGCTGGGGGGCCGCCTCCGGGCCCGTGGCTTCCTGGGCGTCGGCCGCGGGGGCGGGCGCGTCGGCCGCGAGGAGACTTTCGGGCACACGAATCACTGCACGCACTCCGCCGTAGGGGGACACGGAGCCGACGGAGACGGCGAAGCCGTAGCGGGCGGCGAGCATGCCGCACACGGCGAAGCCGAACCGCGGCGGATCGCCGAGACCGGTGATGTCGACGGGACCGTCGACCGACAGCAGGGCCGCCGCCCGGTCCTTGGTCTCCTGGTCCATGCCGAGCCCGGCGTCGTCGACGATGAAGCACACACCGGTGGGTACGGCCTGGATGTTGACCTCGACCGGGGTGCCGGGCGCGCTGTATGCCGTCGCGTTGTCCAGCAGCTCGGCCAGTACGACGGCCACCGGCTCGACGGCCTTGCCGACGAGGGAGACGTTCACCTGGGAGTGGACGCTGACCCGGTTGAAGTCCTTGATCCGGCCCTGGGCACTGCGCGCGACGTCGTAGACCGTGGCGGCGCCCTCGCGCCTGCCCAGCCAGCCGCCGCACAGTACGGAGATGCCCTTGGCGCGGCGGCCGAACTGGCTGCCGGTGTGGTCGACCGTCATCAGGTCGGCCAGGATCTCGGTGGTGTCGCCGTACTTCTTCAGAAGGCTGTCGAGGAGCACCTGCTGCTCCTCGGCGAGCGACTGGAGCGTTCCCATCGCGGACTTCAGCACCGCCTTGGTCGCCGCCTCCGCGTCCGCCCGGACGTCCGCGAGGTCGCGCTGGTGCTGGGCGGTCAGCGTGGCGATGTGCGCGTGAAGCTCACCGACATCGCCGCGGGCCTCCCCGAGTCCTGCCTCCAGGTCCTTCTTCGTTCTTCGGAGCGCCATATTGGTTCTCCGGGCCCGCATCACTGCGACGACCGCAGCGATGAGCACCACAAGCAAGATCCACAACAGTGGATCCTGAGTCAATGACGTCATGAGACTCTCTTCAAGTCGCATCGCGCCGGGAACGTGATCAGCGCGACGGTGCCTTCGAGACTGTCCCCCAGACGCGTTCATGACACGCCGTCAGTCCACTGAAAAGTGGGATGATCTTATCAGTCGCTTAGGCGTAACCGGCTTGCTCGGGGCCCGAATTGAGACGTCACCAAATCCACACAACCCCGCAACCCGCCTGCCGGCCGGCGGATGCCCGAGGATGGGGGCGGCTCAGTCGGGCCACACGCCCGTGGCCAGAAACGTGTCGACCGCGGCGGCGTACGGCGTGATGTCCAGGCCCTGTTCCGCGAGCCACGCGTCCGAGTAGTACTTGTCGAGGTACCGGTCGCCCGGGTCGCACAGCAGGGTGACGACGCTGCCGGTACGCCCCTCGGCCACCATCTCGGCGACGATCTTCAGCGCGCTCCACAGGCCGGTGCCCGTCGAGCCGCCCGCCTTGCGGCCGATGGCCGCCTCCAGGGCCCGTACGGCGGCGACGCTGGCCGCGTCCGGGACCTTCATCATCCGGTCGATCGCGCCGGGCACGAAGCTGGGCTCCATGCGCGGCCGGCCGATGCCCTCGATCCGGGAACCGCAGTCACAGGTGACGTCCGGATCGCCGGCCGTCCAGCCCTCGAAGAAACAGGAGTTGTCCGGGTCGGCGACGCAGATCCGGGTGTCGTACTGCATGTAGTGGACATAGCGGGCGAGGGTCGCGGAGGTGCCGCCGGTGCCCGCCGTGGCGACGATCCAGGCCGGCTCCGGGAACCGCTCCAGCCGCAGCTGACGGAAGATCGACTCGGCGATGTTGTTGTTGCCGCGCCAGTCCGTCGCGCGTTCGGCGTAGGTGAACTGGTCCATGTAGTGGCCGCCGGTCTCCACCGCGAGGCGGGCCGACTCCTCGTACATCTTCCGGGAGTCGTCCACGAAGTGGCACTGGCCGCCGTGGAACTCGATCAGGCGGATCTTCTCCGCGCTCGTCGTGCGCGGCATGACCGCGATGAAGGGCACGCCGATCAGCTTCGCGAAGTAGGCCTCGGAAACCGCCGTCGAGCCGCTGGACGCCTCGATCACCGGGCGGTCCGGGCGGACCCAGCCGTTGCAGAGGCCGTAGAGGAAGAGGGAGCGGGCGAGCCGGTGCTTGAGGCTGCCGGTGGGGTGGGTGGACTCGTCCTTCAGATAGAGGTCGATACCCCACAGCTCGGGCAGCGGGAAGCGCAGCAGGTGCGTGTCCGCCGATCGGTTCGCGTCGGCCTGAACCTTGCGGACGGCCTCTTTCAGCCAGTCGCGGTAGGCCGGGTCACTGCGGTCGACGTCGAGGGTGGCGCCGGTGCTGATCTGGGGAGTGGTGCTCACGGCGGGGCTCCTTAAGCTGCTCGCCGACGGCGCCTCGCGCGGGCCGGCAGATCGAGCATAGGCACCTTTCACACCGCTTCCCACCTGCATAAACGCATCTTTGAGCCACCCAAAGACGCGCTGGGGCACGGATGTGCGAGCCGACGGGGGCGCATGGACGCGAATGCTCCGGGCGGCTGTCGCACGCGCCCCGCGCGTACTGGTGCTCCACGCCGAGCGGGGGCAGACTGCACGCGACGGGACGACCGTCCCGAACGGGGGCGCAACAGGGAACCACGGGAACACCGCGAGGGGGCGGCCAGACATGGCGGAACCGGAGTTCACGGCCACAGGCGTGCGCATCGGCAAACGCCTGCGTTCGCTCACCCGGGCCGGGCAGGTCCGGATCAGCGACGGCAGGTTGCAGTTGCTCACCAGCTACGGCAGCGAGATAGACAGCGCGCCGGTGCAGGCGGTGCGCGCGTCCAAGCCATGGTTCGTACCGGACGACCGGGCGCTCGCCGACGTCAACGGCACGCGGTATCTGCTGACGATGGGCGCGCACGACCCCGCGCCCGGCCGGCCGGGGCCGCCCGCGGCACGACGGTTCGTCGAGGCGGTGCGCCGGGCGGCGGGGCGCGGCGGCTGAAGAGCGGTCGACGGCGCGCGGGCGAGGAGCGGTCGGCAGCCGGGCGGGGAGGAGCGGTCGGCAGCGCACGACGAGCGGCGGCTGGGCGCACACGCCGAGCGAGGGTCGGTCGCACGCGCCGAGCGGCGGTCGACCCGCGCACGCTCAGCAGCGTCGGTTGCACACGCTCAGCAGCGTCCGTCGCACACGCCGAGCGGCGGTCCGCCCGCACACGCTCAGCAGCGGTCGGTCGCGGCGAGTTGCGGGAGCGCATCCGCTGCGCCACGCTGGTCTCACGTCACTCTGGGTTTACCGGCGATAACGCTGCGAACCAGCCCGCCGGCCACGACAGCAGGCGGACGTTTGGACGCAAGCACCCTGCTGGATCCGTTGTTCTCCGTGTTCTTCCGGTTCCTCCGGACCTCACATCGGGGAGTCGCAGCCGTGATCAGTCACCCAAGCAGGCACTGCACGGTGGAGCTCCAAGCCCTGCCGTCGCGGATCGGCCAGGTCCGCAGAATCGTATCTGCGCAGTTGCGCTACTGGCATATGGACCCGTTGATAGACCGGGCCGCGCTCGGTGTGACGGAGCTGCTGAGCAACGTCCACCGGCACGCCAGGCCCGACAAGTCGTGCACCGTCGAATTGGAACTGCTGCCCGACCGGCTCACGGTCTCGGTGCGCGACCACGATCCGCGCCTCCCGGTACCGGCCGACGCCACGGACTCGGCGGGCGCCACCCCGCTGGCCACCTGTGGGCGGGGCCTGGCGATGGTGGCCGCGGTGAGCGAGAGCTGGGGCGCCCGCCCGGACGGCGAGAACGGCAAGGTCGTCTGGTTCACCCTCCCGGCCCCGGCAACGCCCCGCAGCCATCCGTCGGGGCAGTTGCGGGGGGCCGTACGGGGAACGCCGGCCGCGGCTGGTGGGGTCCTGGCGGCGGAGATTGGGGTGTCTGCCGGTGTTCCTGGTGGGGCCGGCGTGCCGGGTAGGGCGGGAGCTGGGGTTCCCGCTGGGGCGAGTGCGTCGGTGAGGCCTGGGACGGGGGTTCCTGCTGGGGCGAACGCGTCGCAAAGCGCCGGGACCAGGGTTCCTGCTGAGGCGAACGCGTCGCAAAGCGCCGGGACCAGGGTTCCCGCTGGGGCAAGTGCGTCGGCGAGCCCCGGGACACGGGTCCCCGCTGGGGCAAGTGCGTCGGCGAGCCCCGGGACACGGGTCCCCGCTGGAGCAAGTGCGTCGGTGAGGCCAGGAACAGGCGCTCCCGCTGGGGCTGGTGCCCCGGCGAGACGTGGAGCCGGTGTCCCCACTGGGGCCAGCACGTCGGCGAGGCCTGGGGGTTCCGCGCCCGAAGCCGGCACGCCTGTTCCAGCAGGCGCTGGCGTGCCGACAGGCGCTCGCTTGCCAAGCGGCGCCGGCGTGCCGAGCGGCGTAGGCGTGCCGAGCGGCGTAGGCGTGCCGAGCGGCGTAGGCGTGCCCCCATGCACTGGCCTGGCTGCTCCACCTAAGGCGACCGCTTCGGCGGAGGTGGCTGTCCCGGCGAGGACGGCTGTCCCTGCGGGGTCGGCGGCTCCGGCGGAGCCAGTTCTTCCGGCCGGGGCGGTTCTCCCGGCGGGAGCGGCTGCTCCGGCGAGGCCGGCTGTGGCCCTGGCAGCTCCCGTACCGGCGAGTGCCGCGCCCCCCGCGAGTCCCGCACCCCCGCCCCTCCGCCGTACAGCACCCGCTGGAAGCACGGCACCCGTCGCCGCCACGACCGCGGCGCCGGTCGCGCCCCCCGCACCCGCCGTGGAGCCCGCCCCCACCGCGACCGGGACACCAGCACCCGCCCGGTCAGCCGTCCGCGGCTGACCGGGCGGGTGGCCCGACGATGTCCACGAGGGCGTCGATCCGCTCCTGGTCGCCGCGCCGGCCGGCCAGGTCCAGGGGCAGCGTGATGTTCTCCGCGACGGTCGGCGTGGGCACCAGGTCGAACGCCTGGAAGACGAAGCCGACCCGGTCGCGGCGCAGCAGGGTCAGACGGCGGTCGTCCAGCGCGCCCAGCTCGATCTCGCCGATGCGGACGGCGCCGGAGGTGAGTGTGTGGAGGCCGGCCGTGCAGTGCGTCAGGGCGGACTTGCCGGAGCCCGACGGGCCCATGATCGCCGTGAAGCGTCCGGCGGGGAAGGTGACGTCGACGCCGTCCAGGGCGCGTACGGCGGCGTCGCCGGAGCCGTACACCTTCACCGCCGTTGACGACGCGGGCCGCAGCCCGATACCTCGGTCGTCGTGGTCATGCCGCACCGCCCTTGCCGGTGCGGCCGAACTGCTCCTCCAGGACGGACAGGCGGCGCCAGTACTCGTCCTCGTCGATCTCGCCGGAGGCGAAGCGGCGGCCGAGGACCGCGAGCGGCGAGTCACCCGCCGGGCGTCCCGCGTCCACCGGCCGCCAAGGGCCGCCGCGCCCGCGCCGGGCGGTGCGGCGCAGGACGGTGACGGCGCCGGTCACGACGGCCGCCCAGATCAGCGGGACGAACAGGATCCACGGGCCGGGTCCGCCGCCGTCCCAGTGCGCCAGGGTCTGCATCTCAGGTCGTCTCCCTCGTCGGTTCAGGTCTTCGTCGGTTCAGGTCTTCGGGTGCTGTTCCGAGGCTCCCTCCGGCAGGGGGTCCGGGTCGTCGTGCGGCCGGCGGCGGTGCGCGTACCTCGGAGGGAGTACGGCCGTGCCGCCGGGCTGCTCCCGGAGCAGGGTGGCTGGTTGTAACTACCAGTATGTACAGTGAGCGCATGAGCACCTCGGAACGACTGATCGAGTCCACCCGCGAGCTGCTGTGGGAGCGCGGGTACGTGGGCACCAGCCCCAAGGCGATCCTGGAACGCGCCGGGGCCGGCCAGGGCAGCATGTACCACCACTTCAAGGGCAAGCCGGACCTCGCCCTGGCGGCGATCCGGCGCACCGCCGACGAACTGCGGGCCACCGCCGAGGCCGTCCTGGACGGGCCGGGCACGCCGTACGAGCGCATCGAGGCGTATCTGCTGCGCGAGCGCGATGTGCTGCGGGGCTGTCCGGTCGGCCGGCTGACCATGGACCCGGACGTGATCGCGAGCGAGGAGCTGCGCGCGCCGGTCGACGAGACGATCGCCGCCATCCGCGAGCGGATCGCCGGGATCGTCGAAGAGGGCAAGCGGCAGGGGCAGTTCGCGCCCGGGCTGGACGGCGAGGAGATCGCCGCCGCCGTCCTCGCGACCGTGCAGGGCGGTTACGTCCTCGCCCGGGCGTCCGGATCGCCGGCCGCCTTCGACGCGGGCGTGCGCGGTCTGCTCTCCCTGCTGGCACCTCCGGCTCCCGACCAGGAGAACTGAGGCACGCGCACGTGGCCGACCACCCCGCCTGAGACGCGGCCAACCAGCCCGCCCGAGAAGGGATTCGCGAGATGCACGCCATGCAGTACGAGTTCACCCTGCCCGCCGACTACGACATGGGGATCATCCGCTCCCGGGTCTCCCGGGTCGGGCATCTGCTGGACGACTGGGACGGCCTCGGCATCAAGACGTACGTGATGCGCGAACGCGGGGTGAACGGCTCGCCGGTGAACCAGTACGGCCCGTTCTACCTCTGGAACACCATGGAGGGCATGAACAGCTTCCTGTGGGGCGGAGCCTTCCAGGGGCCCGTCGACGACTTCGGACGGCCCGCGATCCGGCAGTGGACCGGCCTGGCCTTCGAGGAGGGCACAGCGGCCGCCTCCGCCCCGGCGTTCGCCGTCCGCCGGCGCCAACCGGTCCCGGACGGCGTGCGGTTGGCGTCGTTCATGGCGGACGCGGCGGCCGAGACGGAGCGGCTGGCAGCGGAGGACGGGGCGGTGCTCGCGGCGGCGGCCGTGGACACCCACGCCTGGGAGCTGATGCACTTCTCTCTCTGGGAGCACGAGGCGCCCAAGGCCGACGGGGACGTCTTCGAGGTGCTGTACCTGTCCGCACCCGGCCGGGACCGGCTCCCGCGCGGACGGCAGTGGTGACCCACGTCCGCACGGTCCTCGGTGACATCCGGCCCGAGGAGCTGGGCGTGTGCGACGCGCACGACCATCTCTTCCTGCGCAGCCCGCTGTTGCCGGGGCAGGAGCTGGACGACGTCTGCGCGGCGCGGTCCGAGCTGGCGGCCTTCCGCGCGGCGGGCGGAGCGGCCGTCGCGCAGTGGACGCCGTACGGCATGGGACGGCGGGCGGCGAATCTGCCGGAACTGTCCCGCGCGACCAGGGTGCGGATCGTCTGCGCCACCGGACTGCACCAGGAGGCGCACTACGACCCCGAGTCGCTCACCCGGCTGCGCGGCGGCCGGCTGGCCGCTCTGTTCGTCACCGAACTCACCGAGGGCATCGGTACGACCGGTGTGCGGGCCGGATTCATCAAGGTGGCGGGCGGTTTCCACGGGCTCGACGCGCATGCCCGCCGGACCATGACGGCGGCGGCCGAGGCGCACCACGTCACCGGCGCCCCCATCGCCGTCCACCTGGAGCTGGGCACCGGCGCACTGGACGTACTGGACCTGCTGTGCGGTGAGTCGGGCGTGCCCGGTGAGCGGGTGATCCTGGGGCATCTGAACCGCTCCCCCGACCCGGTGACGCTCCGGCAGGCCGCCGCGTCGGGCTGCTGGCTGGCCTTCGACGGCCCGTCCCGCGCCCACCACGCCACCGACTGGCGGATGCCGGAGGCGGTACGGGCCCTGGCGGAGGCCGGGTTCGGGGACCGGCTGTTGCTCGGCGGTGACACGGTGACCGCCGGGGCCCGCTCCGTCGACGGCGGGCCCGGGATGCCGTACCTGCTGCGCCGGGTACGGCGGCGGCTGGCGGAGGCGGTGGGCGCGGACCTGGTGGACCGCATCTTCACGGAGCATCCGGGGCGGGCGTTCGGAGCCGCCTGGAGCTGACCGGGCCGTGGCCCGATCCGGTGGATCTCTGTCCCACCCGGACGGTTCCGCCGCCGGCCGTGGCCGGGAGGATGAGAGCCGACGGCGGATGCGAGCCGGCGACCACGACCACCGACCGCTGTCCGAAGGGACGGGAGAGCATGGGCCTGGAGATGCGCGCCCGCTGCGAGCGCTGCGAGACCACCGCGCTGCCCCCGGACGGTCCGGCCCGCATCCGCTCCTACGAGTGCACGTTCTGCGAGGCGTGCGGAGCGGCTCTGGGCCAGATCTGCCCCAACTGCGGCGGCGAACTCGTACCGAGGCCGCGCCGCGCGCCGACGACCACGGCCGCCGTGGGAGGTGTCGGCACGGCGGAGCGCTCCCCGTGGCGGACGAAGCGGCCTCCAGCGCCTCCTCCGCGCTGACGAGCACGCCGACCACGCATGACGGCTGTCTGACCAGGCTCGCCGACTGGTCCGCGCGGCAGGGCGTGCCCGCCGAGGACGGCGGACCGTTGGTCGATCATGGTGGAGCCCACGGAGGCCGAAGGCGGGCCGTTCGTGCGGTCGTTGACCGGCGCTGGAGCAGAGCCTGGGCACCCGACGGCCGGCCGACGCGCGCCGCGTGGCTCGACGCCCTGGAGTCGGACCGGCTGCCCTTCCCCGACCGCGCCTGTGGCAACCGAGCGGTGCTGTGCGACGAGAACGGCCCGGCGGGGATGGCGTACTGGGGCGTTCACCGCGGACTAGTCGCTCCCGGCCAGCGCCCCCAGTGGATCGTCCAGCACCGGCTGCCAGGCCAGTTCCGCCGCGCCGACCAGGCTGTTGTGGTCCAGGGTGCACGGCAGGATGGGGACGCCCCCGCTCTGGCCCCACAGGCTGCGGTCGGCGACCACCGCGCGCAGCCGGCCGGGGTCCGCGTCCAGCAGGGTGCGGTGCAGACCGCCGAGGATGATGCGGTCCGGGTTGAGGATGTTGACCAGGCCGGCCAGGCCGAGGCCGAGACGGTCGATGAGGACCTCGGCGGCCCTGCGGACGGCCGGGTCGTCGTACTGGGTGCGCAGCAGGTCGTTGGCCTGCTGGACCAGCGACACCTCGGGGCCGGGGTCCCGGCCCGCCTCCACGAGCAGGGCCAGCGGGTCCGCCTCGACGTCCAGGCAGCCCCGGCTGCCGCAGTGGCAGGGGCGGCCCTCCGGGTTGACCGTGAGATGGCCGACCTCCAGCGCGAGCCCCGAACTTCCGGTGTGCAGACGGCCGTCCAGGACGAGGGCGCCGCCGACGCCCCGGTGTCCGGTGGCGACGCACAGCAGGTCCCGTGCGCCCCGGCCGGCGCCGTGCCGGTGTTCGGCGAGCGCGGCGAGGTTGACGTCGTTGCCGGCGAAGGCCGGGCCGGTGATGCCCGCCGCGCGCACGCGTTCCGCGAAGATCTCCCGGACGGGGGCGCCGACGGGCCAGGCCAGGTGCAGCGGGTTGAGGGCCAGGCCGGCGGGTTCGGCGACGGCGGACGGCACGGCGAGTCCGGCGCCGACACAGCGCCGGCCGGTGCCGCGCAGCAGCTCCGCGCCCGCCTCGACCACGGAGCCGAGCACCTTCGCCGGGTCCGCGTCGACGGTCTCGCAGCCGGGGGCGGTCGCCACGATCCGCCCGCCGAGCCCGACCAGCGCGGCCCGGAAGCCGTCGGCGTGGATCTGCGCCGCGAGCGCGACCGGGCCGTCTTCGGCGACCTCCAGCCGGTGCGAGGGGCGCCCCTGGGAGCCGGCCGCCGAGCCGGGCCGGGCGTCGACCCGGATCAGGCCCAGCGCTTCCAGTTCGGCGGCGACCGCGCCGGCCGTCGCGCGGGTGACGCCGAGTTCGGCGGTGAGCACGGCACGGGTCGGCGCCCGCCCGGTGTGCACCAGCTCCAGGGCCGGCCCGAGCGCCGCGCGCCCGCGGTCCAGCCGCGCCCTTGCCGTGGTCCTCTCCCCCGCTGTCCGGGGATCCGCCTTGCCGCTCATGAGGGCGAGTCTCCCATGATCCGTACCCCGGGTGGCCTGCGCCGCCGGCTACAGGCCGCTCACCCGCAGGGTGATGTTCAGCCGTCCGGCGAGCCCCAGCCACGCGGGGGCCGTGCCCGGGCGGACGCGCGGCACGCCGTGGTAGGCGAACCGGGACGGTCCGCCGAAGACGAACAGGTCGCCGCTGCGCAGTTCCACGTCGATGTACGGCTTCGCGCGTGTCTCGGTGTTGCCGAAGCGGAACACGCAGGTGTCGCCGAGGCTCAGCGAGACCACCGGCGCGTCGGCCTTCTCGTCGCCGTCGCGGTGCATGCCCATGCGGGCGTCGCCGTCGTAGAAGTTGATCAGCGCGATGTCGTACGGCGCGGCCGGTACGGCGTCCGGGCCGAGCGCGTCGGCCACCGCGCGACGGCCCAGCTCGCCGAGCCAGTCCGGGAAGGGCTTGACAGGGCTGCCGTCGCCGTCGACGACGGTGCGGGCGTAGGCGTACGGGTACCAGTGCCAGCCCAGGCAGACCTGGCGTGCGGTCATCGTGCCGCCGCCCGGGGTGCGGACCGTGCGCAGTCCGGCGGGCGGCGTGGCCCACTCCCGGCACGCGGTGAGCAGGGCGCGCTGCCGTTCGGCGTCCAGCCAGTCCACGACGTGCACGGCGCCCGGCGCGACCTCCGCACGCTCCCGGGGGAACAGCTCCTCCTCCATGCCCCCATCCTGCCCCACGCCCTCTGATCTGCGGCTCCGCTAGCCTGGACGCACGATGAGCGACCGTATGACGACACCGTGGGGCGAGGTCGAGCTGACCCGCTTCCCCGAGGACCCCCGCGACCGGCTGCGCGCCTGGGACGCCTCCGACGCGTACCTGCTGCGCCACCTCGCAGAGGAGAAGGTACCGCTCACGGGCACGGTCGTGGTGGTCGGGGACCGCTGGGGCGCGCTGGTGACCGCGCTGGCGGAGCACCGGCCGACGCAGATCACCGACTCCTTCCTCGGCCAGGAGGCGACCCGGGCGAACCTGGCGCGGGCGGGCGTGGAGCCTGGTGCGGTACGGCTGCTCACCACACAGGACCCGCCGCCGGAGCGGGTGGACGTGCTGCTGGTGCGGGTGCCGAAGAGCCTGGCGCTGCTGGAGGACCAGCTGCTGCGGCTGGCCCCAGCCGTGCACGCGGACACGGTCGTGGTCGGCACCGGGATGGTGAAGGAGATCCACACCTCGACGGTCCAGCTGTTCGAGCGGATCCTCGGGCCGACCCGGACCTCCCTGGCCCGGCAGAAGGCCCGGCTGATCTTCTGCACCCCGGACCCGGCGCTGGAGCGGCCGGCGAACCCGTGGCCGTACAGCTACGCCCTGCCGGACGGCCTCGGCGCGGTGTCGGGGCGCACGGTGGTCAATCACGCGGGCGTCTTCTGCGCCGACCGGCTGGACGTCGGCACCCGGTTCTTCCTCCAGCACCTGCCCGGCCCGGGCGCCGGGCGCGTGGTGGACCTCGGCTGCGGCAACGGCGTGGTCGGTACGGCGGTGGCGCTGGCCGATCCGGCGGCCGAGGTGCTGTTCGTGGACGAGTCGTACCAGGCGGTGGCCTCGGCGGAGGCGACGTACAAGGCGAACGGGGTGCCGGGGCACGCCGAGTTCCGGGTCGGCGACGGGCTGGCCGGGGTGGCGCCCGGCAGTGTGGACCTGGTCCTGAACAACCCGCCGTTCCACTCCCACCAGGCGACCACGGACGCGACGGCGTGGCGGATGTTCACGGGGGCGCTGCGCTCGCTGCGGCCGGGGGGTGAGCTGTGGGTGATCGGGAACCGGCACCTGGGGTATCACGTGAAGCTGAGGCGGTTGTTCGGAAACAGCGAGCTGGTGGCGTCGGACCCGAAGTTCGTGGTGCTGAGGGCGGTCAAGAAGGGATGAACGGCACGGGCGGCGCCGGTGGGACGATCAGGCGGGTGTGCGGGACAGCACCCCGATGATCCGCCGTACCTCCAGGGCCATCGCCTCCCGGCCCACACTGAGGTACTTGCGCGAGTCGACGGCCTCGGGGCGGGCGGCGAGGAAATCCCTGATCGCGCCGGTCATGGCCACATTGAGCGCGGTCCCGACGTTGACCTTGGCGATGCCGCCGCCGACCGCCGCGACCAGTCCGTCGTCCGGCACGCCGGAGGAGCCGTGCAGGACGAGCGGCACGGTCAGCGCGGCGGACAGCCGTCCCAGCAGGCCGAGGTCGAGGACGGCGGTGCGGGTGGTCATGGCGTGCACGCTGCCGATGGCGACGGCCAGGGCGTCGACGCCGGTGCCGGCCACGAAGTCCCGCGCCCGGCCCGGGTCGGTGCGGGCGCCGGGCGCGTGCGCGTCCAGCGGGGGCCGGCCGTCCTTGCCCCCGATCTGCCCCAACTCGGCCTCGATCCACAGACCTTGGGCATGCGCCCAGTCGGCGGCGGCCCGGGTGGCGGCCAGGTTGCCGGTGTACGGCAGCCGGGCCGCGTCGTACATGACCGAGCTGAACCCGGCGCCGGGCGCCTGGCGCAGCAGGTCGTCGCTCTGCACGTGGTCCAGGTGCAACGCGACGGGTACGGCGGCCCGTTCGGCGGCGGCGACGGCGGCGCGGGCCAGGGGCAGCAGCCGTCCGTAGCGGAACTTGACGGCGTTCTCGCTGACTTGGAGGACCACGGGTGCGCCGGCCGACTCGGCGCCGGCGATGACGGCCTCGATGTGTTCCAGAGTGATGACGTTGAACGCGGCGACGGCGGAGCGGGCGGCGGCGGCCCGGGTGATCAGCTCGCCGGTGGACGCGAGGGGCACGTGAGGTGTCCTTCCGGGACGGGCCGGCGGGTTCAGGGGGCGAGGATCACCGAGCGGGTGAGGTGGCGCGGCCGGTCGGGGTCGAGCCCCCGGGCGGCGGCGACGGCGACCGCGAGCCGCTGGACCCGGACGAGTTCGGCGAGCGGGTCGAGCCCGCCCTCGACCCACAGGGCGCCGGTGGCGCGGACCTGTTCGGCGAGTCCGTCGGGTGCCGCGCCGAGCATCCAGGTGGCGGTGCCCTCGGTGGTGACGCTGATCGGGCCGTGCCGGTACTCCATCGCCGGATAGGCCTCGGTCCAGGAGAGGGAGGCCTCGCGCATCTTCAGTCCGGCCTCGTTGGCGAGTCCGACGGTCCAGCCGCGCCCGAGGAAGGTGAACTGCGCGCATTCCACGAGCCCTTCGGGCAAGGGAGTGGCGAGGGCGGTGCGGGCGTCGGCGACGGCGGCGTCGGTGTGCAGGCCGAGGTGGGCGCGCAGGAGGGTGAGCGCGGTGGTCGCGAACCGGGTCTGGACGACGGAGCGTTCGTCGGCGAAGTCCAGCACGACGAGGTCGTCGGCGGCGGACACGACCGGGGTGTCCGGGTCGGCGGTGACGGCGGTGGTGCGGGTTCGTCCGGGCAACTCGCCGAGGAGTTGCAGTACTTCGGTGGTGGTGCCGGACCGGGTGAGGGCGAGGACCCGGTCGTACGACCGCCCGTGCGGGAACTCGGAGGCGGGGAACGCGTCGGTCTCGCCCTGCCCGGCGCCCTCGCGCAGGGCGGCCACGGCCTGGGCCATGAAGTAGGAGGTCCCGCACCCGACGACGGCGACCCGCTCCCCCGGTTTCGGCAGTGCGCCCCGGTGCCGCCCCGCCTGGTCGGCCGCCCGTATCCAGCACTCGGGCTGGCTGTTCAGCTCGTTCTCGACATGGGTCATGCCCACACCCTCCCCTGCTGATTGTTCCTGCAAGGTATAGCGAGTTTTCGAGCACAATCAAGCATTTGGGCGCAAGGCGGGTGCGCTAGGGTCGCCGGGAGATCGAACGGAAGGGAGGCGGCGGATGTCCCGGGACGCCCGCTGGAAGGCGCTGCTGGAACTGCTCGTCGAGCGCGGCCGGCTGGAGGTCGAGGAGGCGGCGGCCGAGCTGGCGGTGTCGGCGGCGACGATCCGCCGGGACTTCGACCAGCTCGCCGAACAGCAGATGCTGGTCCGCACCCGCGGCGGAGCGGTGGTGCACGGTGTGTCGTACGAACTCCCGCTGCGCTACAAGACGGCCCGGCGCGCCTCGGAGAAGCAGCGCATCGCCAAGGCGGTGGCCGAACTCGTCGCTCCGGGCGAGGCGGTGGGGCTGACCGGCGGTACGACCACCACGGAGGTGGCCCGCGCGCTGGCCGTGCGCGGCGACCTCGCCACCGGTTCCCCGGCGCTCACCGTCGTCACCAACGCGCTCAACATCGCCAACGAGCTGGCCGTGCGGCCCCAGTTCAAGATCGTGGTGACGGGCGGGGTGGCGCGTGCGCAGTCGTACGAACTCATCGGCCCGCTCGCGGACGGGGTGTTGGGCCAGATCAGGCTCGACGTGGCGGTGCTCGGTGTCGTCGGCTTCGACGTGACGCACGGGGCGGCGGCGCACGACGAGGCGGAGGCCGCGATCAACCGGCTGCTGTGCGAGCGCGCCGAACGCGTGGTGGTCGCCGCCGACTCCAGCAAACTCGGCCGACGGGCGTTCGCCCGGATCTGCGGGGCGGAGCTGGTGGACACGCTGGTGACGGACACGGCGGCGGAGCTCGAGGCGGTACGGCGGTTCGAGGAGGCGGGGGTGCGCGTGCTGACGGTGTGAGGCGACCCCGGACAGCCCGGCCTCCCGGCGCCGGCCGCCGCCTCAGATACCGCCGAGGTCCGCCTTCACGAACCCCGCGCCGCGCTGGTCGTTGCAGCCCGCGAGCGGCCGGTCCGCCGGGTCGGGCCACGTCTGCTGGGCCTGGAGCGCCACGCTCACCAGCGTCAGCAGCAGGTCGACGTCGCTCGCGGCGTCCAGGCGCAGGGTCACCCACTGCGAGCCGGGCACGACCCTGATCGCGTCCGAGTCTCTGAGGTCCTTGGCGAACCGCCGGATGGCCCGGTGGGTGAGCCGTAGGTCGACATCACGCTCGGAGTGGAAGTGGACGATGTCGCCCTGGGCCGAACTCACCGCCCGCCCCAGGCCGCAGCTCGGGACGGCCTGTCTCAGGTCCGGCCAGGTCGCCAGTTGCGCGAGCGCGCGCGAGGCCAACGTCATGGGCCCATCATGGCGCGCTCACCCCCTCGCAACCAGCTCGTGAGCAAGCATTAACCGACCTGTATCCGCGACGCGTTCACGAATCCGTACACGAATCCACACGTCGAACTGTGGCTCTGTGCCCTCCCACGCTCAGCTGTTCCAGCTCCATTCGGCGATCTCCGGCAGGTCGGTGCCGTGTTCGCGGATCCACGCGTGATGCCGGGTGCGGGCGTCGGCCATCGCCTGACGTACGGCGGCCGCGCGGACGGCGAGGCCCGGGACGCGGTCGATGACGTCCATGACGAGCCGGTACCGGTCGAGGTCGTTGCGGACGACCATGTCGAACGGGGTGGTCGTGCTGCCGGACTCCTTGTAACCGCGCACATGAAGGTGCTTGTGCCCGGTGCGGCGGTAGGCGAGGCGGTGGACCAGCCACGGATAGCCGTGATAGGCGAAGATCACCGGTTTGTCGGCGGTGAACAGGCCGTCGTACTCGCGGTCGGTCATCCCGTGCGGGTGCTCCTCGTGCGGCAGCAGCCGCGTCATGTCGACCACGTTGATCACCCGTACCGCCAGCCGGGGCAGGTGCCGGCGCAGCAACTGCGCCGCCGCCAGCACTTCCTGCGTGGGCACGTCACCGGCACACGCCAGGACGACGTCGGGTTCGCCGCCGGCCTCGGTGCCCGCCCAGTCCCAGATCCCGGCTCCCCGCGCGCAGTGCGCCTTGGCCTGGTCCATGCTCAGCCAGTCGAAACAGGGCTGTTTGCCCGCCACGACGACATTGACGTAGTCGCGGCTGCGCAGGACGTGGTCGGTCACGGAGAGAAGCGTGTTGGCGTCCGGGGGCAGATAGACCCGGACGACCGCCGGGCTCTTGTTGAGGACGTGGTCCACGAAGCCGGGGTCCTGGTGCGAGAAGCCGTTGTGGTCCTGACGCCACACGTGTGAGGTGAGGAGGTAGTTGAGGGACGGGACAGGAGCCCGCCAGGTCAGCTCACGCGAGGTCTTCAGCCACTTGATGTGCTGGTTGACCATCGAGTCGACGATGTGCACGAACGCCTCGTAGCAGGAGAACAGGCCGTGCCGGCCGGTCAGCAGATACCCTTCCAGCCAGCCCTGGCAGAGGTGTTCGGAGAGGACCTCCATCACCCGCCCGTGCCGGTCCAGATGTTCGTCCACCGGAAGCGTCCTCGCCTGCCATGCCTTGCCGCTGGCCTCGTAGATGGCCTGAAGCCGGTTGGAGGCGGTCTCGTCCGGGCCGACGACGCGGAAGTCCCGGCGCGGCCGGGTGTCGTGCATGACCCGGGCGAGCAGGTCGCCCAGGACTCGTGTGGGCTCGTGGAGCGTGCAGCCGGGCTTGTCGACCGGTACGGCGAAGGTGTCGAGGGACGGCAGCGGCAGCTCGCGGGTGAGGAGACCACCGTTCGCGTACGGGCTCGCTCCGAGCCGCTTCCTCCCCTCCGGAACACAGGCGAGGACCTCCGCGACGGGACGGCCCTCCGGGTCGAACAGCTCCTCGGGCCGGTACGAGCGCAGCCACTGCTCCAACTGCCGCAGATGCTCCGGGTTCTCGCGCACCGCTGCGAGCGGGACCTGGTGAGATCGCCAGGTGCCCTCGACCGGTTCGCCGTCCACCTCGGCCGGGCCGGTCCAGCCCTTCGGGGTGCGCAACACGATCACCGGCCAGCGCACGCGGTCGGTGCCGCCCTCCTCGCGGGCGGTGCGCTGCATCCGGGCGATGATGTCCAGCGCCTCGTCGAACGCGGCTGCCAGGGCGCGGTGCACCACGGCGGGCTCGTCACCAGCCACATGAAGGGGTTCGTGGCCGTACCCCCGCAGCAGCGCGTCGAGTTCGGCTTCGGGGAGCCGGGACAGCACGGTCGGGTTGGCGATCTTGTAGCCGTTGAGGTGCAGGATCGGCAGCACGGCGCCGTCGTGGACCGGGTCGAGGAACTTGTTGGAGTGCCAGGAGGCGGCCAGCGGCCCGGTCTCCGCCTCGCCGTCGCCGATCACGCACGCGACCAGCAGGTCGGGGTGGTCGAAGGCGGCGCCGTAGGCGTGCGCGAGGGAGTAGCCGAGTTCGCCGCCCTCGTGGATCGAGCCCGGGGTCTCCGGGGCCACGTGGCTGGGCACCCCGCCGGGAAAGGAGAACTGCCGGAACAGCCGCTCCATGCCCATGGCGTCCCGGGACACGTCGGGATAGGTCTCGCTGTAGCTGCCCTCCAGCCAGGAGCCCGCGAGGACGGCCGGCCCTCCGTGTCCCGGGCCCCAGATGCACAGGGCGTCCAGTCCACGCGCCCTGATCACGCGGTTGAGGTGCGTGTACACCAGGCTCAGGCCGGGCGAGGTGCCCCAGTGGCCGAGCAGCCGGGGCTTGATGTGCTCGGGCCGGAGCGGTTCCGTCAGGAGCGGGTTGGCCATGAGGTAGATCTGGCCGGCCGCCAGGTAGTTGGCGGCGCGCCAGTGGGCGTCCAGGGCGCGCAGTTCCTCGTCGGTGGGTGCGTTGGCGTCCGGGTGGGCGGCCGTGGGCATGGGACCTCCGGATTCGTCGTCCATGGACAGCAAGTGTGCCGGGAATATCGGGAAACTTCGGGCACGACAGCCACCGGGCACGGGGGGGGGCGGGGGGGGGGGGGGGGGGGGGGGGGGGGGGGGGGGGGGGGGGGGGGGGGGGGGGGGGGGGGGGGGGGGGGGGGGGGGGGGGGGGGGGGGGG